>CATVZP010000156.1 GCA_958348565.1 uncultured Collinsella sp. | reverse complement strand
CCCCCTCCACAGCGCCTATGCCAGCTTGTCGATTTGCCCAATCTCCCAGAGCGGAATGTTGACGAGCGTGCCCTCGTCTCTATATGCCGCTAACGATGTTCTCACGCAGCGCTCGAGCTTGAACTTCTCGCAGGCAATCCTCAGGCTCTTTGCTTTGAGGTTCTCTGCCGCCTTGACCTCGAGCGGAAGCACGGTCCCCGCATGGTCGATGGCAAAGTCAGTCTCTGCATTGCCGGAGGAGGATGACCAATACGCGGGAGTTTTGCCTTGGAGCAAAAGCTCCTGTGCGACGTATTGCTCGGTCAGCGAGCCTTTGAACTCCGTAAAAACAGCGGGCCCGTTCAGAACAATGGCTGGCGAGAGGCCGGAGAGTGCTCCGAGGATGCCGGTGTCGATGCAGAACAGCTTGAAGCCCGAGAGATCCTCGTAGCTTGTGAGCGGTGCTCTTAGGGCGGAAACACGTGGTACCTTATGAACGATTCCATAGTCCATGAGCCACTGGAGGCTTTCCTCAAAATCGCGTGCGCGCGCCCCGGGACGGAGCGCACCGTAGACGAACTTCTTGTTTTCCTTTGCGAGCTGGCCGGGAAGGGATTTCCAAACCAGCCTCATGCGCTCGACGATGCGGGCTGGCGCATGCTTGCCAAAATCTGATTCGTAAGCTTCGATGATTTGCTGCTGAAGCCTGCGGGCCTCGATGAAATCGTGGGAGGCGGCGAAAGCGGAGACAACTTCTGGCATGCCACCGACAACGAGGTATTCCTTGAGCAGGCGCTCGAGCTTTTCGGAAACGTTTGTCAGCAGGTCCATGTCTGCGGCAAGGATGGCATCTGCGAGCGGATCGCCATCGACGGCGCGAACGAACTCGACAAACCCCATGGGGCGCATGGTAAGCTGGTCAATCTTGCCGACGGGGAACGACTCGTTTTCGCGTCGGAGCGCGAGCCCCATATAGGAGCCGGCTGCCACGATATGGTATTCCGGCGCCAGCTCGTTGAAGTATTTGAGCGAGGTGATGCCACGCGGTGCCTCTTGGATTTCGTCGAAGATGATGAGTGTGTCTGTCGGCGTTATGGTCTGGCCGCGCAGGAGCTCTATCTGGGAGATGATGCGTTTGGGGTCAAGGCTTCCGTCGAACAGCGAGCGTGCGCCCGGTTCGAGCATAAAGTCAAAACGGATGACGTTTTGATACTGCTGGCCTGCGAATTCGTTGAGAAGCCAGGTTTTTCCTGTCTGGCGGGCCCCCTTAAGCAGGAGGGGCTTGCGGTTTGCCCTAGATTTCCAAGCGATGAGTTCGTCCATTAGCTGTCGCTGCATACTGCCTCCTAACGATCATGGTTAGTATAAGACCGTGTTGGTCTTTCCATCGAAAAATGTGGGAATGAACCACGTTTTTCCATCGAATAATGTGGGAGGCAACCACGTTTTTCCATCGAATAATGTGGGGGTTTAGGTCGGCACCTGGGGACGTTCTTTTTCTGTCGGCAGTTTGGGACACTCCTTGTTTTGGTGCAAATTAGCTACCCTTGCATCAGAAAACGGCGCCCGCCGGCGATGTTGCCGGCGGGCGCCGTTGTCGTGTAGGTGGCTATGTCGTGGGGGCTGCCGTTGAGCGTCCGGGTCTGTGCTCTACAGCGAGTCGATAAAGCGCTGCTGGGCGGCGCGGCCGGCTTCGTCCCACTTAAAGACGCCGGCGTTGTCGAGCACGTGGCCAAACACCACGCCGACCTCCTCGTGCAGGATATCGATGGCGTTGTCGGCCGTAAGCTCGTCGGCGCGGCGAGCAAAGACGTCCTCGGCCCACGCGGCATGGCTGCGACAAAGATCATCGACCTCGAGCGCACCGGCAAGATCGTAGCTGGCATCGACCTTGGCTGCCAGCAGATGCTCACGGACAGCGCCAAGCTCGGGAACCAAGCGCGGCGGCAAAATGGCCAGACCCATGACCTCGATCAGGCCGATGTTCTCCTTTTTAATGTGGTGATACTCGGCATGCGGGTGGAATACGCCCAGCGGATGCTCGTCGGTCGTGATGTTGCAGCGAAGCGCCAGGTAGGCCTCGTAGATCTCGCCGCCGGCATTGCCGCGGGAGTCGACGCGGCGGATGACGGGCGTCACGGTGTTGTGCGACACGCCATCGGCTGTGTGCGCGATGACGCCAACCGACTCATCGGTCCACTCGCGCCAGGCGAGGATAATCTTCTCGGCGGCGTCGAGCAGCTGGGCGCGGTCGTGCGAGCGCAGGCGCAGCACCGAGAGCGGCCACTGCAGCACGGTGCCGCTGACCTGGTCAAATCCGGGCACGCTAAACTGCGAGACCTCGGCGGCATGCATCATGGGGAACTCGTGTGCGCCGCCCTGGAAGTGGTCGTGCGAAAGAATTGAGCCGCCCACGATGGGCAGGTCGGCGTTGGAGCCAATAAAGTAGTGCGGGAACAGGTCCACAAAGTCGAGCAGGCAGGTCAGGCCCTTGCGGTCGACGTGCATCGGACGATGCTCGGAGCTCATGGCAATGCAGTGCTCGTTAAAGTACGCGTACGGGCTGTACTGGAA
>CATVZP010000155.1 GCA_958348565.1 uncultured Collinsella sp. | reverse complement strand
GTAACTAGGAGCGTGGTTACACAATGCAGGAGGCATGGGAAGGCTTCAAGGAAGGCATCTGGACGGGAGAAGTTGACGTCCGAGACTTCATCCAGAAGAACTACACCCCCTACGAGGGCGACGAGTCGTTCCTCGCCGGCCCGACCGAGCGTACCAAGGAGCTGTGGGGCGAGGTTCTCGACCTGCTGCTCAAGGAGCGCGAGCAGGGCGGTGTCCTCGATATGGACACCAAGACCGTTACGGGTATCGTGAGCCACCCCGCTGGCTACATCGATAACGCCCACCGCGAGAAGGAGACCATCGTCGGTCTTCAGACCGACAAGCCGCTCAAGCGCGCGCTGCACGTCAACGGCGGTATCCGCATCGCTTGCCAGGCTGCCAGCCAGCACGGCTACAAGGTCGACGAGAACGTTGTCGAGCGCTACACCTTCGAGCGCAAGACCCACAACGCTGGCGTCTTCGATGTTTACACCCCCGAGATGCGTGCTTGCCGCTCGGCTCACATCATCACCGGTCTGCCCGATGGCTATGGCCGCGGCCGCATCATCGGCGACTACCGTCGTGTTGCCCTGTACGGTGTCGACTACCTGATCAAGGACAAGGAGGCCCAGAAGGCTTCCACCCCGACGGTCATGACCGCCGACAACATCCGCGATCGTGAGGAGCTGCAGGAGCAGATCCGCGCCCTCGGCGAGCTCAAGATGATGGCCGAGACCTATGGTTTCGACATTTCCAACCCTGCTACCAACACGCAGGAGGCCATCCAGTGGATGTACTTCGCCTACCTTGCTGCCGTCAAGGAGCAGAACGGCGCTGCTATGTCCATCGGCCGTACCTCTACGTTCATCGACATCTACGCTGAGCGCGACCTTGCCAACGGCACCTTCACCGAGGAGCAGATCCAGGAGTTCGTGGATCACTTCATCATGAAGCTCCGCATGGTCAAGTTTGCCCGTACCCCCGAGTACCAGGCCCTGTTCACCGGCGATCCGCAGTGGGTCACCGAGTCCATCGGCGGCATGGGTGTCGACGGCCGTACGCTCGTTACCAAGATGAGCTACCGCTACCTGCACACGCTCGAGAACATGGGCACCAGCCCCGAGCCCAACATGACCGTTCTGTGGTCGACCCGTCTGCCCGAGAACTTCAAGAAGTTCTGCGCCAAGACTTCTGTCGCCAGCTCCTCGATCCAGTACGAGAACGACGACCTCATGCGCGTTTACCACGGCGACGACTACGGCATCGCCTGCTGCGTGTCCTCCATGCGCATCGGCAAGGAGATGCAGTTCTTCGGCGCCCGCGCCAACCTGGCCAAGTGCCTGCTGTACGCACTCAACGGCGGTGTTGACGAGGTCTCCAAGAAGCAGGTCGGCCCCAAGTATCGCGCCGTCGAGGGCGATACGCTCGATTACGACGACGTTGTGGCCAAGTACAACGACATGATGAAGTGGCTCGCTGGCGTGTACGTCAACTCGCTGAACATCATCCACTACATGCACGATAAGTACTGCTACGAGCGCATTCAGATGGCTCTGCACGACAAGCACGTGCACCGCTGGTTCGCTACGGGCATCGCTGGCCTTTCCGTCGTGGCTGACTCCCTGTCCGCCATCAAGTACGCCAAGGTCCACCCCGTCCGTGACGAGAACGGCATCATCGTCGACTTCGAGACCGAGGGCGAGTTCCCCAAGTACGGTAACGACGACGACCGCGTCGACCAGATCGCTCACGACGTTGTGCACCAGTTCATGGAGTACATCCGCATGAACGACACCTACCGCAACTCCGTGCCCACGACCTCGGTTCTGACCATTACTTCCAACGTCGTGTACGGTAAGAAGACCGGCTCCACGCCCGACGGCCGCAAGGCTGGCCAGCCGTTCGCCCCGGGTGCTAACCCCATGCACAAGCGCGATAGCCACGGCGCCATCGCTTCGCTGTCTTCGGTTTCCAAGCTCCCGTTCCGCGATGCCCAGGACGGCATCTCCAACACCTTCTCCATCATCCCGAGTGCGCTCGGCAAGGAGGACCAGGTGTTCTTTGGCGATATCGACCTTGATCAGCTGGGCGAGTAACTATTGTTAGTGCTATACTAACAATAACGATTACTGATTAGCGCGCCGGTTTCGGCCGGCGCCTATTAATCGAAGGAGACATATTATGAAGGTTTCTGAAGTTTCCGAGACCCAGGCCGATAACCTGGTCCACATGCTCGACGCTTACGCCGAGAAGGGTGGCCACCACCTGAACATCAACGTCTTCAACCGTGAGACGCTGCTCGACGCTCAGGCTCACCCCGAGAAGTACCCGCAGCTGACCATCCGCGTTTCCGGCTATGCCGTGAACTTCCACACGCTCACCAAGGAGCAGCAGGACGAGGTCATTTCGCGTACCTTCCACAACAAGTTCTAAAGGGTTCAACTCCTGTAGGATTACTGGGGCCGGTTTTGGGTTATTTCCCAAAACGTCCTCGGACATGCAAAGAGGCTCCGCTGCGCGCGTTGCGCGGCGGAGCCTCTTTGCGTCCTGACGCTCCTATTTGGCAAGGTGTTTTTTAGAATCCATTTTGCGCTCGGC
>CATVZP010000154.1 GCA_958348565.1 uncultured Collinsella sp. | reverse complement strand
TACAACAAGGCCGAGCTCGAGAACATCGATGGCGTCAAGGGCGTGCTGTACAACAGCGGCCAGCTCATGATCATCTTCGGTACCGGTACCGTCAACAAGGTTTACGATGAGTTTATGGCTCTGACGGGCGTTAAGGAGATCAGTGCTTCCGAGGTCAAGGGCGCTGAGGCGGACAAGAAGGGCAAGTTCTTCTCGGTCCTCAAGGTATTCTCGGACATCTTTATCCCCATCATTCCCGCCTTCGTCGGCGCTGCAATCATCATCGGCCTTAAGTCGCTGATCGTTGCCAACGGCCTCTTTGGCATGGAAGGCAGCCTCGCCGATCACAGCGAGTTCCTCAAGAACCTCGCAAGCTTCTTTGCCATTATCGCCACCACGTTCGACTACCTGCCTGTCCTGGTTATGTACAGCGCGGTCAAGCGTTTTGGCGGTAACCCGATCCTGGGCATCCTCGTCGGTATCGTCATGGTTCACCCGAGCCTTATGAACCGCAACACGTTCGTTATGGACCCGACGGGTGCTGAGTACTGGAACTTCGGTCCGCTATCCATTCCCATGGTTGCTTTCCAGGGCGGCGTATTCCCTGCAATCCTGACTGCCTGGTTTATGGCCAAGGTCGAAAAGATTGCCCAGAAGTACATCCCCGAGGTCGTTTCGTTCGTCTTTGTCCCGACCGTTACCCTGATTCTTGCTAACGTCGCCCTGTTCACCGTGTTCGGCCCGCTCGGCAACCTGATCGGTGACGTCCTCGCCGGCGTAATCGATATCCTGTACAACAGGATGGGCGTCTTTGGTGCCTTTGTCTTCGCCGCGTTCCTGCAGCCGCTCGTCGTTACCGGTACGCATCAGTTCATCCAGGGTATCGAGGCAAACCTTGTTGCCACGACTGGCTTCAACTACATCCAGGCCATCTGGTCGGTTTCCATCATCGCCCAGGGCGGCGGCGCCATCGGCATGTACCTCATTCACAAGAAGCATTCCAAAGAGCGCAACATTTGCATGTCGTCCTTTATCCCGACGCTGGTCGGTATCTCCGAGCCTGCTATCTTCGCTGCAAACATGCGCTATTCGATCATTCCGTTCATCTGCGCATGCATCGGTGCAGGCTGCGGTGGTGCCTTCGTGAAACTCTTTGAGGTGCGCGCTATCGGTCAGGGTCTGACCGGCGTTCTCGGCCTGCTTATCGTCACGCCCGAGACCCTCGTGTGGTATGTGGCTGGCAATCTCATCGCCTTTATCGTGCCGATCGTCTTGATCTTTGCCTACAACAAGGCAAAGGGCGTTCCGACCACCGATGAAGAGGGCGCTGGCGCTGGCTTCGACGTTAGCTTCTAGTTGAGCCGTTCAGTGTAATCTGAGGATAAGTCCATTTGGGGAAGGGCGTTCGACTCGTGCGAGTCGAGCGTCCTTCCCCATAGACGAGAAAGTCAACGGCGATGTTTAATCAAAAAAATAAGGTGACACGCGCGGACTATGAGCAGTGGCGTGCCGGACAGGATGAGACGGCGGGTCGCATCGCGTCCGACCCCGATAGGCTCCTGTTCCATGTGGAGCCTGAGCTTGGCTGGCTCAACGACCCCAACGGTTTGGTTCAGATTGGTGATACGTATCACATCTATCATCAATACGATCCGTTCGATGCTGCGCATGGCGGTCCAGTGCTTTGGAACCATCTGACGACAAAGGATTTTGTGACGTACGAGAATCACGGCCCTGTGCTGTTCCCCGATTCCGATTTGGATTCGAACGGAGCGTATTCTGGTTCTGCCTTTGTACGCGATGGCAAGATTCACTACTTCTATACCGGCAACGTCAAGCATTTTGACCGCGATGATTACGACTACGTGTTGACGGGCCGTGAGCAAAACCAGATTCATATGGTTGCCGAGAATCCCGACGAATTGGGCGAGAAGTGCATAGCTGTTGGACCGGTCGATTACCCCGACGATATCGGTACACACGTGCGCGACCCCAAGATCCTTGAGCACGATGGTATCTACTACATGGTTCTGGGCGCTCGTACGAAAGACGACCGTGGCTGCGTGCTTGTCTATACCTCGCGCAATCTTGAGGACTGGAGCTATGCGACGCGCATTGAGTTGGGCGAGAAGTTTGGCTTTATGTGGGAGTGCCCCGATCTGTTTGAGCTCGATGGCGAGCTTATTCTCGTTTGCTGTCCGCAGGGTGTGCCTGCCGATGGTTGGCGTTACCGCAATCCGCATCAGTGCGTGTGGTTCCCCATCGAGGCCGATTGGGAGGCGCCGAGCTTTAAAATCGTCGGGCAGGGCATGCCCCCAATGGTCGATGCCGGTTTTGATTTCTATGCTCCGCAGTCCTTTGAGGATGCTGCAGGCCGGCGATTGATGATCGGATGGTCGGGTTGCCCCGATGCGACGGCGGAAAACCCGACGGTGGCACGCGGGTGGCAGTGCGCGTTGACGGTGCCGCGAGAGCTGAGCATGCGCGATGGTAAGCTCTGCCAGCAGCCGGCGCACGAGATTGAGAGGATGCGCGGCGACTGCGTTCGTGCTGTAGGCGGAGAGACCGTTGAGGAGCCGGGACGCCTGTTTGATGTCGTGGTTTCCTGTGAGGGAGCCAAGATGATCGAGCTCGAAATCCGCAAGGGTGTCTTTGTACGTTATACGGACGGGATGCTTACCCTGGATATGGGCGACGAAGGCTATGGACGCGACCAGAGGTCGATTGAGCTCGGCGAACTTCGCGACCTGCGCGTGCTTTCGGACACTACGATGGTCGAGATTTTTGCCAACGG
>CATVZP010000153.1 GCA_958348565.1 uncultured Collinsella sp. | reverse complement strand
TTGATGTATATCCGCACGCACCCCGATGTGCCCGACGAGACGGTCAAGGAAATCATCGCCTCGACACTCCACATCGAGGGCTATACCGCCAAGTATCCGGAGCGCAAGCCCCAGAACTGACGACATTTGGCCAAACTGCCCGCGATCAGAAGAGGGGCCGCGGGCGTGTGAAAGGAGAGCAGCATGCTGTTCGATGTTTGGGGTAGCGATACCCTTATCCACTGGGCCGGCTGGGCCATGGTCTTTATTGGCCTGATCGTGCTCAACGAGGTCGGCCGCCGCACCAAGCTGGGCGCGGCAATCATCTTTGGCGTGGCTCCGTTGGCCATGACCATCTACTGCGTCGCCATCGCCATCGGCGTCTCACAGGGCGCCGAGTGGGCGCTCACCAACCCCACCCATGTGTACCAGAACAGCTGGTTCCACTACGCCAAGGTGTACGCGGCCCTGGCCGGTTGCTGGGGCTTCATTGCCATTAAGTACCAGTGGGGCAAGATCGGCAAGGCGCATTGGTTCCGCGCGTGGCCGTTTGTGATCGTCGCCATCAACATCATGATCGCCGTCGTGTCCGACTTCGAGAGCGCCTATCACTTCTTTGTCCTGGGCCAGTCCACCTGGGTCACCTCCGAGGGTGCCACGCAGCTTGCCGGCTGGAACAACGTGTTCAACGGCATCGCCGGTATCATCAACATCTTCTGCATGACCGGTTGGTGGAGCGTCTACGCCTCCGAGGATCAGACCGATATGCTGTGGCCCGACATGACCTGGGTCTACATCATCGCCTACGATATCTGGAACTTCTGCTACACCTACAACTGCCTGCCCACCCACTCCTGGTTCTGCGGCTTTGCGCTGCTGCTGGCGCCCACCGTCGCCGCCTTTATCTGGAACAAGGGCGGCTGGATCCAGAACCGCGCCTTTACGCTGGCCATTTGGTGCATGTTTGCCCAGGTGTTCCCCTACTTCCAGGAGGAGTCCATCTTTGTGACGCACTCCACGCTCGACCCCGGCGCCGCTACCGCGGTCTCGATCGCCGCGCTGATCGCCAACGTCGCCGCAATCATCTACATCGCCTACCGTGCCAAGAAGCTCGGCCGCAACCCCTACAAGCAGGATGTCTTTGAGGGCACCAGCGATTGGGACAAGGCCACCGCTCGCCGCGCCAAGGTTGATTACGCGCACGCCGAGTAACGCGCCTGACGCAAACATCGCTTGAGTACGAAGCCGCATAGCCGGCTCCGCGCAACTCAACGCATTGCAGAGCCCCCGGAATGTGATTCGTTCGCGTTCCGGGGGCTTTTTGCTGCCGCGAGGACGCGGCCGAACGATGCGCTCAGGTTAAATCGGATCTTATATTTCGCATGCGCTTTATATGGCTCCATTTTTGGGTACAGTGTTGTCCCGATATTGAGCTTGGGGGATATATGAAAGATGAAACGATGGGCCAAGAGGATGCGGCCCAAGATGCAGAAGCGTGTGCCGAGGCCCTGGAGAGCCTAGACCAGATCGCGCTGGCCGAGATTGCGTTTGACGATTCGAACGTTGATGTGCAGGATGAGCCGGAAATCGAGGTGCAGCCCGATGATCGGGATGCAAAAGACGATGGCGCCGCGCCCACCGAGGACGAGGCGGGGCACGAGGAATCCGAATGCGAGGCCGACGACCAGCCCGAATCCGACACGAGCGAGGAAACCATCTTGCTCGACAGCTTACCGGCCGAAGATTCGCTGACCCGCGAGCTTCCCGGCCTGGGCTCCGCGCCTGCCGTGGACGAGACCATCGCCATGGGCGATATTCCCCTACCGTCCGTCCCTTCGGCACGCGAAGCCGAGGTTCGTCATCGTAAGATGCCGCCCAAGCGCCGCAACCTGATGGTTGCCGGCGTTGTGGCCGTCGCGCTCGTCGCCGGCGGCGCAGGCTATGCTGCCTGGAACGGATATCAGCAAGAGCAGGCTGCCGCTGTCGCCGCCAGTGCACACACGATGATGTCGGTGCAGATTGGCGTGCATGCCGCGGGCCTCGACTGCTCAACTGGCTCCAAGATTCCCGTACAGGTGAGCGGGCAGGATTCCGACGGTTCTTCCGTGAGCGAAACGCTCTACGTTGACGAGCATGGTCGCGGCATTAAGCTGCTGCCCGGCGATTATACGCTCTCCATTGCTGGATCCCCCATCGCGGAAGACGGCACCATCTACACTGTCCCGACCGCCAAGGCACAGGTCACCGTTAAGAGCGATGGGCAGGATTTGAGTGCCCAGGCCACCTTTAAGCTCAAGGTGCCTTCGGCCGACACGGTGACTGACGACCAGATCGATGCCGCCGCCAAGTATGCCGAGGAAGGCGGCGCGAGCTCTGCCGCCGCGGCAAAGATACTCCAGCAGGCGGCAATTACACGCCGCGATGCCGCCGCCAACGCCGTAAGCGCAAGCGAGGCACAGTCCGCCCGCGATGCCGACGCTCGACACAAGGCGACGAACCTGTATCAGCTCGATATTCCGGTTGAGTGGTATGGCAAGGTCGCAACCTGGCAAAACGGCAGTACGATGTGCATTTATCTGGACGGCGACACCAACACACCGCTCGTGACGCTCGTCGCGGTGCGCGACGGCGAGACCTTTACCCCCGACGACGGCGATACTGTTTTAGGCACGGTCAGCCTGGGCAACGGCTACACCGTCTATGCGAGCGGTCCTGTCTATCCGTACGTGATTCCGCAAACCGTTAATGGACGCACGCAGAACCCCGTGTCGACCTACCCCATGGATACGGCGATTGAGCTTGTCGAGCTCACGACCGGCAACCGCTACAC
>CATVZP010000152.1 GCA_958348565.1 uncultured Collinsella sp. | reverse complement strand
TGGCGCGGCCACCACGGCGCAGGGGCTTATCGCCGAGCATCCCAACCTGGTGATTCTACATACGCTGTCCAAGGCGTTTGGCGCCGCCGGCACGCGTCTGGGCTACGTGATCGCGGCGCCCGAGGTCATCGACGTGTTCGCGGCGATTCGCCAGATCTATTCGGTCAACGTGTTGAGCCAGGCGGCGGCGCTTGCCTGCGTGCGTGCCCGCGATGCGTACGCGCCCGTGGTGGCACAGGTCGCATCCGAGCGCGAGCGCGAGTTGTGTGCCCTGCGCGCAATGGCTGCCGAGGGTCTGCCCGTGGAGGCGTGGCCGAGCGCGACGAACTTTGTGCTTGTGCGCACACCGCATGCCACGCGCGTGCGCGAGCGTCTGCGCGACGAGTATTCAATTTTGGTGCGCGACTTTAGTTACGCGCCGGGGCTCGCGGACTGTCTGCGCATTACCGTAGGCACCCCGCAGGAAAACGACGAGGTGCTGGCCGCGTTTGCCGCGCTGGTGAAGGAGGAGATGTAGATGGACCGCTATGCCGAGGTGACCCGCAAGACGGGGGAGACCGACATTGTCGTAAAGCTCGACCTGGACGGATGCGGCGTGTGTGATATCTCGACCGGCGTACCGTTTTTCGACCACATGCTCAACGCTTTTGGCCGCCATGGCCTGTTCGATTTGACGGTGCACGCGGTGGGCGACGTCGAGGTCGATGCGCATCATACCGTCGAGGACACGGGCATTGTGCTGGGCGAGGCGTTTTGCCAGGCGCTGGGCGACAAGGCGGGCATTACGCGCTTTGCCGACGCGGCGATCGCCATGGACGAGACGCTTGTGATGGCTGCCGTTGATATTTCGGGCCGCGGGCAGGCCTACTGCGAGCTGCCCGTGCCGACTGAGCGCGTGGGCAGCTTCGATACCGAGCTGGCCGTCGAGTTCTTCTACGCCTTTGCGCGCGACGCCAAGCTCACGCTGCACGTGCGCGAGCTGGCGGGCGGTAACTCGCATCACATTATCGAGGCGGCCTTTAAGGCCGTGGGCCGCACGATGCGCCGCGCCTGCGAGCTCGATCCCCGCGTGCAGGGCATCCCCAGCACCAAGGGCTCACTGTAACCGCCACAAAGGCAAAAACCACCACAAAGGGGACAGGCACCTTCGTGGTGGTTTGGCGAGCGGTACGTTCAAAAGAACTAAAACCACCACGAAGGTGCCTGTCCCCTTTGTGGTGGTTTTGGACGATGAGATAAGGGAGGGTCGCGTGGGCGAACCGAAGATCGTGGTGGTCGACTACCACAAGGGCAACTTGTCGAGCGTCGTGCGCGGGCTTGCGCGCGCTGGTGCCGCCGCCTGCGCGTCGGACGACCCGGAGCAGATCCGTAACGCCGACGGCCTGGTCATCCCGGGCGTGGGTGCGTTCTACGACGCGATTGCCTTTATGCGCGAGAGCGGCGAGGCGGACGCGGTGCTCGACGCCGTTGCGGCCGGAACTCCGCTGCTCGGCATCTGCCTAGGCCTTCAGCTGTTTTTTGAGCGCGGCGACGAGGGCGTGCCGGCGGACGAGCGTGCGGATGCGGACGACGATGCCTCCGAGCAGGCCGGTGGCCCCTGGGTCGATGGCCTGGGCATTATGCGCGGCTCGTGCACGCGCCTGGAGTCGAGCCGACTGAAGGTGCCGCACGTGGGTTGGGACCAGGTGCACATGACGCCCGCCGGTGCGGCCGATCCGCTGCTCGCCGGTTTTGCCGAGGGTGCCAACATGTACTTCACCCACAGCTACGCGGTGGCAGACGATGCCGATGCCGCCAATGTGCTGGCGCGCACGCACTACACGCGGAGCTTCCCGTGCATCGTGCGCCACGGCAACGTGTGGGGCTGCCAGTTCCATCCCGAGAAATCCTCCGCGCTGGGTCAGCGCATCCTTAAGAACTTCGTCAACATCGTCGAGGAGGTTGGCCGATGATCCTGTTTCCCGCAATCGATCTGATCGGCGGCAAGGTTGTGCGCCTGGAGCGCGGCGACCGCAACCGCTGCAAGGTATATTCCGATGGCCCCGTGGCCGTCGCCCGCTCGTTTGCCGAGCAGGGCGCAAGCTGGGTGCATGTCGTCGACCTGTCCGCTGCCTTTGGCGAGGACGAGGACACATGCGCTGCCAACTCGGCGGCGATTAAGGCCATCTGCGGCGTCGACGGTCTGTCCGTGGACGTGGGCGGCGGCGTTCGCTCACTCGCACGCATCGATGAGCTGGCAGGCTATGGTGCTCGCCGCATTGCGCTGGGCACCGTGCTCGTGACCGAGCCGGGTTTTGCTGAGGTGGCAGCCCAGGGCTTTGGCGAGCTGTTGGTCGCCGACATTGCCGCGCGCGACGGCCAGGTTAAGGTGAACGGCTGGCGCGACGGCGCGGGCGTGGCACTCGACGATGCCGTGGCGCAGCTTACCGAGCTGGGCTTTAAGCATCTGGTGTATACCGACATCGCGCGTGATGGCATGCAGACGGGCATCGATGTGGCGACGTATCGCCATGTGGCGCAGGTCGCGGGCTTTCCCGTCGTGGCGTCGGGCGGTATCTCGACGCTCGACGACATCCGCGCGCTGGCCGCGGTGGGTGAGGGCGCGATTGAAGGCGCCATTACCGGTCGTGCGCTCTACGAGGGCAACTTTACGCTGGCCCAGGCGCTGGCCGCCGCTCGAGGGGAGGAGTAGCCCATGCTTACCAAGCGCGTAATTCCCTGCCTGGACGTCAAGGACGGCCGTGTGGTCAAGGGCGTCAACTTTGTGAGCTTGCGCGATGCCGGCGATCCGGTGGAGCTGGCCCGCGCCTACGACCGCGAGGGTGCGGACGAGGTCGTATTTT
>CATVZP010000151.1 GCA_958348565.1 uncultured Collinsella sp. | reverse complement strand
GACCTGGGCGACCGCGTGCGTGCCCTGGGCTGTGCGCTCACCATGCAGGGCTCGGGCATTTCCAACGTGGATATCGCCGGCATCGACATGCGCCTGGAAGAGGACGGCTTCATTACCATCGGCACCGGCGCCACCGATAATGGCATGGGCGTCGACACGATTCTGGCGCAGATTGCCGCCGAGGAGCTGGGCGTTGAGAGCTCGCTGATTGTGGTGCGCGGCGTGGACACCGACGTGTCGCCGTTCGATGCCGGCTCGTACGCGAGCTCGGGCACGTACGTGACGGGTCTGGCAGCCAAGAACGCAGCGACGGAGCTGCGTGAGAAGATCTGCGGCAAGGCCGCCCAGATGTGGGACGTGGACGCCGCCGACGTGGTCTTCGATGGCCAGTACGTGCGTCTGTCCGACGAGCGCGCCGCGCGCGAGCAGAACCGCTACCTCACGCTGCGCGACTTTGCCAACCTGTGCGTCAAGAACATCGCGGGCGGCGACGCACTGACCTCGCACGCCTCTGCCTGCCTGCCCGTTTCGCCCCCGCCGTTTATGGCCGGTATTGCCGAGGTCGAGGTTGACAAGGCCACCGGCAAGGTGACTGTTGTGGACTACGCGGCTGCTGTGGACTGCGGCACCGTGATCAACGAGGCGCTCGCGCGCGTCCAGGCCGAGGGCGGCATTGCCCAGGGTATCGGCCACGCGCTCTACGAGATCGTCGAGCACGACGACCGCGGCCGCCTGCGTACCGGCAACTTTATGAGCTACAAGCTGCCCACGCGCCTGGATATCGGCAGCATTCGCGTGGCCTTTGAGTCGAGCTACGAGCCTACGGGCCCGTTTGGCGCCAAGTCGATCGGCGAGGTCGTCATCAACACGCCGCTCGCCGCCGTGGCCTCGGCCGTCGCACACGCCACCGGCCACCAGGTGCGCTCGCTGCCGATCACGCCTGAGAAGGCCCTGCTGGGGGAGTAGCGGGTCAGCGAACAAGTCGTAATTGGCGGGGCGGGGCAACTCGTCCCGTCTTTTGCACTCGTGGTGAGGTCGTGAGCCTGTAAAAGGTGTGCGTGCGCTTGTCGTTCGTATCTGCTATCATTCCTAGTCTGTGCGCTCATGCGGGCGTGGCGGAATTGGTAGACGCGCCAGATTTAGGTTCTGGTGGGATTCCCGTGAAGGTTCGAGTCCTTTCGCCCGCACCATCGCACCTGCGTCGGCCCTGGCCGTCGCGATACTTTGTTGCATAAAGGTACCAGCACCTCAGATAAGCTGGGCAGTATGAGGAGGAACGTGTTGAACATCACCGCTTCTGACGTCAAGGACGCCAAGCTCACCGCTACGGTCACCATCCCGGCCGCCGACGTCGACGCCGCGATCAAGAAGGCCTACAAGGACACCGCCAAGAAGTACCGCTTCCCGGGCTTCCGTGCCGGCAAGGCTCCCCGTCCGGTCATCGACTCCGCCCTTGGCGCCGAGGCTACCCTCGCTCAGGCCACCAACGACCTGATCGCCGCCAACGAGCCCGTCGTCCTCAACGAGCTGGACATCGTCCCCACCAAGAACGGTGACTACAAGGAGCTCGACCTCGCCAAGGATCACGAGGACTACACCTACACCGTCGAGTTCTCCCTGCGTCCTGCCGCTGAGCTCTCCTCCTTCGACGCCGTCGAGATCGAGATGCCTCCCGCGGAGGTCACCGAGTCCGAGATCAACAACCAGGTCGAGATGCTCCTCAACTACCGTGCCACCTTCGAGGACGTCGAGGG
Source organism: uncultured Collinsella sp. (assembly GCA_958348565.1). GTDB lineage: Bacteria > Actinomycetota > Coriobacteriia > Coriobacteriales > Coriobacteriaceae > Collinsella. Next base: position 1,113 of record CATVZP010000151.1, on the reverse strand, counting down.
TCGCGCCGTCGAGGCTGACGACTACGTGACCGTCGACCTCAAGGCCGTCGAGAACGCCGACAACTTCGCCGCCGAGGGCCGTATGCTCATCGCCGGTAGCGACAGCAACCCCAAGGAGTTCAACGAGGCCCTGATCGGCGCTAACGTCGACGACGTCAAGACCGTCACCTGGAGCGATGAGGTCGAGGAGGGCGAGGAGGCCGAGACCCACACCGTCGAGGTCACCGTCAAGGGCATCAAGGTCCGCAACACTCCCGAGCTCACCGACGAGCTCGTCAAGTCCGACTTTGGCTTTGACAGCATCGACGCTATGCGCGACGCCATCAAGATCGAGATCGAGCAGGACAAAGCTTCCCGCCTGCCGGCCGAGAAGGAGAACCGTTGCGTCTCCGCTCTCGCCGAGCGCCTGCAGCTCGACGAGATGGACGCCGACTACGAGCAGTCCGTCTTTGAGGAGCTCGGCCAGAACTTCCTGTCCAACCTCGCTGCCCGCGGCATGACGCTCGACACCTGGCTGCCCGCTTCCGGCCTGACCATGGAGCAGTTCATCGGCGACCTGCACAAGCAGGCCAACGACGTTGCCCGTGAGTCCCTGGCGCTCGACGCTCTCGCCCGTGAGCTCAAGATCGAGGTCACCGAGGACGACATCAACGCCGAGTTCGAGAAGGCCGGCGTCAAGGACGTCGAGGCTTCCAAGGCCGAGTTCATCGCCGATGGCCGCATGCCTGCCGTCCGCGAGTCCATCCGTCGCTCCAAGGCCGTCGATCACCTGGTCGAGAACGCCAAGGTGACCGAGGTCGACGAGACCGCCAAGGACGCCGAGTAATTCTCGCCACCTTTCCCGCGAGCGCATGGACGCGCCCGTGATGGGGTAAAGTTATAAGCCGGTTATCCGGTTGCTTCGTACGGTGCCAGCCAATGCATAGCATGCGGGCACCGTACGTTTGTCTAGAACCACTATTGGTCCGTAAGAGAAATGGAGATGCGTATGATCGCTAAGTTCGATTCCGCCCTCGTGCCATACGTTATCGAGCAGACGCCGCGCGGCGAGCGCAGCTACGATATCTATTCGCGCCTGCTCAACGACCGCATCATCTTCTTGGGCGAGGAGAT
>CATVZP010000150.1 GCA_958348565.1 uncultured Collinsella sp. | reverse complement strand
ATCTTGTTGAGGGCGATGACGATCTCGGAGAGCTTCATCTTCTTGCCGTCGACGGCGACGGGCTTGCCGGCCTCAAACTCAATCTCGGTATACGTCGGGGTGTCGGGCGTGTCCTCGGGATTCTTGGTCATAACCCAGGCGTCGTCGAGCGGCTCGTTCCAGGGATCCTCCAGGTGGCCGCACTCAATGGCACGACCCCACAGGTTGTCGTCGATGGAATAGGGGTTGTCGTTGGCACCCTCGGGAACCGGCACGTTGTGGGCATGGGCATAGGCGACCTCGTCGGGACGGCACTTCAGATCCCACTCGCGAACCGGGGCGATAACCTTGAGCTCGGGGTCGAGGGCCTTGACGGCAGCCTCAAAACGAACCTGGTCGTTACCCTTACCGGTGCAGCCGTGGGCGACGTAGGTCGCGCCAAACTCGTGGGCGACCTCGACAAGCTTCTTGGCAAGCAGCGGGCGAGACAGGGCGGAGAGCAGCGGATACTTGTTCTCGTACATGGAGTTTGCGGCGATGGCCTTAGTCAGGAACTCATCGGAGAACTCGTCGCGCAGGTCGAGTACCTGGCAATCGAGAACGCCCAGGTCAAGCGCCTTCTGCTTCTTGGCATCCAAGCCAGTCTCCTCCTGGCCCACGTTGCCGCAGACGCAAACGACATCGAGATTCTTCTCGTCCTGGAGCCACTTGACACATACGGATGTATCAAGACCACCGGAATATGCGAGAACGACTTTTTCCTTGCTCATGGCTGTTTCCTTTCGCCCTTGGTAGCTAGTTAGAACATCGGTCAGTTGCAAGTCATTTCAAGGTCATATACCGTGCAATATCAGGTTAAATAGCAAAAATCAGCACATACATGCCCTAGAAACATGCAGCAATGTCGTGCTAAAACCCAACGACCTCAAAATGACTCTGTTGAGGCAATTCGCCCCATGCGGACAGAGACGATTGTTATCGTCGTCGGGAAATTGCGCGCTGGCGTCGGATGGCATTGTCTGCAGTAGTGATGATCTTTACGAACTGCATCTGCCTCTCCTTTCACCTATCGCCGGGCGCAATTCAAATATCGTAAACGGTACCTTTTCCTCGGTAAGCGGCTCTTTTGCCGTCTCCGTTTTCGATGGTCGCTATATTACGCTAAAGTGCCCGCAGCACAAGCGACAAATTCAAATTTCTGAAAAGTTTTTTCATTACTTTGTGAAGCGTGGTGCAAATACGCTCCGTTCCTGCGAAAATACGCCTGACTACGAGTTGATGGTTATAACATCTGAAACAATTTCGAAACGAAAGGCTCGCTTTTATGCAAACTTACGAATCGGACGCCAATATCGGAAACATTAAGCTCATCGCCGTCGACATGGACAAAACGCTGCTGACCGACGAGCGCGTGTTGCCGCAGGGTCTTGATGAGCGCTTGGACAAGCTCGCCGGCGCCGGCATCGTATTCTGCCCCGCCAGCGGACGTCCAGCCCCCAAGCTCGAAGAGATGTTCGAGGGCATCAAGAACCGCCTCGCCTTTTGTCCCGACAACGGAGCCTGCGTCATCTATCGCGGCAACTATATCTATAAGAGCAATATCGACCTGGCGCTGTATCAGCAGGTGCTCGCTCGTGCCTCGGAGGACCCGCGCGCCGTTCCCGTCCTGTGCTGCTACGACGAGTTCTACGTGCTTGCCCGCGACCATCAGTACCACGACGAGATCAGCGTCTACTACAACACAATCAACTACGTCGACAGCTTTGAGGGCATTGATTTCGAGTCCAACAAGATTTCGGTCTTCTTCCCCGGCTACGACGCCGAGCCCGCTTTCCGCGAGACCTATAGCCCCGAGTTCTCGGACAAGCTCTACGTCACCAACGCCGGGCGCGAGTGGATCGACTTTATGAACCTGGGTGTCGACAAGGGAGCCGGCGTCGCGCATCTGTGCGAGCAGCTCGGCATTGATATCGCCGATGCCGCCGCCGTGGGCGACACCTACAACGACATCCCCATGCTCGAGCGCGTCGGTCACAGCTTTATCGTGGACAATGCCGAGGAGCATATGAACGCGCATGCTAAGTGGCGCATTCCGAGTAACAACGACGGGGGCGTACTGACGCTCATCGACGCTATCTTGGCGGCTCGGTAGCCGTCCCATCGGGCCTGGCCGGGCGGCACGGGATAACTTTTCGCTCGGTCAGGTCCTGCGCAAGACGAAAGCCACATTAAGTGGCTTTCTTTGCGTGCGGAATCTACGAAAAGTTAACCCGTGCCGACCGGCCAGGCCCTAGGTTTACTTGTCTGCCGCCTAGATGGCGTCTTGGCGTCTAGATACTTGGCTGATTTTTTGGAATGAAGGGGGCTCCTTGTTGGCAAGGAGCCCCCTTCTGGTTTGGTTACTTTGGAGTTGTGGGCGCTTTCCTATTTCGCGTCGGCCCAGGTTATGCCGGTGCTGGCTTCGGCGATCAACGGTACGCGGAGGTCTACTACGTGCTCCATGACGTCGCGGACCATGGCGGTGAGGCGCTCGACTTCGTCGACGGGGCACTCAAAGTCTAGTTCGTCGTGTACCTGCAGAATCATGTGGGCGGCAAAGCCCTCTTCTTCCAGGCGGCGGCTTACGCGGGCCATGGCGATCTTGATGATGTCTGCTGCGGTGCCCTGCATGGGGTGGTTCATGGCCGTGCGCTCACCAAAGCCGCGGAGTTGCGGGTTTTTGGCCTTGAGCTCGGGAATATGGCGTCTGCGGCCATACATGGTCTCGGCATAGCCCGTCTGCTTGGCGCGCGCCACCACATTGTCGAGGAACGTGCGCACGCCCGGGTAGGCCTCGTAGTAGCGGTCGATCATGTCGCGCGCCTCGGCCATCGAGATATGCAGCGACTGCGACAG
>CATVZP010000149.1 GCA_958348565.1 uncultured Collinsella sp. | reverse complement strand
GCGCCCAGGGCGTCCCCTGGGCGAACGTGCGCAAGACCCGTCACGGCACAAATACCGCCAGCAGCAACTTCTTGGGCAAGCTCATACTTTTCGCCGTTATAGATGCGTACCTGATCGACCTTCTGCTCCCATGCCTCGGCGCCGGAACGTCCGTTAATCAGCTGTTTGGCATGCAGCGTGCCGCCGGTCACTTTAACCCATGCCAAGCGCTCGCCGCGATCCCCGCGGCTGACACGATAGACGCGCGCGGCAAACTCCGGGAGCCATGTCTGTTCACGCATCAGCGCACATATGCCATCCAGCAGCTCGTCCACGCCTTGGTCCTTGAGCGCCGAGCCGGCAAAACAGGGAAAGAGCTTGCGCTCGGCAACCATGCGTGACAGCGTTGCGACAGAAAGCTCACCCGCCTCAAGAAACTCCTCGAGCGCCGCCTCGTCCAACGCAGCAGCGTCCTCCTGAACGGCGCCGCCCGCCAGCAGTTCGCTGGCATCCAGGCAGCCCTCGGAAAGACGTTGCCCAAGTTGCGCCAGCAAAACATCGCGGCCGGGATTCTCCAAATCGATTTTGTTGATATAGATGAACGTCGGAATGTCATAGCGCGCAAGCAGGCGCCACAGGGTTTCGGTGTGCCCTTGCACGCCGTCGTTGGCGCCCACAACCAAAATCGCGTAGTCGAGTGCGCGCAATGTGCGCTCCGCCTCGGCAGAAAAATCGACATGCCCCGGCGCATCCACGAGCATGACGTGGGCATCGCCGTGGTCGAGTACGGCCTGCGACGAGAAGATCGTAATGCCACGCTCGCGCTCAATCTCGTTCGTATCCAGATGCGAATCGCCATCGTCCACGCGGCCGCGCTTGCGAATGCGACCCGCGTTGAACAGCATGGCCTCGGCCAACGTGGTCTTGCCAGCATCGACATGCGCCAAGATTCCAACGACCGTTTGCTTCGACATGGCTCTCCTCTTATTACAAGCCCATCGCACGCGGCAACAGGCATCCTCGTTCCACACTGGATGATACAATTTACGTGCCGGCGGGCGAAGCGGGCCCTATCCCCCGACCGAGCTCATCGCCCCGCGTTGCCGCGCGGCGATTTTCGTAGGTTCGCGCCTTGCGAAAGCCGGCACCTCCCCTTTTTGTCTGCCCGGGCTCATCTGGGGCGATAACAACGCGAGCCCCACAACAACGCGTTTTACCAAAAATGGCCCCACTCGGGGGCATTTTCATTTCGGTGAAACGTTGGTATGTGACTCGGCCTTTATGCCTCGCGCAGCCAATCAAACGCGACGCGCGGCGTACCGTCCGACACATATACGATACCGGCGCGCTTAAACCCGGCCTTGGCGATGGCTCCCTGCATGGGCAGGTTGTCCTGATGCGTGTCGATGCGCAGGTGATCGGCACGCTCCTTGGCAAAGGCAAACATCGCAGCCGCGACACCGTGCACGGTGCCATCGGACGCCACACGGTGCAGCACGGCGTACGGAGTGTCGCTACGCCATTGGCCATCCTCAATTACGTCATAGCACTCGTCCGGGCCCGGTAAAAAGGCAAACGTCGCCACCACGCGGCCGTCGACTTCGCACACATAGCTGCCACCGGCGGCGATATCGGCAGCCAGTTGCTCGGCCGAAGGCGTGCCCTCGGGCCACTGCGTGGCGTTGCCATGCGCGCGCATAAAGTCGCGGGCCGCATCATAGATAGCCATGACGGCGGGAATGTCGGTATCGAGGGTTTTTCTGATCATCACGCGGCGACCTCACGTTTATTGGTATCACTTTGATTGGGCAATGATACCAGCGTTTGGAGAGGGGCACGAAGCAGATGGGGAGCAAAAAGCGAGCCGCTTGGTCAAAAGCCAAAAGCGAGTTTTTGGGCGCTGCCACGGGCGGTGATATGAGCGACCTGTTTGCGCGCGAGGACGAGCGCCGCGACGCCCTGGACGCCGAGCGCGATGAGGCCTGGCGCTACAAATCGTGCGAGCGCAAAAACCGTTACGACACGCGCGCCGAGGCCGAGGCCGTTATGGCCGACTGCGAAAACCGCGGGCGGCGTGGTTTGGCCTGCTACAAATGTGAATACTGCGGCGGATGGCACCTGACGTCGCACCCTTGGAAATAGGCGCCGCATCGGCACGGCATTGACGGAGCGCCAGCCATCGCACGCAAGCTACGGGCGCGGCGGCACCAAAACATCGTAACGAACGGCCTTGCCCGCAAGTTGATAGCTCGGCTTAACGCCGGCAAGCAGCGGGCCCTTCACCGGCCGCTTGATAACGACTTTGCGCGGATGCACCGCAAGCGCTGCCTGGACCAGCGCCTCCTCATCGGCACACGGTTGCTCCAAATGATGCAAAAGTTGGAACTTCTTTTTAACCGCCGCGCTCTTGGTGCGTCCGGGAAACATGGGGTCCAGATACACCACGTCGGGAGCCGCGAGCTCGCCCTGCCCGATCAGCTCAGCTGTATGGCGAAGACCGGCAATGCTATCCTCGCCCGCATGTAAGCGCATGCGCGACACAGCAGCCGCAAGCGCCGGATCATCTGCCGCGCGATCCAAAGCATCCTTGAGAAGCGCCGCGATCACGCAATCCTGTTCATACAGATCGACGGTAAAGCCCGCGGCCGCCAACAGCAGCGAATCCTCGCCAAAGCCCGCCGTGGCGTCAATCGCCCATGGTTGCTCGACGCCTTTTGTGCGCGCAGCCTTCACCAGTAGCTCTTGCTGCAAACGGCCCTGCTTGAGTCGTGGCAGCATGCGGGTAAAATCGGCACGCAGCTCCATCGTGCCGTCGGTGAGCGTGAGGCCCTCGGACGTCCCGGTCAGCTCAAGCCCCGCGGCCCGAGCAACAGAAAAGGGATCGACGACGCCCATG
>CATVZP010000148.1 GCA_958348565.1 uncultured Collinsella sp. | reverse complement strand
CCGCTGATGGTCGACAACACCTTCCCGACGCCCGTGATGTGCCGTCCCTTTGAGTGGGGCGCCGACATCGTTACGCACTCCACCACCAAGTACATGGATGGGCATGCTGCCTACCTGGGCGGCGTGATCGTCGACCACGGCCAGTTTGACTGGATGGCCCATGCGGACAAGTTCCCGGGTCTCACCACGCCCGACGAGAGCTACCACGGCGTGACGTATGCCGAGAAGTTCGGTCGCGAGGGTGCCTTCATTACCAAGGCAACCGCTCAGCTCATGCGCGACCTCGGCCCCATGCAGAACCCGCAGGCGGCGTTCTTCCTGAACAGCTCGCTCGAGAGCCTGCACGTGCGTATGCCGCGCCATTGCGAGAACGGTCTGGCGGTCGCCAAGTTCCTGCAGGGCCATCCCAAGGTGCGCTTCGTGAGCTATCCGGGCCTGGAGGGCGACAAGTACTACGACATGGCTCAGAAGTACATGCCCAACGGTACCTGCGGCGTCGTGAGCTTTGGCTTTACCGGTGGTCGTGCGGCGGCCGAGACCTTTATGAAGAGTCTTAAGCTCGCCCAGATCGCCACGCACGTGGCCGACGCCCGCACTTGCTGCCTGCATCCTGCTAACGCCACGCATCGCCAGATGAACGACGAGGAGCTCATCGCCTGCGGCATCTCCGCCGACATGGTGCGCTTGTCGTGCGGCCTCGAGGACACGGCCGATCTGATTGCCGACCTTGAGCAGGCACTCGAGCAGTGCTAGGCTAGCGTGCGTGCGAGGCGTGGGACGGCTTTTCGGCTGACGACGTCCTCATAGTTCCGATTCCGTAGGCGGGACCCCGATCGTGTCCGTTTGTAGGCGATTGGGGTCCCGTTTTTGCGTTGCACGATAGAAAGGATATACATGGAGAAAACTGCCGAGCAGCTGCGCCGCGAACACATTGCCCTAGAGGGCGACACCCACGGTAAGAATAAATGGGCGATTCTGTTCACCGTGCTCGTCATGACCTTTATGGCGTGTCTGGATGCGAGCATCGTGACGGTGGCGCTCCCAGTGATGCAAAAGAAGCTGGGGGTGGGTCTCGACCGCATTCAGCTCGTGAGCTCGGTGTATCTGCTCGCGACGTGCGTCGCCATGCTGCCGTTTGGCCGCTTGGGCGATGTGCGCGGCAAGGTGAATGTGTTCCAGCTTGGTGTAATCGTCTTTACGGGTGGCTCGTTGCTTTGCGGGCTTTCGGCTTCGCTCGAGGTGCTTATCTTGGCGCGTTTCGTGCAGGGCATTGGCTGTGCCGCCGCGATGGCCAACAATATGGGCATCATCACCGAGTCGTTTCCGGCGCGTGAGCGCGGCCGTGCCATGGGCATTCTGGCGACCTTTGTGGCTCTTGGCATGATGTGCGGCCCCGTGCTCGGCGGCGTGCTGGTGGCGAGCTTTCCCTGGGAGAGCATCTTCCTTATCAATCTGCCCATTGGCGTAATCTCGTTTATCGTGGGACTCTATACGCTGCCGCATGTGAAGCCGGAGGCTGGCGAACGCCCTATGCCGTTGACAGAGGCGGCGCGTCGCTGCTTTGCGAGCTCGGCTTTCACGATTAACCTGGCTTGCATGCTTATCGTGTTCGTGGGTATCGGTGCCTCCGAGTTTGTGCTGCCGTTCTACTTTCAGGATGCCCACGGCTTTAGCTCCGATATCTCCGGCCTGTTGTTTTTGGCGATGCCGGTCGTGAATGCCTTTGTGGGCCCGCTTTCGGGCTCGGTGTCCGACCGTGTTGGTTGTGAAGCGCCCACGGCCGTTGGCCTGGGCGTGTACGTGTGCGGTCTCTTTGCGGTGAGCACGCTTGACGAGCACTCTTCCATCTTGATGATTGTGTGCTGCGTCGCGTTTATGTCGTGCGGCACGTCGATCTTCCAGAGTCCCAATAATTCGCTGTATATGGGTTCGGCTCCGCGTGAGGCGCTTGGCTTTGCGGGCAGCTTGAGCAGCTTGGCGCGCTATGCGGGCATAGCGCTGGGTATTACGGCGGCGTCGCGCATCCTGTATGGACAGACGAGCGCGGCGATGGGCAAGACGGTCACGAGCTATGTGGCGGGTCGTCCGGACGTGTTCCTCTTTGGCTTCCGTTTGGTATTCTACGTGCTGATGGCCGTTGCTACCGTGGGCTTTGCGCTCACATTGGTACGTTTGGTGAGGACGCGCACCCGGCATTAGCGTGTTGGGAGGCTGTCTGCCAAGAATCGGGCTTATCTACTGGTCTTGCAGCTTTATGGTGCGATGCGGCTTGTGGGGCGGGCGGGGGTCGGTCCGTGGTAGACTATCGAACAACGTTTATTAATCGCGCGGTATCGTTGCCGCGAGAAGGGGTTGCGCCATGCAGGAGCTTGAGGATCGTATTCGCCATGACGGCATCGTAAAGGCCGGTAACGTCCTTAAGGTTGATGCCTTCCTCAACCACCAGTGCGACGTTGAGCTGTTCGACCACATGGGTGCCGAGTGGGCCCGTCTGTTCGAGGGTGTCGAGATCAACAAGATCCTGACGATCGAGGCTTCGGGCATTGGTATGGCCTGCATCGCAGCTCAGCATTTTGGCGGCGTGCCGGTGGTCTTTGCCAAGAAGGCACAGTCCATCAACCTCGACGGCGAGCAGTATGCCACGACCATCTACTCCTTTACCAAGCAGAAGGAGTACCCGGTTATCGTGGGCAAGCGCTTCCTGTCCGAGGGTGACAAGGTCCTGATTATCGACGACTTCCTGGCCAACGGTTGCGCGCTCGAGGGTCTTATCAAGATCTGTGAGGCTGCGGGTGCCGAGGTGTCCGGTATTGGCATTGCGGTGGAGAAGGGCTTCCAGGGCGGTGGCGATAAGCTCCGCGAGCGCGGCTTCCGCGTTGAGAGCCT
>CATVZP010000147.1 GCA_958348565.1 uncultured Collinsella sp. | reverse complement strand
CGCCGCAGCGGCCGCCTGCGCAGCAGGCTGACCCCCTGACGGCCCACCAAAGCATGTTAAAGCGACTGGCTTCGGCTGGTCGCTTTTTTTGTTAACCGTACATGGGGTCGAACCCGAAAGGGCACAGACGCTTTACAAGTCGAGCCTGCCCTGGGGGTCGGTGAATCCGTCTGTGCCCTCCTTGAGCTTTTTCTCGTCTGCTTTCACACGACGTTCGAGTTTCTTTGTATCCTCGGCAGGCGGTAGATTCTCGGGGACAATTCCACGGTCGATGAGGCTGCCACGTACGCTTGTGTTGTTCTCGATGTGCTCTTGCTTGATCTGGTCCAGACCGTACAGGTCGTGTTCCTCGGCGTTAAAGGCCGTCATCGAGTTCGTAAGGTCCTTTGCTTTGATGAGGACATCGGCTAACCTGTCCGCCAATGCCGCGCTCTTGGGCACACCAAGCTGCCGCTTCATGTCCGCCGTGCTTCTGCCGCCGAATAACGCTTCATCGCCCTTCGACTTGATGATTGCGAATCCTTTGGAGTCCACGCCTCGTCTGAATGCAATGCCCGAGAGCTGTTTCTCTGAATCAGATAGCGAGTGGCGCGCCTGCAAGCGCTGAATCTCTGCGAAGCGCTGCTCTATGAGCTCTTGGCGGCGCGTCTGCACAGCAAAGTATGCCTGGGCGAGCGCGATTTCGGGCTTGTTTGGGTCTCCGTTTTGGGCGATTAAATAGCATGCGTAGCGTGTTAGCTTGTAGTCTTTTACGGCTCGTTTGGCGATGCCGGCATCTACCATTTTGCTGGCCTCAGCAAAATGGGCGGCAACAGGCATTTTATTGGTGTCACACGATGCCATGGATCTCTTAACCGCAGTCTCAAAATTACGCCATTGGGTGTATCCGAGGGGCTCCATTAAATCGCGTGCGAGCCAATACTCAACGCCGTCTTCTACATGGGCGTAGCTGTCAAGTTCGACACGCCATTTCTCGATATCCCTGCTGTCCATATCTCTTCCTTTCTGTTCGTTCGTCTACGTGGACTATGTCGACTCCGTATTCAGAATGAGTATATTTGCCCGCGCGGACACGAATGGGCCCCGTGTCGCTTTGAGCTCACGGGGCCCATAGATATCGATTAGTTGTGTTCTGCTCTAGATGGGTGCTCAGCTTAGTCTGCTCGATAGTGCGATCCGAGACTTTCGGTTCGCTTACGCATGGCTTTGACCATTTCCTGTGCTAGTTGAATCTGCGATTGCAGGCGGGCGAGGGCGGCGATTTCGCTGTCCTGGACTATCTGTGTGCTCAAGGTCGTTGCTTCCGTCTTCAAGCCCTCAAGCTCGTGTAGTGCCTCGGATAGGCCTGTCTCGGTGCGGTTGATCATGCAATGGGTACTCATCGTGTGCTTAAGGCTGTGTGTCAGGCGTTCGGCATCTGTCGTGGCAATGCCGTACTGGGGGAGGGCGATATCCGCCTTTGGGTCTGCTTCAGGCTCTTTCTGCGCTGCAAGGGCTGCCGATGCGCCCGCGATGCGCCCAAATACGATGCCGTTGGCGCTCGACAGGCCTCCGATGCGATCAGCGCCGTGCATGCCGCCTGTCGCCTCGCCGCAGGCATAGAGGCCTTCGACGCCCGTGAAGGCTGTCTTGTCGATTTTGATACCGCCGTTGGCGGCGTGGGCATACATCGCCACGCGCATCTCGTCGGTCGGCGCGATGCCGTGCTCGTCTTGCAGCCAGGTGGCAAAGGTCTCTACAAACTCAGGAACGTCCTCGCGGGGGAAGTCGTAGTGGAGCGCCAGGCCTTCGGCGCCTGCTTGATCGATGGCAAGATCGATGGCGCGGGAAGCCAAGCGTGACGTGAAGGGGCCATATCCGGAGCGCTGTTCAAGCAGATTGTCTAGCTTGTCGTCGGCGATATCGACCGGCTGGTCTACATGTACGTAGCGCCAGGTCTTCTCGTTAAAGACAAGGTTGCGCTTGGGCTCGATGAAGCCCGGCATCATCTGCATGAACTCTATATTAGTAAGGGACGCACCGTGCGCCCGCGCGATGGCCTGTGATGAGCTGAGCACGTCGGCGGAAGTGAGGCTACGCTCGAATAGGCCACCCGTGCCGCCGGCTGCGATGATGGTGGCCTTAGCTGCCATAGGCACGAGATGCTCGTTTGCGCGGTCGTAGAGTACGGCGCCGGCAATCTTTCCGGTTGTGCCCTCAATAAGGTCGATAAGCTCGTGGCGGGGGAGCAAGCGAATGCCAAGTGACTCGACCTGGGCCGACAGAGCGTTTTCAAGCGGCTTGCGGGTGAGGCCGCGCCACATACGCGTCTTATGGTCAAAGCAGGGGATAAACTGCTTCTGCTGGGCGCTCTCGGCACTTTGCGGACGCTGGAGCTCAACACCTAGATCCTGCTCGAGCCATTGGATGGCCTGAGGAATACCGTGGACAAACGCCTGGACGAGCGTAGGGTCGGCAACGCCGCCGCCGACGGTCTGGATGGTGTCGATGAGGTCCTGTTCGTCGTCTTCGTCGACGGGTCCAATAAGGCCGAGACCCCAGGTTCCCGGGAAGAAGCTCGATCCGCTCATGGTCTTGCCTGCGCTTGCCACAGCGACGGTTACACCCGTGCGTGCTGCTTCGATGGCGGCGCAAAGGCCCGCAATGCCAGATCCAATTACCAGTACATCAGTCGATTCCATCGGATTCCTTTCTCGTCCGGCGCATTGTTGCATGGGTGATTGGCAAAGGTGTCGCAAAGATTGGATAAATCGGTAAAGGGCGAATATGGCGCGTGGGCGTCATGGACGCTCTGACGCTCCATCTCATCACATCTCGTATTTCGCCTCAACTGATATATCGGCATTAGCTGCCCTGCGACAGCGCAAACAAAAAGAGCCGCCACCTCGAAAGGTAGCGGCTCCAAAGCTCAACTATATGAGCATCGCGCAGGCGCGATTAGGCCTTGAGGGCCTCCTCGACGGCGACAGCGCAGGCGACGGTGGC
>CATVZP010000146.1 GCA_958348565.1 uncultured Collinsella sp. | reverse complement strand
CGTGCCAACGAAATTATCGACCGCAATCAAGAAAGGAGAGATGCCGAGTGAGGATTCTCAAGCTCTTTAAAAAGCATATCCTGGCACTGTTCGCAGCTATCGTACTTATCGTAATCAGTTGCAACGCCGATCTAGCACTGCCTACCTACATGAGCGATATCGTCGACGTGGGCGTGCAGCAAGGCGGCATCGCCTCGCCCGTGCCTGACACCATTCGCGCCGAATCGCTCGACAACCTCGAACTCTTTATGAGCGCCAAGGACGCCAAGGCTGTGGAGGCCGTGTTTAGCAAGGCTGACAAAAACGGCATTCGAACGTACATGGGCACCGAGGAAGAGCGTGCCGATGGAGGCAAGATTGCCGACATTATGAGCCTGCCCGAGACCGTCGTCCTTTCGCTCGACCAGGGTATCGACGTCGACTCCATGGGCGACATGATGGGCTCGTCCAGCGAGAAAGACGACAACGCTGCCCAGGCCATGCCCACCCCCGAGCAAATGGCAGCGATGACACCCGAGCAGCTCGCCGAGATGCAGCAGAAGGCCGCGGCGGCGCAGAACATGCAAAAGCAGATTGATGCCGACGGCGGTAAGATCACCATGAAGAGCCTGCGCCTGGGTGTCGAGGGCGGTCTGGTAGACCAAAGCAAGCTCGTCGAGGGCGCCAACGAAATGGCGGATAAAATGGGCTCCATGTCGGGCTCCATCGTCACTCAGCGCGCCGTGAGCTATGTACAGGACGAGTACAAGGCGCAGGGCATCGACCCCGCCGACGTGCAGAACGCCTACCTGGGCCGCATGGCGACCACGATGTTTGGTCTGTGTCTGGTGTCGCTGGTCGCCACCATCCTGACCGGCGCCGTGGCTTCGCGCACCGCCTGCTCCATCGCCCGCGACCTGCGCCGCGAGACCTTCAACAAGGTTATGCACTTCTCGCCGGCCGAGGTGGGCAAGTTTAGCCAGGCCTCGCTCATCACCCGCTGCACCAACGACATTCAGCAGATTCAGATGGCCGCAACCCTGTTTATCCGCATGTGTCTTATGGCCCCCGTCATGGGCATCGTCGCTGTCATGCGCGTCCTGGCCAACCACACCGGCCTGGAGTGGACCATCGCCGTTGCCATCATCGCGGTCTCGGCCGTCGTCGGCGTGCTCATGGGCCTCACTATGCCCAAGTTCAAAAAGATGCAAAGCTTTGTGGACCGCGTGAACCTTACCGCCCGCGAGCTGCTCGACGGCCTTATGCCCATCCGCTCGTTCAACCGCGAGGAGCATGAGCTCGAGCGTTTTGACAAGGCTTCGCTCGACCTGATGACCACGCAGCTCTACACCAACCGCGCTATGAGCTTTATGATGCCGCTCATGATGCTCGTCATGAACTGCATCACCGTGCTCATCGTCTGGTTTGGCGCGCAGGGCGTGTCCGACGGCGTGATGCAGGTCGGCAACATGATGGCGTTTATCTCCTACACCATGCAGATCGTCATGGCGTTTATGATCCTCACCATGGTTTCGGTCATCCTGCCCCGCGCCGAGGTCGCAGCCGAGCGCGTGGAAGAGGTCATCACCTGCCCCACGAGCATCAACGACCCTGCCTCGCCCAAACTGCCTGCTGCCAGCGCGCCGCGCGGTGAGCTCACCTTCCGTGACGTGAGCTTCCAGTATCCCGATGCCCGCGCCGACGTCATCAGCGGCGTGAACTTCACCACGCACGCCGGTCAGATGCTCGGCATCATTGGCTCCACGGGCTCGGGCAAGTCCACGCTCGTACAGCTGATTCCGCGCCTGTACGACGTCACGGGCGGCAGCATTTCGCTCGACGGCATCGACGTGCGCGACATGACCCTTTCCGAGCTGCGCCACCGCATTGGCTATATCCCGCAGCAGGGACGTCTGTTCTCGGGCACCGTCGAGAGCAACCTCAAGTTTGCCGGCGACATGGTGAGTGACGAGGATATGCGCCAGGCAGCACGCGTCGCCCAGGCGGAGGACTTTATCGCCGAGCGCGAGGACGGGTACGACTCCCCTATAAGCCAGGGCGGCTCCAATGTTTCGGGTGGTCAGCGCCAGCGTCTGGCCATCGCCCGCGCGTTGGCCAAAAAGCCCGAGGTCGTGGTGTTCGATGACTCGTTTAGTGCCCTCGACTACAAGACCGACGCGCGCCTACGCGAGGAGCTGGCCAAAAACGTCACTGACGCCGCGCTCGTGGTCGTGGCCCAGCGCATCGCGACCATCATGCACGCCGACCAGATCATTGTGCTCGACGACGGCCACGTGGTGGGCACCGGTACGCACGAGGAGCTGCTGCACAGCTGCCCGGCGTACCTGGAGATCGCACAGTCGCAGCTTTCCGCCGAGGAGCTGGGGCTTACCCAAGAAGAAATTGCAGCCGTTATGGAAGGAGGCAAGCGCTAATGGCAGACGAGACCAAGACTCAGATTCCCAAGCCCACCCGCCAGCGTGGACCCATGGGCCGCATGGGCGGCATGCGTCGCGGCGAAAAGGCCAAGGACTTTAAGGGCACCATGAGGCAGCTGCTCGGCTATATCGGCCAGCACAAGATTGCCGTGTTTACCGCCGTCGCCTTTGCCGTATGCTCGGTCATCTTTAACATTGTGGGGCCCAAGGTGCTCGGCCAGGTTACCACCAAACTGTTCGAGGGTCTGGTTGCCAAGGTCAACGGCACCGGCGATGTCGACTTTGCCTGGATCGCCAAGACGCTCGGCTTTTTGCTCTGCCTGTATCTGGCAAGCTCTGTCTGCAGCCTCATCCAAGGCTGGCTTATGACCGGCGTCACGCAAAAGATTTGCTACCGCATGCGCAAGGAGATCGCCGCCAAGATCGCCGTTGTTCCGATGAGTTACTTTAACGGCCACAGCAAGGGCGACGTACTCAGCCGCATCACCAACGACGTCGATACGCTGGGCCAGTCGCTCAACCAGAGCGTGACGCAGCTCATCACGTCGGTGACGCAGATTATCGGCGTGCTCGTCATGATGCT
>CATVZP010000145.1 GCA_958348565.1 uncultured Collinsella sp. | reverse complement strand
CCTTGGAGCCAGCCAGCAGGTCGCCCCACACAATGGACTGGCCAATCGACATGACAACACGGTCGGCATCGACACGACGCAGGTCGCTCTCGTCGTACTCGGGCGCAAACCGGCCCTCGTCGTCAAAGACACGCGTGCAGCGCTTAAAGGTGATACCGCACACACGACCGGCCTCGTCCAGGTGAACCTCCTTGGGACCCCAACCGCAGCTGATGTGTGCGCCGTCCTCAACGGCCTCGCGGCGCTCTTCCTCGCTGGCGGGCATCTGCGCCTCGCTCTCCAGGCAGAACATCTCAACGTGCTCGGAGCCCAGGCGGCAGGCGTTGCGGGCCACGTCGATGGCCACGTTGCCGCCGCCCACCACGATGGTGCGGCCGGGCAGCGCGTCGATCTTGCCGCTGTTGACCTCGCGCAAGAAGTCGACGGCCACGGTCACGTCCTCGGCATCCTCGCCCGGAATACCGGCAAGGCGGCCGCCCTGGCAGCCGATGGCAACATAAAAGGCCTTAAAGCCCTGCTCGCGCAGCTCATCGAGCGTCACATCGCGACCGACCTCCACGCCATAGCGGAACTCGGCACCCATCAGGCGAATAACCTCGACCTCGGCCTCGATAACGTCCTTCTGCAGCTTAAAGCTGGGAATGCCGTAGGTGAGCATGCCGCCCGGGCGCTCGTTCTTCTCGAATACGACGGGCTTGTAGCCCTTCTCAGCCAGATAGAAGGCGCAGGACAGACCGGCCGGGCCGGCACCGATGATGGCGATCTTCTGGTCGAAGCCGCCGGCACGCGTCGGGGTCACCACGGGCGGGACATAGCGGGTCGCGGCGTCCAGATCGCGCTGGGCGATAAACTTCTTGACCTCGTCGATAGCCACGGCCTCGTCCACGCGACCGCGGGTGCAGGCATCCTCGCAGCGGCGATTGCACACGCGGCCGCAGATAGCGGGCAGCGGGTTCTCGCGCTTGATGAGCGCCAGCGCCTCGTCATAGCGACCCTGCGCCGCGAGCTTTAAGTAGCCCTGAACGGCGACATGCGCGGGGCAGGCCGTCTTGCAGGGCGCGGTGCCGGACTCGTGCGTCTCGATACGGTTGTCGTTGCGGTAGTTGGGCGACCACTTGGTGTGATCCCACTTGGTGGCATCGGGCAGCTCCTGGCGCGGATATTCGGGTACCTGTCCGCCGGCCTTTTTGCTGCAGAGCTTCTGGCCCAGCTTAGCGGCACCGGCCGGACACACCTCAACGCAGCGACCGCAGGCCACGCACTTGTCCTTTTCGACCTTGGCGACATAGGCCGAGCGCGACAGGTTGGGCGTGTTGAACAGCTGCGAGGTGCGCAGGGCGTAGCACACGTTGACGTTGCAGTTGCAGATGGCGAAGATCTTGTTCTCGCCGTCGATGTTGGTGATCTGGTGCACAAAGCCGTTGTCCTCGGCCTGGCGCAGGATGTCGTAAACCTCGTCGCGGGTCACGTAATGGCCACGATCGGTCTCGACCACGTAGTCGGCCATATCGCCCACGGCGATGCACCAATCGGCCGGGTCGTCTGCACAGCCCTCACCCATCACGCGACGGCTCGCGCGGCAGCTGCAGGTGCTGGCGGCATACTTACCCTCGTATTTGTCGAGCCAGTGCTCGATATGCTCAATCGGCACCGAGGTGCTCGCGGCGTCAATGGCCTTCTCGACCGGAATGACGTGCATGCCGATACCGGCGCCTCCGGGCGGCACCATCGGCGTAGCCTTGGACAGCGGGCCTTTGGATGCCTGCTCAAAGAACTTGGCATAGACCGGATGCTCCTCGAGCTGGCCCACGCGCATGTTGAGGAACTCGGCAGAACCCGGCACCAGCATGGGCAGAACCCACTGCTTGGCGCGCTCGGGGTTTTCCCAGTTGTACTCGAGCAGGCCCGTGTAGCTCATATCGTCGAGCATCTTCTCGATATCGCCCTCGGGCATGCCGGTGAGCTTGACCATCTCGGGCAGCGTATAGGGACGGCGCATCTTCATCTTGCAGAGCACTTCGGCCTGCTCGTCAGTCGCGGCCTCGGCAAACGACCAGTACTCGTAGCCCAGCAGCTCGTCGCGATGCAGCAGGCGGTTGGTGCAGTGCTCGCACAGTTTGACGATGGCCTCGCGCGGATGCTCCGGTATCGGCGGCACGAACTCCGCGCCGATATCGGGCTCGGTATAGCTAATCCCCGGTCCGTTGAGAATCATGGTTGTCCCTTCTCTTGCCACAGCCCGGCGAGACCGCGGCACCCCTCATTTTTGCAGGCCGGACATGCCCCCATGCCGTTCACCCGCCATTGTTGACATTGTGTCAAAAATAGTATTGACGAACCGTCAACAATATTCAAGACTGTTAGGCGAACGGTCAGGCAAAAGAGGATGAAAGGCGGCAAACGCATGGGCAACAACACAGCAGATACCTCTGTGGTCAATGCCGTCCCCGCATCCGACAGCGCGGCAAAGCGCTTGACGGGCGACGAACGCCGTCGCGAGATCCTCGCCGCCGTGCGCACCGTAAGCTCCGAGCTGGGCGTGTCCCACCTATCGGTATCGGCCGTGGCCAAGCGAGCCGGCTGCACGCGCTCGCTGTTCTACCACTACTTCGCCGACATGGACGCCGCCGTCACCGCCGTCATGGACGAGGCAATCGACGGTTTTATCTCCGAGCTCGAGCAGTGGAATGCCAACCGCACCGTCGGCGATATCGAGGGCGCGCTCGACACTGTCGCGCCGCTCTTTAAGCGTCTGGTCGCCAGCGGCCACGAACTGCCGCACACTCTGACCTCCAACAGCGGCGCACTCTACGGCGGCTTTCTGCACAACGTGGTTCAGCGCGTGGCGCAGTATATCTGCGACACCACCGTGGTGGACTTTGTCGCCCATCACGAGCTACGCATCGACCATGTCTACGAGACGTTCTACACCCTCATCATGGGTCTTTTGATGTATATCCGCACGCACCCCGATGTGCCCGACGAGACGGTCAAGGAAATCA
>CATVZP010000144.1 GCA_958348565.1 uncultured Collinsella sp. | reverse complement strand
CCTTGGAGCCAGCCAGCAGGTCGCCCCACACAATGGACTGGCCAATCGACATGACGACGCGGTCGGCATCGACACGGCGCAGATCGTTCTCGTCGTACTCGGGCGCAAAACGGCCCTCGTCGTCAAAGACACGCGTGCAGCGCTTGAAGGTGATACCGCACACACGGCCGGTCTCGTCCAGATGGACCTCCTTGGGGCCCCAGCCGCAGCTGATGTGCGCGCCGTCCTCGATGGCCTCGCGACGCTCCTCCTCGCTCGCGGGCATCTGGGCCTCGCTCTCCAGGCAGAACATCTCAACATGCTCGGAGCCCAGACGGCAGGCGTTGCGGGCCACGTCGATAGCCACGTTGCCGCCGCCCACTACGATGGTGCGGCCGGGTAGCGCGTCGATCTTGCCGCTGTTGACCTCGCGCAAAAAGTCGACGGCCACGGTCACGTCCTCGGCATCCTCGCCCGGAATACCGGCGAGGCGGCCGCCCTGGCAGCCAATAGCCACGTAGAAGGCCTTAAAGCCCTGCTCGCGCAGCTCGTCGAGTGTCACATCGCGACCGACCTCCACGCCATAGCGGAACTCGGCGCCCATCAGGCGAATGACCTCGACCTCGGCCTCGATAACATCCTTCTGCAGCTTAAAGCTGGGAATGCCGTAGGTGAGCATGCCGCCCGGGCGCTCGTTCTTCTCGAATACGACGGGCTTGTAGCCCTTCTCAGCCAGATAGAAGGCGCAGGACAGACCGGCCGGGCCGGCACCGATGATGGCGATCTTCTGGTCGAAGCCGCCGGCACGCGTCGGGGTCACCACGGGCGGGACATAGCGGGTCGCGGCGTCCAGATCGCGCTGGGCGATAAACTTCTTGACCTCGTCGATAGCCACGGCCTCGTCCACGCGACCGCGGGTGCAGGCATCCTCGCAGCGGCGATTGCACACGCGGCCGCAGATAGCGGGCAGCGGGTTCTCGCGCTTGATGAGCGCCAGCGCCTCGTCATAGCGACCCTGCGCCGCGAGCTTTAAGTAGCCCTGAACGGCGACATGCGCGGGGCAGGCCGTCTTGCAGGGCGCGGTGCCGGACTCGTGCGTCTCGATACGGTTGTCGTTGCGGTAGTTGGGCGACCACTTGGTGTGATCCCACTTGGTGGCATCGGGCAGCTCCTGGCGCGGATATTCGGGTACCTGTCCGCCGGCCTTTTTGCTGCAGAGCTTCTGGCCCAGCTTAGCGGCACCGGCCGGACACACCTCAACGCAGCGACCGCAGGCCACGCACTTGTCCTTTTCGACCTTGGCGACATAGGCCGAGCGCGACAGGTTGGGCGTGTTGAACAGCTGCGAGGTGCGCAGGGCGTAGCACACGTTGACGTTGCAGTTGCAGATGGCGAAGATCTTGTTCTCGCCGTCGATGTTGGTGATCTGGTGCACAAAGCCGTTGTCCTCGGCCTGGCGCAGGATGTCGTAAACCTCGTCGCGGGTCACGTAATGGCCACGATCGGTCTCGACCACGTAGTCGGCCATATCGCCCACGGCGATGCACCAATCGGCCGGGTCGTCTGCACAGCCCTCACCCATCACGCGACGGCTCGCGCGGCAGCTGCAGGTGCTGGCGGCATACTTACCCTCGTATTTGTCGAGCCAGTGCTCGATATGCTCAATCGGCACCGAGGTGCTCGCGGCGTCAATGGCCTTCTCGACCGGAATGACGTGCATGCCGATACCGGCGCCTCCGGGCGGCACCATCGGCGTAGCCTTGGACAGCGGGCCTTTGGATGCCTGCTCAAAGAACTTGGCATAGACCGGATGCTCCTCGAGCTGGCCCACGCGCATGTTGAGGAACTCGGCAGAACCCGGCACCAGCATGGGCAGAACCCACTGCTTGGCGCGCTCGGGGTTTTCCCAGTTGTACTCGAGCAGGCCCGTGTAGCTCATATCGTCGAGCATCTTCTCGATATCGCCCTCGGGCATGCCGGTGAGCTTGACCATCTCGGGCAGCGTATAGGGACGGCGCATCTTCATCTTGCAGAGCACTTCGGCCTGCTCGTCAGTCGCGGCCTCGGCAAACGACCAGTACTCGTAGCCCAGCAGCTCGTCGCGATGCAGCAGGCGGTTGGTGCAGTGCTCGCACAGTTTGACGATGGCCTCGCGCGGATGCTCCGGTATCGGCGGCACGAACTCCGCGCCGATATCGGGCTCGGTATAGCTAATCCCCGGTCCGTTGAGAATCATGGTTGTCCCTTCTCTTGCCACAGCCCGGCGAGACCGCGGCACCCCTCATTTTTGCAGGCCGGACATGCCCCCATGCCGTTCACCCGCCATTGTTGACATTGTGTCAAAAATAGTATTGACGAACCGTCAACAATATTCAAGACTGTTAGGCGAACGGTCAGGCAAAAGAGGATGAAAGGCGGCAAACGCATGGGCAACAACACAGCAGATACCTCTGTGGTCAATGCCGTCCCCGCATCCGACAGCGCGGCAAAGCGCTTGACGGGCGACGAACGCCGTCGCGAGATCCTCGCCGCCGTGCGCACCGTAAGCTCCGAGCTGGGCGTGTCCCACCTATCGGTATCGGCCGTGGCCAAGCGAGCCGGCTGCACGCGCTCGCTGTTCTACCACTACTTCGCCGACATGGACGCCGCCGTCACCGCCGTCATGGACGAGGCAATCGACGGTTTTATCTCCGAGCTCGAGCAGTGGAATGCCAACCGCACCGTCGGCGATATCGAGGGCGCACTCGACACCGTCGCCCCGCTCTTTAAGCGCCTGGTCGCCAGCGGCCATGAGCTGCCGAGTACGCTCACCTCCAGCAGCGGTGCGCTCTACGGCGGCTTTCTGCACAACGTGGTCCAACGCGTGGCGCAGTATATCTGCGACACCACCGTGGTGGATTTTGTCGCCCATCATGAGCTACGCATCGACCATGTCTACGAGACGTTCTACACCCTCATCATGGGGTTGTTGATGTATATCCGCACGCACCCCGATGTGCCCGACGAGACGGTCAAGGAAATCA
>CATVZP010000143.1 GCA_958348565.1 uncultured Collinsella sp. | reverse complement strand
CGGCTTCCTGAAGGTCGCCGACGCCATGCTCGCCCAGGGCGTCTGCTAAATCTTCGCTCGATATAGCATATGATGAGGCTCCCAGCTATCCGGCTGGGAGCCTTTTTCTATGGTGACGATGGCGGCGGCCCCTCGTTTGGTACACTTAAAAGTACTGGACAAGTGAAGAGATGGGGGAGAACGTGCTCAAGTTCGGTACCTACGTCCGTGTTGGAAACGCGGCCGAAGCCTATGAGCTCTTGCAGAAGAACCGCAACAACAAGATTGTGGGCGGCGGCATCTGGATGCGCCTGGGTTCGCGTCGTGTGGCGACGGCGATTGACCTTTCGGCCTGCGGACTCGATCAGATCGAGGAGACCGAGACCGAGTTTCGCATCGGTGCCATGTGCACCCTGCGCCAGCTCGAGCGTCATGCCGGGCTCAACGCGCTTGTCAACAATGTCTTTGAGTTCGCCGTCCACGACATCGTGGGCGTGCAGCTGCGCAATACCGCCACGGTGGGCGGCAGCATCTACGGCCGCTTTGGCTTCTCGGACGTTCTCTCTGCCTTCCTCGCGCTCGATTCCTATGTTGAGCTGACGGGTGCCGGCCGCGTTCCGCTCGCCGAGTTCGTTGACATGGGCTACGTGCGCGACGTGATCGAGCGCGTCGTGGTCGTTAAGCACGACTACCGCGCGAGCTATGAGGCCGTGCGCAAGGCCGCGACCGACTTCCCCTCGCTCAATGTCACCGCCGCCTGGTGGGACAACAGCTGGCATGTCACCGTGGGTGCCCGTCCGCTGCGCGCGACCCTGCTGCAGGGCGAGGCATGCGGCTTGGTGAACGAGCAGCCTTCCGAGGATGAGCTGCGTGCCCTTGCCGCGTCCGTGCGCGCGCTGAGCTACGGCACCAACCTGTGGGGCTCAGCCGACTACCGCCGTCGCATCTCGGCGCCGCTTTCCGTGCAGGCCGTGCGCCGCGCCGCCGGTATCGAGCTTTCGGCCGCGCTTGCCCGCGAGCTCGAGACCGTGCAGATTCCTAAGTTCGCCACGGACGAGTATTCCTGCCGCCGCGTGCCCGGCGTCGATTCTAGCGAGGTGCGCTAATGGCTGCCAAACTCATCGATCTTTCCTTTACGCTCAACGGCCGCAAGGTCAAGGTTCAGATTGCCCCCGACACCATGCTCTTTGCGCTGTTGCGCGAGCAGGGCTGCGCGTCGGTGCGTTGCGCCTGCGAGACCACCAACTGCGGCCTGTGCACGGTGTGGCTCGACGGCGATCCGGTACTGAGCTGCTCGGTTCCCGCGGCGCGCGTCGAGGGCCGCTCCATCACCACGCTTGAGGGCCTTAAGGCCGAGTCCGAGGCACTCGCCCGTGCGATGGCTGCCGAAGGTGCCGAGCAGTGCGGTTTTTGCGCCCCCGGCCTCATCATGAACGTGCTGGCGCTCGCCCGCGCCGCCAAGGAGGACCCGAGCCTCGTCGCCACGCGCGAGGAGCTCTCGCGCCAGCTCGCCGGCAACCTCTGCCGTTGCAGCGGCTACGAGAGCCAGCTGCGCGCCATCGTGCGCTTCCTCAACGAATCTGGCGTGCAGGTTGGCTTTGAGATGCCCGAGCTGCCGGTCAACGACACCAGCTGCGATGGCGTCTCGTACAAGCAAATCACCCACAAGCAGCCCAAGAAGGATTCGAAGGCCCTGCTCGAGGGCCGTCCCGTCTACACGGGCGATATGGTGCCCGCCGGCGCGCTCATCGTCAAACTCAAGCGCAGCCCCTATGCCCGCGCCAAGATCCGCTCCATCGACACGTCTCGCGCCCTTAAGGTGCCGGGCGTTGTGGGCGTCTACACCTACGAGGACGTGCCCAAGCGCCGCTTTACCATTGCCGGCCAGAGCTATCCGCAGCCGAGTCCCTACGACCGCCTGATCCTCGAGAACCTGGTGCGCTACCAAAACGAGGAAGTGGCGATTGTCGCCGCCGAGACCGAGGAGGCCGCCGATAAGGCGCTCAAGCTCATCAAGGTCGACTATGAGGTGCTCGAGCCACTGCTCGACTTTACCCAGGCGCTCGATAACGACATCGTGGTCCACCCCGAGGGCGACGTGACCTTTATGTTCCCGCAGGGCGGCGACGTTGCTCGCAACCTGGTGTGCAGCGGTACCAGCGATTATGGCGATCTGGACGAGGCCTTCGCCCAGAGTGACATCGTCTTTGAGCGCACCTACACCAGCCAGGCCACGCAGACCGCGCCCATGGAGACCTTCCGCGCCTTTGCGACGACCGACGCGTTTGGGCGCATCTCGGTGACCACTTCTACACAGGTGCCCTTCCACGTGCGCCGCATGGTCGCGCAGTCGCTCGACATTCCACAGTCGCAGGTGCAAGTTATTAAGCCGCGCATCGGTGGCGGCTTTGGCTCCAAGCAGACGGGCTGCTGCGAGATCTTCGTGGCGTTTGTCACCCAGCAGACTGGCCGTCCGAGCTATTGCTGCTACACCCGCGAGGAGACCATCACTGCGGGCAACTCGCGCCACCAGATGCAGATGACCGTTAAGCTGGGCGCCATGAACGACGGCACCATCACGGCCATCGACCTGCACACGTTGTCCAACGCCGGCGCGTACGGCGAGCATGCCACCACGACGATCGGCCTCTCGGGCCACAAGAGCCTGCCCATCTACAACCATGTGAAGGCGAGCCGCTTTAGCTGGGACGCCGTCTACACCAATACCAACCGCGGCGGCGCGTATCGCGGCTACGGTGCCACCCAGGGCCAGTTTGCCGTGGAGAGCGCCGTCAACGAGCTCGCCGACATGCTGCACATGGACCCCGCCGACCTGCGCCTTAAGAACATCGTGCGCGAGGGCGAGACCATGCCGCAGTACTACAACGAGAAACTCAACGCCTGCGCGCTCGACCGTTGCCTGCTGCGCGCGATGGACATGATCGGCTGGCGCGACAAGCCGCTGGCCGTGGACCTGGGCGACCGCGTGCGTGCCCTGGGCTGTGCGCTCACCATGCAGGGCTCGG
>CATVZP010000142.1 GCA_958348565.1 uncultured Collinsella sp. | reverse complement strand
GGGGAGCGCGTCGCGCCGTGCGTATAATAAGGCGGGTAACGCCAAAATACGAGGCTCTGAGGGGATGCCATGTCTCAAGAAACCATCCGCGCGGCCGAGCGTGCCGCGGGACAGGTGAACGCCATGTCGACGTATGATCCGGACTCTGACCAGCTGCATGAGGAATGCGGCGTTTTTGGTGTCTGGGCGCCCGATCGCGACGTGGCTCGACTGACGTACTTTGGCCTGCGTGCACTGCAGCACCGTGGCCAAGAATCGGCGGGAATCGCTGTTGGTGACGGCGGTACGGTTATGGTCCGCAAGGATCTGGGCCTGCTCGACCGCGTGTTCTCCAATGCCGACTTGTCGACGCTCTCCGGTCAGCTGGCCGTGGGTCATGTGCGCTACGGCACCGCCGGCGCCAAGAGCTGGGAAGCCTCTCAGCCGCACCTCTCTACCATCAATAGCGTCATTATCGCGCTCGCGCACAACGGCACCCTCGTCAACACCGACGAGTTGCGCCGCCAGCTGATCGAACTGGGCGTGCCGTTCCTCTCCAACTCGGATTCCGAGGTCGCGACTAAACTCATTGGCTACTTTACCCAGCGTACAGGCCACCTGCGCGAGGGCATTCGCAAGACCATGGAGCTCGTGCGCGGCGGCTACGCCATGACGCTCATCAACGAGCAGGCGCTCTACGCATTCCGCGACCCGCACGGCATTCGCCCGCTCGTGCTGGGTAAGCTGGTGGATGAGGGCCTGGACCAGGCCGATGCCGCATCCGTTTCGCAGCTGCCGTCGCAGGACGGCGCCGCGACGGTCGACGCCACCACCCATGTCACCCGCGCCGGCGGCTGGGTCGTCGCCTCCGAGACTTGTGCGCTCGACATTGTGGGCGCCGAGTACGTCCGCGACGTCCGTCCCGGTGAGATTTTGCGCATCAGCGCCGAGGGCCTTGTGTCCGAGCAGGGCGTGCCTGCCGCCGAAGAGCCTGCTAACTGCATCTTTGAGCAGGTCTACTTCGCTCGCCCCGATTCCATCATGAACGGCAAGAGCGTCTACGCCTGCCGTTATGACATGGGTCGTCAGCTGGCACATGAGGAGCCCGTCGAGGCCGACCTGGTCATCGGCGTGCCCGACTCCGGTCTGCCGCCCGCGGAGGGCTATTCGCACGAGAGTGGCATTCCCTTTGGCGAGGGCCTCATCAAGAACCGCTATGTGGGCCGTACGTTTATCGAGCCTACGCAGGAGTTGCGTGCCATGGGCGTGCGTATGAAGCTCAACCCGCTGCGTGACAACATCGAGGGCAAGCGCCTGGTCGTCATCGACGACTCCATCGTGCGCGGCACCACCATGGTGCAGCTCGTCAAGATGCTGCGCAACGCCGGCGCCAAGGAGATTCATATCCGCATCAACTCGCCCGAGGTCATCTGGCCGTGCTTCTACGGTATCGATACCGACGTGCAGTCGCAGCTTATCAGCGCCAACAAGACGGTCGACGAGATTTGCGAGTATATCGGCGCCGATTCGCTGGCCTTCCTTTCGGTCGAGGGCCTGCTGAAGGTCATGCCCAAGGGCGGCTATTGCGACGCGTGCTTTACCGGCCGCTATCCCGTGGCGATTCCCGAGAGCTTTGGCCGTGACAAGTTCATGGAGGGCTTTAAGCCCCGCAACCTGGACAAGCCGCTGCACTTTGACGACGACGCCGTGGTCGAGAAATACGACGACCGCAGCTGGGAAGAGGAGCACGGCGAGGCCTAAAACCTGCCATGTGGGGACAGGTTTATTTTTGGTAGGTTTTACCTGCTGTTTTGTTGATATGACGGCGCGTGCTGTTATGGCGCGCGCCAAAATGAACGCAACTATGAGCACCGTTTGGCGCCCGCGCGGCGCCACGGTAGTGGGAGAGGAAGGCTCAGATGAGCGACAGCAAGCATGTGACGTACGAGGACGCCGGCGTCGATACCGCCGAGGGTGGCCGCGCCGTCGACGCTATTAAGCAGATGGTCAAGGACACCAACCGCCCCGAGGTTATCGGCGGCATCGGCGGCTTTGGTGGCCTGTTCTCGGCCGCCGCGCTTAAGGATATGGAAGACCCGATCTTGATCAGCGGCACCGACGGCGTGGGTACCAAGCTCGTGCTCGCCCAGATCATGGACCGTCACGAGACGGTGGGCCAGGACCTGGTCGCCATGTGCGTCAACGACATTTTGGCTTCGGGCGCCGAGCCGCTGTTCTTCCTGGACTACGTCGCCATCGGCCACATTGAGGCCGAGCACATGGCAAAGATCATCAAGGGCGTGGCCGACGGCTGCAAGCTCGCGGGCTGCGCGCTCGTGGGCGGCGAGATGGCCGAGCACCCGGGCGTCATGGCCCCCGTCGATTACGACCTCGCCGGCTTTACCGTGGGTGTTGTCGATCGTCCCAAGATGCTCGATCCCGCGAACGTTCGCCCCGGCGATGTGATCCTGGGCCTGCCCTCCACCGGTGTGCACTCCAACGGATACTCACTCGTACGCAAGGTCATCGGTGTCGACGGCATCAAGCCGGGTACGCCCGAGGCTGCCGCTAAGGCCGAGGAGCTGAGCCGTCCGCTCGAGGAGCTCGGCGGTGCTTCGCTGGCCGACGCCCTGCTGGCTCCCACGCGCATCTACGTCAAGCCGATTCTGGAGCTGCTGCGCGGCGGCGCCAACGTGCACGCCATCGCCCACATTACCGGCGGCGGCATCACCGAGAACCTCAACCGCGCGCTCGCCGACGACGTCGACGCCGTGGTCACCCGCAGCGGCGCCGAGATGGGTTGGGACGTTCCGCCCGTCATTACTTACGTGTCGCGTCAGGCCGAGCTCGCGCCCAACGAGGCATGCAAGACCTTCAACATGGGCGTCGGCCTGTGCCTGATCGTCGCCCCCGAGGACGAGGCTGCCGTGACCGAGGCTCTGGTCGCGCTGGGCGAGAAGCCGTTCCGCGTGGGTAAGTGCGTCGAGGGCTCCGGTAAGGTCGTGTACTCCGATGAGCGCTAACGAGCAGAT
>CATVZP010000141.1 GCA_958348565.1 uncultured Collinsella sp. | reverse complement strand
GAGCCTTTCGATGTCAAATGGTAAACAACCTGCTAAAAACGTTTTACCAAACGTCAGCCTAACAGTTTTGAAACCCTAATTGGTAAAACTGTCAAGAGTTTTACCACAGCAATTCTGCCAGTGGTATAAACATGTCGCTTACCGATTAAACGCCCCCGCAATCCGCTTTCGTCCATAAAACTAACGCACAGGTGTTATCGTAGTTTCTGCCGAAAGTTCCACCGAGCACGCGAGGTGGAACGAATCATAGAACTATCGCCGTCCCTTCGATTCGTGCAGCCTTGGACCTTTCGCATCTAGTCACCAAGGCAACACGCTGCCGCGTCATGATGGGATCAAACGTGAGCGATACAAAGCTAAAGCCAGCAACCAAAAAGCCCGCTACCCGTAAAGCCGCCCCGCATGCACCGGAGCTCACCAAGGACGATGTCTACCTATTTGGCATCGGCACGTGGGAGCGCAGCTGGGAAAAGATGGGCGCGCACCCCGACACGCAGAACCGTACGCGCGGCTGGCGCTTTTGCGTTTGGGCGCCCGACGTAAAGAGCGTCCACGTCATTGGCGAATTTAACGACTGGGATGAACAAGCCAACCCGCTGGTGCCCATGCATACGAGCGCTATTTGGGAAGGCTTTATTCCTGGCGCTGAGCAGGGCCAGCTCTATAAGTACCTTATCGAGACCAACGAGGGCGAAAAGCTCTACAAGGCCGATCCGTACGCCTTTAAGGCCGAGTGCCCCCCGGGTACCGCCAGCGTGCTATGGACCCTCGACGGCTACAAGTGGAACGACGCCGCGTGGCTCAAGCGCCGCGCCAGCCATAACCACATGTCGCAGCCCCTTAACATCTACGAGGTGCATATTGGCTCGTGGAAGCGCCACGGCGACGCGCCGCAGGGCGAGCCGGACGAGTACGGCAACTACCCCGGCCCCATGGATCCCTTCCCCGCACAGCGCGGCGAGTTCTACACCTACGACGACCTGTCGGTGGAGCTCGTGGACTACGTGCGCGACATGGGCTATACGCATATCGAGGTCATGCCGCTCATGGAGCATCCTTTCGATGGCTCCTGGGGCTACCAGACGACTGGCTACTACGCCGCCACGTCGCGTTACGGCAACCCGCAACAGCTCATGCACTTTATCGATGCGTGCCACGAGGCGGGCATCGGCGTGATCATGGACTGGGTACCCGGCGGTTTTTGCGCCGACTCCCACGGACTTGCCACCTTTAACGGCCACATGCTGTTTGAGCACGAGATTCACCCCAACTGGGGCACGCACAAGTTCGACTTCGCCCGCGGTGAGGTCCGATCCTTCCTGGTCTCCAACGTGCTGTACTGGCTCGAGAACTTCCACGTGGACGGCATTCGCATGGACGGCGTGTCCAGCATGCTGTACCTCAACTTTGGCATCGACGATCCCGGCCAAAAGAAGTTCAACAAATACGGCACAGAGGAGGATCTGGACGCCAGCGCGTTTATCCGCCAGGTCAACTGCGCCGTGGAGGCGCACTACCCCGACGTGATGATGATGGCCGAGGAGTCCACCGCGTGGCCGCTCGTGACTTATCCGCCGCAGGACGGCGGCCTGGGCTTCCACTACAAGTGGGACATGGGTTGGATGAACGACACCCTGCACTACATGCAGACCGATTTTCCGTGGCGCCCCGGCAACCACGGCCTGCTCACGTTCTCCATCATGTACGCCTTTACCGAGAACTTTATTTGCCCGCTCAGTCACGACGAGGTCGTGCACGGCAAGTGCTCGCTCATCGGCCGCATGCCGGGCGACTGGTGGCGCCAGTTTGCCGGCCTGCGCACGCTGGCCTTCTACCAGATGACGCACCCCGGTGCCAAGCTCAACTTTATGGGCAACGAGATCGGCCAGTTTATTGAATGGCGCTACTACGAGTCCATCCAGTGGTTCCTGACCGAGGAGTACGAGACCCACCGTCATCATCAGGCGTTTATCAAGGCGCTCAACCACCTGTACACCGCCGAGCCCGCCCTGTACGAGCGCGGCTACACCGACGACGGATTTACCTGGATCGATGCGGACAACTCCAAACAGTCCATCGTGAGCTTTGTACGTCAGGGCGAGGACGTCGATGACGACCTGGTGATCCTGATCAACTTTGACCCGGCGAGCTACGAGAGCTTCCGTGTGGGCGTGCCGCGCGAAGGTGACTGGGAGGTCATCTTTGACTCCGACCGTCCCGAGTTTGGCGGCAGCGGCTATGCCGGCGAAGAGCCTTATACCTGCTCGAGCGAGCCCTATCCCTGGAACGGGCAGATGGACTCTATTGAAATCAAGGTGCCCGGCCTGGCTGGCGTGGTGCTTAAGCGCCGCGGTCCCAGCAGCTACAAGCCGCCGGTGGTTGAGGAGCCCAAGGCTGCGCCCAAGAAGCGTACGTCCTCGGTGAAGCCCAAGCCTGCGGCCGCTAAGAAGGCTCCGGCCAAGGCGAAGACCAAGACCGCGACCAAAGCCAAGACAGCCGCAAAGCCCGCTGCTAAGGCTACCGCGACCAAGAAGCCGGCTGCCAAAAAGACCGCTACCAAGGCCAAGTCTGCTTCTGTTAAGTCGTCTGCCAAGGATGCGTAACAAAGCCGTTACAGCTGTAATTACCCGCCTCGCCGAGGCGTAGGATACAAGTCATAACCGTTCCGGGAGAAACATCCCCGGGGGAAAGGAACGTATGAATAAGATCTTCGACAGCAAGCAGGAGTTTACCGAGCTCTATCGCGATGCCGTCATGAGCATCAGCGGCAAGAGCGTCGAGGCCGCCAGCGACCTGGACCGCTTTAACGCCCTGGCCAAGCTCGTGGCCGAGAAGGCCCGTACCGTTGCCACCAAGAGCGACGCCCGCGCCACCGCCGAGGGCAAGAAGCGCGTGTACTACTTCTCGATCGAGTTTTTGATCGGCCGCCTGCTCGACAACTACCTGCTCAACTTTGGTGTGCGCGACATGGTCGCCGAGGCGCTCGACGACATGGGTTTTGACCTGTCCGTCATCGAGAACCAGGAGCCCGATCCGGCTCTGGGCAACGGTGGCCTGGGCCGTCTTGCCGCATGCTTCCTGGATTCCATGGCAGCCGAGGGCATTGCCGGCTACGGCAACGGCATGCGCTACCGCTACGGCCTGTTTAAGCAGGA
>CATVZP010000140.1 GCA_958348565.1 uncultured Collinsella sp. | reverse complement strand
CCCTACCGGGAGTAGCCCCGACGGTTGACAAAACTATAGGAACACCCAACGACTAGTCATTTAAGAACGTCCCCAATGACTAAGCTCTTGACAAGCGCGGAGACGCCGCTGGTTGAGCATAAGTCAGCGAAAACGCCCCTAAGCGAGCAAGGTGACGTGAAAGAGGAGGGAAGCGTACTTTGGTACGCGACCGACGATTGAACGTCAGATTGCCGCTTAGGGGCGTTTGCAGCGTCGATCGGTCCGCCGTTCGTTAGAACGGCGGAACCAACCCTACATCACCATAACGTAGCGTGATCCCACGTAGTACTGCTTACCCATCAGAACCGGCTCGCCATTGGGACCGGTAAAGCTGGCACGCAGGTTGAGCAGCGGATCGTGCGGAGCAATGCCCAACTCGGCCGCCTGCTCGGCATTGGCACGAACGGCCTCGGCCGTGCGGTAGCCAACTGAGACAATCGGCGTTCCGCCAACACGCTCGACCTCGGCAAAAATCGACTTGTCCTCAAGATCGGCCGTCAACAGCTCACGGTAGGCGTCAAACGGCACAAAGATGTTCTCCTCAAAGATGGGCTCGCCGTCGGCCGTACGCACGCGCTTGATGTGCAACAGCAGCGCGTCCTTCTGCAGGCCAAAGAACTCCATCTCGTTTTGACGTGCCGGCACAATCTGGCGATCGACCACATGTGCGCCGGCCTTCATGCCATTGTCGGCACACAGCGCGGTAAACGTCTGCAGCGTCGAGGCGTGGAACTGACGATTGATGTGCGGCGTGGAGACAAAGGTGCCGCGGCCCTGCTGCTTAACCAGGTAACCATCGGAGCACAGCTCCTCGACAGCGCGGCGCACCGTAATACGGCTCACTTCGTACTGCTCGGCAAGCTCAAGCTCGGACGGAATACGCTCCTTGGGCGCATAAACACCTTTCTCGATCGCATCCTTGATTTCGTCGTAAATCTGCTGGTAAAGCGGTGCATTTTTGGGCGCAGGCATATCTAATCACTCTTATCGAAATATTGAAATAACTAATACGTATATAACGTCTAGTTTCATGTTACCTCATATTGATAAAACGATACACCCTCCCTACCAAAAAGCGACAGCTTCATTTTGGTAGGTTTTATCTGGGCAAACGAGAGCCTCCCGAAAGCAGCGAGGCTTTCGGGAGGCTCAAGCGGACAGGATTGCACCAGGCCGGCAAAATGCCAAAACCCTACCTGCCGTCGTCCTGCTGCAGGCTGTCCTGCTCGCTGAGGCGCGCCTGTCTGCTGGCCATGCGCGCGGGCTTGTCGGGATCGGGAACGGCCGTGGGCATGGGCTCGTCGACATGGCCGCCCCACCAGCCGCCCACAAAGTTGAGCGTGTGGAACACATTGATCACGGCGCCGGGATCAATGTCGCACACCAGCTTGATAATGTCCTGGCTCTCGTAGGTCGATACAACGGCGTGCAGCAGGTACATCTTCTCGCGGCTGTATCCGCCAATGACCTCGGCACAGCTAATGCCATGCTGAAAATGGTCAACATAGGCGGTCATGACCTCGTCTGCCTTACGCGTCGTGATCTGCAGCGTCACACGGTCGTAGCGACGATAGAAGCTGTCGATGGTCTTGGTCGAAATAAACTGGAACACGATGGAGTACGCCGCCTTGTCCCAGCCAAACATAAAACCAAAGATCGCCAAGATAAAGCAGTTGAAACCAAAGATGACGCCCCAGATAGTCTTGCCCGTGTGGTTGGAGACCCACAGCGCGATAAAGTCGGTGCCGCCGGTGGATGCGCCGGACTTAAGCGCGATGGCAGCGCCCAGACCCGAGACCACGCCGCCAAAAATGATGAGCATGATCTTGTCGCCCAAAAACGGAGCGAAGTGAAAGACGTTGAGAAACAGCGATGAGAGCACGACCTGCATCATCGAGAAGATGACGAAGCGCTTGCTAATGCCGCTCCAGCATAGGAGCGCCACGGGGATGTTGAGTGCGAGCATGCCGAGCGAGATGTCGATATGAACGCCGCCCAGCGAGGTAACGCGATCGAGCAGGACCGCGACGCCGGTGAGACCGCTCGGGAGCAGGTCGGCGGGCTGAATGAACGCCTGGATCAGAAACGTTTGAAGAATGGCGGATATGGTGACCGCCACAGCGGTAATGGCGCGGCGGACGATGGTGAGGCGGCCGAGCACGAGCACGCGGTCCGTGAGCTGATCGATGGCGTTCGCCACGTAGGCTCCTTTCGAAGGTAGATCTAATTGTGAGGCATGCCCGCGATTGTAGCATGGAGCGTACGGGGGCGCTTCAATTCACCCTCCCTCGACAACCAAAGCGGGACCAGCAACCCCCACGACCAAAGGCCCAAATTACAAGTGAGTAGACTTATTACGATCTGCCGAGCACACCCAAAACCGCCACCCCTGTGACCTGCGGTTTTACAAAGGAAGATATGCATTGTGCTCGGCCTGCGCCAAAAAGTCTACTCACTTAGCCCGAATCGAAGCCAAACGGATCAAAATAGATGACAAATTAAGCCAATCCGCCGCAAAAAACGTTTGAACCCGTGCTTCTCGCGGCGGATTGACACTACAAAGCGGTCAAAATGTCGGTCAGATTATCGATAACGGTATCGGCTCGCGACTGGTCCAGGTTGACGCCCTCGTGCGGACGCAGTGCCAGGACGCGGGCGCCGGAGCGTTTGCCGGCCTCGATCCCCAAAGGCGAATCCTCGATAACCAGACACTCGGCAGGCTCCACCCCCAGCGCCTCCATGGCACGCAGGTAGATCTCCGGATCGGGCTTAAACGCGCTGCACTCGTGGCCGCTGATGGTGTAATCCAGCACATCGGCAATACCAGCGATCCCCACCAGCTCGTCGATCAGCTCGCGATAGGATGAGCTCGCGATAGCACACTTCACGCCGCGCTCGTGCAGCTCGCGCATCACCGGCTCCGTCTGCTCGTTGAGCAGCTCGGCATACGGAACGGGGTGGACCGGGCTATAGACCTGCTTGTACTCCACGCGCAGACGCTCGCGCAGCTCAACATCGTCGGGCACCAGCGCCTCCCAAATGGCAGGCTCGTTAGACCCCGAAAGATCGGGGATCTCGTCAAAGTGGAACCCCTTCTCTTCCATAAATGCCACGCGGCGACGGTTGTAGAACCACTCGGTATCGACCAGCACGCCGTCCATATCAAACAGCACTGCCTTGATCATACGCATCTCCTCCCACCTGCCAAAAAGGGACAGGTTTATTTTGGTAGGTTTTATCTGGGATTTGCGACGCGACAGACACGCCCTCCCCAGAGCAAAAAAGGGGACGGGGCGCAAACCCCATCCCCTC
>CATVZP010000139.1 GCA_958348565.1 uncultured Collinsella sp. | reverse complement strand
TAGTTGTGGAGCCATTACGAAGTTATTACGATGCGTGCATACGTGTTGTAGAATACTCAATCGCTGTCGTTTTCTAGAGAAAGATGATTGCTTGTGAAGAAGGAAGACGCAATTGAGCTCGAGGGTACGGTAAAGGAACCGCTGCCCAACGCCATGTTTAAGGTTGAGCTCGAGAACGGTCATTCGGTTCTGTGCAACATTTCTGGCAAGATCCGAATGAATTACATCCGTATTCTCCCCGGTGACAGGGTTGTCGTGGAGCTTTCCCCGTACGACCTGACCCGCGGCCGCATCACCTATCGCTATAAATAGCGGCACGCATACACGCACTCCTTTTCCGACTGCAGGCTTAGCTCAACCTACGGTCGGATTGTGTGTGAAGACCAGCCATAGTTTTAAACGCCTGCGGCTGGGCGAGTAGATAGTAGGGAAGTAGTTTGAGCGCTACCGAAAGGAAGAACGATGAAGGTACGTCCTTCGGTCAAGAAGATGTGCGATAAGTGCAAAATCATTAGGCGCCATGGCAAGGTCCTCGTCATTTGCGAGAACCCCCGTCATAAGCAGCGTCAGGGTTAAGAGAGGAGACTACGTTGGCCCGTATTAATGGTGTCGACCTCCCGCGTGAGAAGCGCGTTGAGATCGGTCTGACCTACATTTACGGCATCGGCCGCACCACTGCGACGAAGATTTGCGTCGAGTGCAACGTTAACGTGGATACGCGCGTTAAGGACCTCACCGAGGATGAGGTTAACGCCATCCGCGATTATATCGACAAGAACCAGATCATGGTTGAGGGCGACCTCCGCCGTGAGCGCAACCAGAACGTCAAGCGCCTTATGGACATCGGCTGCAACCGCGGCCTTCGTCACCGCAAGGGCCTCCCGGTCCGCGGCCAGCGCACCCACACTAACGCTCGTACCCGCAAGGGCCCGAAGCGTCAGATCGGTGCTAAGAAGAAGAAATAAGGAGCGCTAGATAGATGGCTACTGCTAAGAAGAACGTTCGCGCTGCCCGTCTGAAGCGCGCGGACCGTAAGAACATTTCCGTGGGCCAGGCTCACATTCGTTCTACGTTTAACAACACGATCGTTTCGATCACCGATCCCCAGGGCAACGTCATTTCCTGGAAGTCGGCTGGCCAGGTGGGCTTCAAGGGCTCCCGTAAGTCCACGCCGTTCGCTGCCCAGATGGCTGCCGAGGCTGCTGCCAAGCAGGCCATGGAGCACGGTATGAAGAAGGTTTCCGTCTTCGTCAAGGGCCCCGGCTCCGGTCGTGAGACCGCCATCCGCTCCCTCCAGGCTGCTGGCCTCGAGGTCTCGAGCATCCAGGACAAGACCCCCATTCCGCACAACGGCTGCCGCCCCAAGAAGCGTCGCCGCGTGTAACTGAAAGGATCGTATCAATATGGCAATCGACAGGACTCCTGTTCTTAAGCGCTGCCGTCAGCTCGGGATCGATCCCGCTGAGCTCGGTTACAGCAGCAAGAAGGAATCTATCCGTCAGCCCAAGCGCCGTCGCAAGGAATCTGAGTACGGTATGCAGCTGCGCGAGAAGCAGAAGGTCAAGTTTATCTATGGCGTTCTGGAGAAGCAGTTCCACGGCTACTTCAACAAGGCCCGTAAGATGAACGGCGTCACCGGTGAGAACCTCATGATCATCCTTGAGTCTCGCCTCGACAACGTCGTCTTCCGTCTTGGCTTCGCCCGCACCCGCAAAGAGGCTCGTCAGTCCGTCCGTCACGGTCACTTCACCGTGAACGGCAAGCGCGTGGACATCCCGTCCTACCGCGTCAAGGCCGGCGACGTCGTCGCTGTCGGCGAGAAGTTCCGTGACCTCCTCCCCATCAAGGAGGCTCTGATTTCCTCCGAGCGTTTCGAGGTCCCTGGCTGGCTCGAGGTCGATATCGAGAAGCTGTCTGGTAACGTGCTCGCTCTGCCGACGCGTGAGCAGATCAGCGGTGATATCAACGAGCAGCTCATCGTCGAGCTCTACTCTAAGTAGTCCATCCGGGCTGCTGAGGCTGGAGGTAATACATGTCAGAATTCATTAGGCCTCAGGTTCAGGTCGAAGAGATTAACGAGACGTCTGCTCGTGTCTCCGTTGAGCCGCTCGAGCGTGGCTACGGCGATACGCTGGGTAACTCCCTTCGTCGCGTTCTTCTGTCCTCGCTCGAGGGTGCCGCCGTCGAGGCTATTCAGATCGATGGCGCGCAGCACGAGTTCATGACCATCCCTAACATGGTCGAGGATGTCACCGACATCGTCCTGAATGTCAAGGGTCTTGTCTTCAGGGCTCTCGGCACGACCGACGAGGCGACCGCCACCATTTCGGTTGACGGCCCCTGCGAGGTCACCGGTGCGGACTTCTTTATTCCGTCCGAGTTTGAGCTGGTCAACCCCGAGCAGCACATCGCTACGCTCACCGAGGGTGGCCATCTCACCATGAGCATGCGCATCGGCTATGGCCGCGGCTATGTCTCTGGCGAGGCTAACAAGCGCGACAACGATCCCATCGGTGTGATCCACGTCGACTCGCTTTACTCGCCGGTGTCCCGTTGCGCCAAGCTCGTTGAGGCTTGCCGTGTCGGTCAGCACACCGACTACGACCGCCTTGTCCTCGAGATCGAGACCAACGGCTCCATCGCCCCGCGCGACGCCGTGGTCCAGGCTGCCAATATCATCAACCAGCATATGGCTGCCTTTATGAACCTTGCCGAGACCCCCGAGGTCGAGGAGGAGGCTTCGATCTTCGCTCCCGAGGTCACCAACGACAACGCCGAGCTGGACAAGCAGATCGAGGATCTGGACCTTTCCGTCCGTTCCTACAACTGCCTTAAGCGCGCCAGCATTCACTCGGTCCGTCAGCTCGTTGAGTTCTCGGAGAACGATCTGCTTAACATCCGTAACTTCGGTGTTAAGTCGATCGAGGAAGTGAAGGACAAGCTTGAGTCCATGGGCCTGAGCCTGAAGGCTTAATGCTTCGCATATTTGAGGAGAAACTAGACCATGCGTCACAACGTTAAGAAGGGCCTGAAGCTCGGCACCGATGCGAGCCACACCAAGGCCATGAAGAAGAGCCTGGCCAAGGCCCTCTTCGAGAACGACCGCATCAAGACCACCGAGACCCGCGCTAAGGCGCTGCGTTCGGTCGTCGATCCGATCATCACCTGGGCCAAGAAGGGCGACCTGCACTCTCGTCGTCTGGCCATCGCCAAGCTCGGCGATAAGCAGCTCGTTGCCGAGATTTTCGACAAGGCTGCTCAGGGTATGTGGCAGGACCGCAACGGCGGTTACACCCGCATCATGAAGCTCGGTAACCGTAAGGGCGACAACGCTCCTATCGTTATCATGGAGCTCGTCACTGAGCCTTGCACGCCTAAGGCCAAGAAGGCTGCTCCGGCCCCCAAGAAGGCCGCTGCTCCCAAGAAGGTCGAGGCTGTCGAGGAGACCGCTGCCGAGGAGACCGCTGAGTAGACAATCCGTCTGCATAGGCTATATTCGAGGGGTACGTTCGCGTACCCCTCTTTTTTTGTCGCGATACCGTTGATTGTTTGTTGGGAGCGCCCATGACCGCGCCGTCTGATTTCAATTCGATTCCAGAGCT
>CATVZP010000138.1 GCA_958348565.1 uncultured Collinsella sp. | reverse complement strand
GGCCCCACATCGGCAATGAGCGCAATGCCGCGGGCGGAAAGCAGCGACAGCACATGACGGACCTTATCGGCATATGCCGCTCCCCCATCCTCGGGAATATGCAGCGAGGTAAACGCATAGCGCGCACCCGCCGCAGCACCACGCTCAATCGTCCGCTCAATATCCTGCAGAGGGCTGGAAAGATAAATCGAAATACCCGTTTTCACGCTTCAACGCTCCTTTAAAAAAGGCCGGCGGAGCAGTTAGCCCCGCCGGCACAACCATAGCATCAAGAGATCTGCGGCACGTCAAGACGTTCGAATGACATGGCGCGCAGCATCAGGCTACTCGCCAAAAAACTCGTTGATCTTCTGCTCGTCGACGCCAAAGAACCACGTCAGGACAAAGCCGGCGGCATAGGCAAGCAGCATAGCGGCAACGTAGCCGAGCTGCTGGCCAGGAACGACGATCAGCAGGCCAAACAGACCGGAAACGCCCTGAGAAACCGTGCCGATGTGAAGCAGCGCCGCGAGCGCGCCGCCAAATCCGGCACCCAGGCAGGCCGTCACAAACGGACGAACGAGCGGCAGCGTAACGGCATACATCAGAGGCTCGCCCACGCCCAGGATGCCAACGGGGATGGACTCGGCGACATACTTCTTGAGCTTGGCGTTCTTGGTCTTAAAGTACAGCGCCAAACCGGCACCGACCTGGCCGCCGCCAGCCATCATAAGGATGGGCAGCAGGTAATTGATGCCCTTGGTAGCGCCGTCGGGATCGTTGAGCATAGCGTGGATCGGCGTGAGCGCCTGATGCAGGCCGACGGACACCAGCGGCAAGAAGCCTGCCGACAGGATATAGCCGCCCAGGACGCCCAGCTTCTCGAAGATAAAGGTGAGGACGCTAAAGATCGCGGTCGTCAGCCAAGCGCCAACCGGCTGGATGACAAGCATCAGAGCAAAGGCGCCGATGATGAGCACCAGCAGCGGGGACAGGAACGTATCGAGCGCGTTGGGCATGACCTTGCGAATCTGACGCTC
The DNA here is from genome assembly GCA_958348565.1 of uncultured Collinsella sp. Classification (GTDB taxonomy): domain Bacteria; phylum Actinomycetota; class Coriobacteriia; order Coriobacteriales; family Coriobacteriaceae; genus Collinsella. Next base: position 2,613 of record CATVZP010000138.1, on the reverse strand, counting down.
CATCCAGGCGAAAAACGCACCAGCGATGAGAGCCGCGATCATGCCGCCCGCTGCGGGGTTGTACTGCGCATTGGTGAGCGGCAGCAGAATGGCAGTGGCAGGATCAGTAGCGCCAGGCGCAAGCAGGGGCATGGCGCTGTTGGCGATACACATCATGCCGGCGATACCGCCCAGCGCAGCGGAGCCACCAAACTCGCGTGCCGCGTTATAGCCCACCAAGATGGGCAGATAGGCGAAGAGGGCCCAACCCATGGAACGAATGCCCTGGTACCACCACTCGCCTGCAAGCGCGCCTGCCGTCGAGACGTTAATGACGTTGCAGATACCGTTGATGAGGCCAGCCGCAATGATGCCGGGCAGCAGGGCGACGAAGACATTGGAAATCTTCTTGAGGAAGGCCTGAACCGGCTTGGACTCGTACTTGGCCTTCTGCGCGGCCTTGTTTGTGGCCGCAGCGTCAACCACGCTCTCGTCAGCAACGCCTTTCGCAAGGCCGGTGAGCTTGGAGAATTCCTCGAGCACCTTATTCACCTTGCCCGGACCCAGCACAATCTGCATCGTGTCGTCCTCGACCAGGCCCATCACGCCGTCGAGTGCCTTAATACCCTCCGTGTCGACGTTGCCCGCGTCTTTGACGGTCACGCGCAGGCGCGTCATGCACGCCGCGTTTGCCAGCACGTTGTCTTTACCGCCCAAAAGGTCCAGCAGCTTTTGAGCCAGCTCTTTGTTCGTCATAACTCCTCCTTGTATTGGGTATCTCTTCTTGATGCCATATCTGCTCACGCCGTGCACCTATTGGGCATCGGCGTTGCCCTTCTCATGGCCACTCACCGCAGCACGGACATGGCCGCGCGCCCGCTCGAGAGCCACCGCAGCCTGCTCGACATCGCAGTCCAGCAGCACCGAGACAATAGCGGTCTTTACGTGGCCGCCGGCATCTGCAAGCGCCTGAACAGCGCGCTCGCGCGTGCAGCCGGTCGCCTCCATCACGATGTTCTGGCCGCGCACCACCAACTTCTCGTTCGTCTGCTGCACATCGACCATCAGGTTTTGGTACACCTTGCCAATCTTGACCATGGCACCGGTCGAAATCATATTGAGAATGAGCTTTTGGACCGTTCCCGCCTTAAGCCTCGTTGAGCCGGTCAGCACCTCGGGACCGGGCACGGGCTCAATGGCAAGATCTGCACTCTCCCCGATCTTCGACCCTTGGTTACAGGCAATTGCGATGGTCTTGCACCCAGTTGCTTTGGCGTACACAAGGCCGCCCACCACATAGGGAGTACGACCGCTTGCTGCCAGGCCAACGACAAGATCCTTGTCCGAAAGTCCACGCTCCCGCAGGTCGCTCGCGCCAAGCTCCTCGCTGTCTTCGGCACCTTCGACAGCCTTGATAAACGCCGTCTCGCCCCCGGCAATGAGCCCGACAACCAGATCGGGCGATACGCCAAACGTAGGCGGGCACTCCGAAGCGTCAAGCACGCCCAAACGACCACTAGTGCCCGCGCCCATGTAAAAGACGCGACCGCCGCGCTCAAGCGCCTCGGCAGCCCAGTCGATTGCCGTGGCAACCTGTGGCAACACTTTCGTAACCGACTGGACGGCGCGAAGATCCTCATCGTTCATCGTCGTGACGATTTGCAGCGATGTCATCGTATCGAGGTCCATTGACCTTTGATTACGCTGTTCAGTCGTGAATTTTGTTAAATCGAGCATTTCATTCACCTCATCTTTCCTGTTTCTCGATGTAGTTTTGCTTGATGGCATGCGTCGCCCGTTCGTAATCGCTCGCAACGTAAGCAGCGTAGAGGGCATCGACAACCATAAGCTGGGCCATACGCGAGGCCATGGCACCGCTGCGGACCAAGGGCTCGCTTGCAGCAACGCCGAGCACGGCATCGGCCACGGTGGCAAGCTTGGACGATCCGTCTACCTTGGTCACGGCCACAACGGGACAGTTGTGGCGTTGGGCCTCGGCAGTGCAGTCCAGCACTTCTTGCGTTAAGCCCGAGTAGCTAAAAGCAATGCCGATATCGCCTTCGTGCATGTTCTTGGCGCACAAGAGTTGGTCGTGCCAGTCATCGTACAGATGGCATTCCTTGTCGACACGCATGAGCTTTTGTGCCAGATCGTGAGCAACTAAGCGAGAAGCACCAATACCGAACAGATTGACCATGCGCGCCTGCTTAAGATAGGCTGCGCATCGTTCCAAAACGGTGTAATCGAGTGTTCGCGCCGTCGCCTCGATCGTACGCACGTTGCTTTTCATCACCTTCCCCACGATTCGCTCGACGCTGTCATCCATGGAGATGTCCTCGAGGGCAACGTCCTTTCTGTCGCCCAAGAGCGCAAGTTCGGCAATCAGTTCGCGCTGAAACTCCTTGTAGCCCGCAAAACCCAAACGCTTGCAAAAGCGCAAAATGCTCGAGGGCGAGGAGAACGTGGCATCGGCAAGACCGCGGACGGACAGCCCGACCACCTCATGCGGATGAGCGCTCACATATGCGATGACATTGCGCTCTGCCGGGCTCGCGCTGAGCTCACGCTCACGAAGCCTTAAAAGCAATCCGTTTGCCATCTCAAACACCTCCGTTGAGAAGAATTAAAGACCAA
>CATVZP010000137.1 GCA_958348565.1 uncultured Collinsella sp. | reverse complement strand
CGCATCTCGATGCGTCCGGGCAAGGCTATCACGTTTGGCTTGCTCGGGGGTAAGCCGTATTTGGGGCTTTCGGGCAATCCCGCGGCGGCGTATGTGGGCTTTGAGATGCTCGCCCGCCCCGCGATCCGCAAGATGCGCGGCTTTGCCGAGGGTACGCGTCCCGTGCAGCAGGCGATATTGACGCACGGCGTGAAGAAGCGCCAGGATCGACGCTTCTTCGATCGCGCCACGGTTTTGCGCGACCCCGAGACCGGTGAGCTGTTGGTGACCGAGGCCAAGACGCAGAATTCGGCGCTGCTCGGCACGATGCAGCGGGCCAACTGCCTGCTGCGTATTGACGAAGGACCGTGCGAGCTCAAGGCGGGAGACGTCGTGGATGTCGTGCGTGTCGACCTGCCTGAGGGCACGGTGCTATAGGAGGAATGCTATGGAGTTGAAGATTTCGATTGTGACGTGTTCGGACACGCGCGACCTTGCCCAGGACGAGGCCGGAGCTGCGCTCGAGGAGCTTATCGAGGCGCAGGGCTGGACGGTTGCCTCACATGTGGTCGTGCGCGACGATGTCAGCGAGATTGGTGATGCCATTGTGGAAGCCGCCGATGAGTGCCACGCCAATGTCGTGCTCACCTGCGGCGGCACGGGGCTTTCGATGCGCGATGTGACGCCCGAGGCGACGCGTGCCGTCTGCGACCGCGATGTGCCGGGTATTGCAGAGGCAATTCGTGCGTACTCGATGACCAAGACGCGCCGCGCTATGCTCTCGCGTGCTATTTGCATGCAACGAGGTCATACACTTGTCGTAAACTTTCCCGGTTCCACGAAGGCCGCCCGCGAAAGCTGGGAGGCCATAGCGGACCAGCTGGAGCACGCGGCTCAGATGACAGCGGGCGGCGGACATACCAACTAAGCTATTTACCTGCGGTGGGGCGACCTTATCGGTCGCTCCGCTTTTGTTTTCCGCCGAATCGACGCCGAGGTGTACGGTAACTCGAAACTATATTCTCAGGCGAGAATAATTTCTCACTAACATTATTCGCGCAAAAGTATAATCTGATTGCAGATTAAAGCCCGCGGTGGGGTACCCGGGCACAAGGTCCGAAAGGGTTGAATATGTTCGATATGGTTTCTCGCCGCGGATTCGTCTCGCTTTCTGCTGTCGCCGCTGCCGGCCTTGGTCTTGCTGGCTGCTCGGGCAGCAAGACGTCCGAGCCGGCCGGATCCGATGCCGGTTCTGCTAAGGCATCTTCCAAGAAGGCTGTCGAGCTGCAGGTCTTTGCCGCCAACTCGCTCGAGAAGGCTCTGCCCGAGGTTCAGGAGCTCTACACAGAGCAGACCGGCACCACGTTTGCAGACACGCAGTTTAAGGCCTCCGGCGACCTTGTCGAGCAGATGCGCGCCGGTGCCGCTGTCGACGTGCTCATCACAGCCTCCAAGGGCACCATGGACGACGCCGAGGCCGCCGAGCTCGTCGACGTCGATACGCGTGAGGACATGTTCGTCAACGACCTCGTGATCATTCGCGCCGAGGGCTCCGACACCAAGGTCGAGGCCATCGCCGACGTCGCGAATCTGGACGGCAAGATCGCCATTGGCGACGCCAAGACCGTCCCCGCCGGCAAGTACGCCAACCAGGCGCTGGCTTCCGTGGGGCTCTATACCGGTACCGAGGGCGACGACGGCGAGTATGCTCCCGAGATCGCCGACAAGGTCGCACTGGCCGATAAGGTGGGCACCGCCGCCGCCTATGTCTCTACGGGCGACTGCGTAGCCGGTTTTGTCTACAGCTCCGATATCTTCCGCTACGACGGCATCGAGGAGGCCTTCGTGTGCCCCGAGGATTCGCACAATCCTATCGTGTACCCGGGTGCCGTTGCCGAGAGCTCCGAGCATGCCGACGAAGCCGAGGCGTTCATCGACTTTTGCCTGTCCAACAAGAAGGCTCAGAAGATTTGGGCTAAGTACGGCTTTGAGCTTTCCGCGTAGTGCGGCTTGGCGCGATAATTCCATCGTTTTGTGTTTCACTCCGTCCTTGTATTCGCTTGGAGCTTTTCGTGCTTAATAGATTCCGCATGCTCGTCGCCTGTGCTTTGACCTTCGCGCTTTGCTGGGTGCCGGGATTTGCGTTTGCTGGGGACGCTGAGGACGGGGCCCAGGTTGCTGCGACCGCTCATGGGCTTTCCTATGGGATCGAGGGTTTTGAGCGGCTGGCCAAGGGGACCGCTCGTGCTATGGAAGGCCAGCCTGAGGGCTACCGGTTTCCCGTTGACGAGAACGTGGACCTTGTAGTGGCGCCTGCTGCCGATCGCGTTGTGGTGTGGATATCGCCCAAGGCGGTTGAGAAGTATGGATTGGATCCGCAGGATAACGAGTGCGTATCGGGTCTCAAGGCCCTCGTCTGTGAGCTCGACAGCGCAAACTGCATGGGAGGTTCGCAGCTAGGGGACGTGGATCTTCCTTGGTGTGTGACGGCGGAAACAACGTTTGATGCCGGCGGGTATACCTATGGCTTTGACGAGCGCAGTGCGGATGGGGACCGTTATGTGGTGATCTCATCGGCCTCGGGTGATGCCAAGGGCGGCGCGCGTTGGCTTGATAGCGCTCAAATGGTAGAAGCGTCGTCTGTCGTGTTGCGGGATGAGCAGGGGCCCTTGACCTCTCTGGCTTCCTTATTGGGCGGCATCGACTACCGACCGTTTTGGGTTTCCATTAAAACGAGCGGCCTTGCCCTGCTGATCTCCTTTGCGCTGGGCCTGTTCGCCGCGTGGAAGACTATGGGTACCTCGAGCCGCATCAAGGGCTTGCTCGACTCGGTCTTTACCATCCCCATGGTGCTGCCGCCTACGGTGTGTGGCTTTTTGCTGCTTATGCTATTTGGTCGATCGACCGGGGTCGGTCGGTGGCTGATTGCGCACGGCATCTCGATTGTCTTTACGTGGCCCGCGGCGGTGATCTCTGCCGTGGTGGTGTCGTTCCCGCTCGTCTATCGTACGGCACTCGGAGCCTTTGAGAGCCTCGACACGCAGATGCTCGATGCGGCGCGCACGCTGGGCTGGTCCGAGCGTCGCATCTTCACCAAGCTTATGATGCCGCTTGGCTGGCCCTCGATTGCCGCCGGCACGGTGCTCGCCTTTGCCCGCGCGATGGGCGAGTTTGGCTGCACCCTGTTCTTTGCGGGCAACTACGCCGGTATTACGCAGACCATTCCGATTGCGATTTACTTTGAATGGATGGGCGGCAATACGTCGGTGGCCCTCTTTTGGGTCGTGGTCGTAATCGCGTTCAGCTTCCTAGTCATCCTGTTCATCAACATGTACACGGCGCATTCGCAAAAATACCGCGAGCGTGGCCTTTCCCGTGCGGAACGCAAGCAGGCCAAAGATCTCGCCGGACAGGGCGATTCACTCGACCCGGCGGGCGGTGATGCCTTGCGTATCGATCGCGAGGCACTGGCCGAGCTCATGCGCGATGATGCGGCGCCGCAGGGAGGTCGATAAGCTATGTCGCTCGTTATGGATATTAAGAAACGTTATCCCGGGTTTGTGCTTGACATGCAGCTTGAGGCCGGCGAGGAGCGCGTGGCGCTGCTGGGCGCCTCGGGTTGCGGCAAGAGCTGTACGCTGCGCTGCATTGCCGGCGTGGAGACGCCCGACGAGGGCAAGATCGTCGTCAACGGCGTGACCTTTTTTGACTCGG
>CATVZP010000136.1 GCA_958348565.1 uncultured Collinsella sp. | reverse complement strand
CGATCGCGCGGATCGGGGATATCGCCCGCAACGACTACAGCCATGTTCGAATCGAAGTCGTAGCTCGAGTCCAAGTGCAGCGACGATGATGTCGAGGCGCCGATGCGATCGAGGCCGACGGCGTGGTTAAAGTGCTCAAAGCTCTTGGAAACCGTCATGGTCGCCGATGCAAAGATAGCCGTGTGGACCTCGGGCAGCCACTCGGTTGCTAAGGCCTCGCCAATATCGATGCGCTCCGCAGTCATCGACTCGCCGCCGGCACGCAGCCTGCGATTGACCTGCAACGAGTACACGTAGTGTTCGTCGGTACCGTCAATGATGAGCTTGAGGTTCTCGGCCAGCTCGTGTAGGCGACGCGAGATATCACCCAGGTCGACAACAACCTCGGGCTTGTCGGCGGCGACGGCTTGTACCAGCGCGTCGACGCTCTTGTCAGCTTGTTCCAATGCGTCAATAGCGGTGTAGGCCGACTGTAAGAAATCATGCCAGTCGTCAGATTCGCGCAGCTCGGGGCCAATCCATAGGTTCGCATTGTCATAGCCCCCACGGGCACGGCGGCCGAGCTCGCGAACGCCATCAAACACGTCGGCGATTGCCATGCTCGCGCGCGCAACCGTCGACGTCGCCTTGGCGGTAAGGCCCAGGTAGAGCGTAGAGCCCTCCGAGGTTGCCAAATCGCGGGAAACCTGGCTCAGCGCACCGGTGCTCGAGCCACCCAGGCGCTCAAACAGAACGCGCGATTCATCCGCCGACACTACGCGCGCCCATTGACGGCGTGCCTCGCGCTCGATGGAGTGGGCCTCATCGATCACCCAGTGACGAATCGGAGGCAAGATTCTGCCCTCGGCCGCAACATTGCGGAACAGCAGGGAATGGTTGGTGACCACCACATCGGCATGTGCCGCGCGACGGCGGGCGCCGTGGACCAGGCATTTATCGGGGAAAAACGGGCATAGGCGACGGGCGCACTCGCGCGACGCCGTCGTAAAGTCGGGACGGTTGACGCTGCGCCAGCGAATGCCGAGCGAGTCGAGGTCGCCATCGGCCGACTGACACACGTACGCCATGATGACCGCGACTGCCGTAAGCGTGTCGGCGGGATCACGCTTAGTCGTAATTTCGACTTGGCCGCGGCTCATGCGCTCAAGCTTGCGCAAGCATGGATAGTGGTCATAGCCCTTGAGGGCGCAAAACGATAGGCCTCCGTCCAGCTGCTCGGCAAGTTTGGGCAGCTCATGATACATGAGCTGGTCGGCAAGATTATTCGATTTAGTCGCGATACCAACCGTGATGTTGTTGCGGCGCGCGGCCTCGGCAAAAGGCACCAGGTAAGCCATCGATTTGCCGACGCCCGTGCCCGCCTCAATCACGCGATGCGTTCCCGTAACGAGTGCATCACGGACCTCGAGCGCCATCGCGATCTGCTCATCGCGCGGCTCGTACGTGGGATACATGCGATTAACCAGGCCGCCCGGGGCATAGTCCGCCTCGATTTCCTCGCGGCTCGGCATCTTAAGGACCGGTAGCTCGTCCGCATCAACGCGATCATCGGCCCGATCGGCCTTGAGTACGTCGGCGCGGGCGGCGCTGAGAGAGAAGATGGAACCGGGGTTCTGCCCCGCCAAGAACGAGAAGATAGGACGATAGGACCAGGGTACGTCGGGGTGCATGTCGGCCAGGCGCGCCATTAAGCCCTGGGGCAAGTCGGTGAGCGCCACGAGTAACACGCGCCATACGCCACACAGGGCGTCGACATCGGCATTGGCGCGGTGCGACACCGAGTCGCAGCCAAACAGGTCGGCCATGAAAGACAGCTTATGCGATGCCAGACGCGGAAGCGCGATGCGCGACAGTGCCAGCGAATCAATCCAGATGTCGCTGACGTTGACACCGCCCTTGACCGACTCGATAAACGAGCGGTCGAAGGTGGCGTTATGTGCGATCACCGGGCAGCCGCCGACAAAATCGGCGAGAGCGGCCACGGCATCGACGGCCGATGGGGCATCTGCCACATCGGCGTTTGTAATGCTCGTGAGCTCGGTAATCTCGGCGGGAATCAGCTGCTTGGGATGCACGAAGGTATCGAAGCGGTCGACGATCTCGCGGCCCGAAAGGCGGGCCGCCGATATCTCAATAAGCTCGTTGTCCTGCACCGAAAGACCCGTGGTCTCGGTATCGAGGACGATAACATCTTCCTCGATGAGACCAAACGATTGGGTTTTGGCGCGCTCGGCAAGCGTGGCATAGGAGTCGATGACAAACTGCGGCGTTCCTGATGAAACCGCGTCCTCGATTAGCATGCAATGCCCGCTCGACGAAGACCCATACGGATCAGGCTGTCACAGACCTGCGGGAACGTCATGTCGTCGGTGTGGCGGATCTCATCCGGATACAGCGACGTATCGGTCATGCCGGGAATGGTATTGGTCTCGAGGATAACGGGGCCGTCCTCGCTCACGATAAAATCGCTGCGCGAGATGCCCAAGCAACCGAGCGCCCTATGGGCGGCACAGGCTAGCTCCTGGGCACGAGCGTAGTTCTCGGGCGAAATCTGCGCCGGAATGCGATGAATGTCTGTAGGGTCGACATACTTCACGTCCAGATCGTAGAACTCGCAGTCCTCGGGCTTACGGATCTCAACGATCGGCAGGGCGCGCACGTCATCCTCGCCGTATACGCCGACGGTGATCTCGGTACCCTCGATACACTTCTCGACCAGCACTTTGTCGCCGTACTCAAACGCCTTGGCGATTGCCGCGGGAAGCTCGGAGGGCTCATGGACCAGGGAAATGCCATAGCTGGAACCGTTTACGGCCGGCTTCACAAAGCAGCGCTCGCCACAAATCTCGACGATATGATCGATATCGACTTCATCGCCCACTTCGAGCGCCAGGCCGGGGGCAATGGGAATGCCCGCCTTGGCGTATAGGAGCTTCGAGACCTCCTTGTCGGCACCGCAGGCGCTCGCCAGCACACCCGACGCCGTGTAGGGGATACCCAGGGTCTCCATGGCACCCTGCATGGCACCATCCTCGCCGCCGGCACCGTGCATGGCGATAAACGCCACGTCAAAGCCGCCGGTCGCCATGGTTACCATAAAATCATCGGCAGCCGTGTCGAGCAGCTCCACCGAAGTGTAGCCAGCCTCCTTCAAGGCCACCACGACGTTCTTTCCCGAATTGAGCGAAATCTCGCGCTCGGCGGAATGACCGCCCGCCAAGACCGCTACGTGCATGTTCTCTAGGCTTTTACCCGGCATGGGCAGACTCCTCCTCTATAATTTCTGCAGCTGATACCATATTGTAGCGATACCCTCTACGTTTCCCCAAAATCGAAAGGCTTCCATGAATCCCAGGACTAAATCTCAGGACATTCGCGACTTGAGCCAAAACGATATTCGCGAGCTTGTGGCCGAACTCGGCCAGCCCGCCTTCCGCGCGAAGCAGCTCATCGAATGGGTCTTTGAGAAGAACGTTTGTTCGTTTGACGATATGACCAACCTTCCCAAGGCTTTCCGCGAGCAGCTTAAAGAGGCCTTTGCCTTCGACACGCCGACCGAGCTCACCAAGCAGGTTTCCAAGGACGGCTCTCGCAAATATCTACTCGAGTATCATGACGGCATTTCCGTCGAGACTGTCGGTATGCCCCGTCGTAACAAGCTTTCCGTCTGCGTTTCCACCCAGGCAGGATGTGGCATGGGCTGCGCCTTTTGCGCCACCGGTCTCAACGGCCTCAAGCGCTCTCTGACCGCTCAAGAGATCGTCGACCAGGTGTTGCA
>CATVZP010000135.1 GCA_958348565.1 uncultured Collinsella sp. | reverse complement strand
TGGTATACGGGTGCACCATCGACGTCTTCAATACAGAAGATATCAGTGCGGAATGTTTTCAAAACCAAGCCCGGCCCCGGCCTGCGGTGACGTTGTTGGCGGTTCTTGGGCATCGCTTGCTGGCGGGGTTCCTTGTCTGAGTTGGACTTAGTTGGTGGGGTTACTGGTCCCGGTCGCTGTCCCGCGCCTTTGGCGCGGGAGGCGCGCCTCTTTGGGAACGAAGAGATAGCTCAGCTGTGATGGCGTCGCGCACCGAATGCTCCACTTTGGACTGTGTCGGACTCGTTGTTGTTCGAATCCGCTGGTCCCGGTCGCTGGTTCGCGCTTTGCGCGAACTCCGCGCTACTGTGGGTCAGTTAGGCTTCTGTTGTTGGACCCGCTACATCTTCCCGTCCCAGCATCGACCTTAGCTTCTCGAAGCTCTCCTCGCTCAGGCAATGCTCCATGTGGCAGCCCTCTTGCGAGGCAACCTCGGACGATACGCCAGCGTCCTCTAGCAGCCCCACAAAAAAGCAATGGCGCTCCCACATTTGACGGGCAACCTCAAGACCGCGTTCCGTCAGATGCACATCGCGCTTGCCCATCTCCACGTAGCCGCTGTTCTCCAGCGTCGCCATGGCTTTAGAGACGCTCGCCTTGGTCACGCCCAGGTATTCAGCGACGTCGATTGAGCGCACTGTGCCTTGGCGCTGCGACAGCACGTAGATCGATTCGAGATAATCTTCTCCAGATTCACGTAGGGCCATGGGCCGCCTTTCGCGATGATTGTTAGTTAGCCTTTGGATACTTTCCTTGGCTTACTTTACCGCAAAAGTTGCCCATGTCTTACTACGTTGTTTAAAAAGTTAACCGTGTTTCACAAAATGTGCGGGGCAAGCAGAGCGACACGGCACGCAACGTACAAGGAATGTCCCCAACTGTCGGCAGAAAAGAAACGTCCCCAAGTGCCGAATCCTCAGCTATAGCAGCCCAAAGTGCTTGGCGGCGTTGTAGATGCCGTCGTCGTCCACGGCGGTCGTAACGTAGGTCGCTGCGGCCTTCACGGTCTCCTGCGCGTTGCCCATGGCCACACTTGTGCCCACGGCCGAGAACATCGACAGGTCGTTCTCGCCGTCGCCAAAGGCGATCGCCTCGCTCGCATCGATGCCTAGGCGCTCCAGCGTCGCCGCCACGCCCAGGTTCTTACCGCCGTTGGCCGGAATAATATCGCAGAACAGATCACACCAGCGCGTAGTGAGTGAATGCGACACCGCATCGGTCACGATATGCTCGTCGGCCGGATCCACAAAGGCGCAGAACTGGTAAACCGGCGCATCGAAGGCATGGTCAAACGGCTCCTCGTGGTAGACGATTCCCGCGTTGCTACCGGCCGTCACCACGCGCTCGGACAGGCGGTTCACAAACGAGTTCTCGCCCTGCATGCACAGCGAGTCGTAGCGCCCCTGCGCCACCTGGTCCACAATCACCGCAACGTCGTCCGGATCAATCGGACAGCTACGGTAAACGCCCTCGGCATCAAAGCAGTGCTGGCCCGAGAGCGTAATGTACGCATCCCAGCCCAAGTTGAACAGCCAATCGGGCATCTGGTAGGTCGGACGGCCCGTGGCGATCACGCACGCAATCCCCTGCTCGTGAAAGCTGTCGAGCACCTGCTGCGCCGACGCCGGAATCCGGTGGGTCTTAAAGCTCAGCAGCGTGCCGTCGATATCGAAAAACGCGGCTTTGATCATCCTCGTCTACTCCTCGCCCTCGAGCTTTTCGCTCGCCTCGAGCCACGCCATCTCCAGCTCGTCCATGGCGGCGTGGGCCTCGTCGATCTTTGCCTGCTGCTCGCCCAGCGCCGTGTAGTTGGTGGGATCGACCTGGGCCATGGCGGCCTCGGCCTCCTCCACGCGAGCGCGCTGCGTCTCCATCTTGCGCTCGAGCGAGCTCACCTCGCGGCGGAGCTTCTGGCGTTCGGCGTTGGAAAGACCGTTGGGCTGCCCGCTCGTCTTAGGCTTTTCGGCCGCAACCGCTGCGGCACCGGTGTCGAACGTGCCGGTCTTGGCACTCGGCGCGCCCACGGGCTCGCCCTCGGCGGTGGCGTTGCACAGGCGCAGGTACTGGTCGACGCCGCCGGGCATATGCGTCAGATGGCCATCGAGCAGTGCCCACTGCTGGTCGGTCACGCGCTCCATCAAAAAGCGGTCGTGCGTCACCAGAATCAACGTGCCGGGCCAGCCATCGAGCAGGTCCTCGACAATCGCGAGCATATCGGTATCCAGGTCGTTGCCCGGCTCGTCCAGGATAAGCACGTTGGGCTCGTCCAGGATTGTCAGCAGCAGCGACAGGCGACGGCGCTGGCCGCCCGAAAGATCGCCGATGCGGCTCCAGAGCTGCTGCGTCGTAAAGCCCAGGCGCTCGCAAAGCTTCTCGGGAGAGGTCTCCTTGCCGTCGATGACGTAATACTTCTTATAGTTGCTCAGCACCTCGCGGATCGTGTCGCCCATGTAGGGCTCGAGCTCCTCGAGCTGCTGCGACAGCACGCCAAAGCGCACCGTCTGGCCGATCTTCACGCGGCCGCGCAGGGGCGCAATCTTGCCCTGGATCACGTCGAGCAGCGTGGACTTGCCGGCACCGTTCTCACCCAAAAGACCATAGCGGTCGCCCGCGCCGATAAGCCAGGTCACGTCGGAGAGCACCTGCTTGGACGCGCCGTCGGTATCCGCATAGCCGGCGTCCACGTCGATCACGTCGATGACCTGCTTGCCCAGGCGGCTCACCGCCAGGCGCTTGAGCTCCAGCTCGTCGCGCACGGGCGGCACGTCGGCGATGAGCTCGCGAGCGGCATCCACGCGAAACTTGGGCTTGGTGGAGCGCGCCTGGGCGCCACGGCTCAGCCACGCGAGCTCCTTGCGTGCCATGTTGCGACGACGCTCCTCGGTAACTGCGGCCATGCGGTCGCGCTCCACGCGCTGCAGGATGTATGCCGAGTAGCCGCCCTCGAAGGGATCGACCTGGCCGTCGTGGACCTCCCACATGCTGGTGCAGACCTCGTCCAAGAACCAGCGATCGTGCGTGACCACGAGCATGGCGCCCTGGCCGCGCTGCCAGCGGGCCTTTAAGTGACGCGCGAGCCAGTTGATGGTACGCATGTCCAGGTGGTTGGTGGGCTCGTCGAGCATGAGCACGTCGTAGTCGCCGATCAGCAGGCGCGCGAGGTCCACGCGACGGCGCTGGCCACCCGAAAGCTCGCCCACCGTTCCCTCCCAGGGCACATCGCTAATGAGGCCGGCAAGGATCTGGCGTGTTCGCGGACTCGACGCCCACTCATACTCGGGCGTGTCGCCCACAACGGCATGATGCACGGTATCGGTGTCGACAAGCTGGTCCTTTTGGCCGAGCAGGCCGATCGTGGTGCCGCGGCGATGAGTCACGCGGCCGTCGTCGGGCTCCAGCGTGCCGGCGAGCACGCTCAGCAGCGTCGACTTGCCGTCGCCGTTTTTGCCGACGATGCCAATACGGTCGCCCTCGCCCACGCCGAGCGTCACGCTATCGAAAATATGCTTGGTGGGAAACTCTAGGCTGACGGAATCGCATCCCAAAAGAATCGCCATGTGCCCTGCTCCTTCGTAGAAATTCAACGTTGTCCATGATAGCAGCGAGCCCCACCCCAAACCACCACGAAGGTGCCTGTCCCCTTTGTGGTGGTCGGTCTGGCAGCGACACAAAAAAGGCGGGGCATCTCCCGCAAGAGATGACCCGCCTCTCCAAAATCAGAACCACCCTTAAAAAGGGTGGTTTGCTCTTAGGGTATAACCCACGG
>CATVZP010000134.1 GCA_958348565.1 uncultured Collinsella sp. | reverse complement strand
GAACATCGATGACAGAAGGAGAAATCGATGAGTAAGAAAGAATGCATCGCGATGCTCCTCGCAGGAGGACAGGGCAGCCGATTGGGGGCACTCACCCAAAAGATCGCTAAGCCGGCGGTTAGCTTTGGTGGCAAGTTCCGCATTATCGACTTTTCGCTGTCCAACTGCTCCAACTCGGGCATCGACACGGTGGGCGTTCTGACGCAGTACCGTCCCTACCTGCTGCATGCCTACGTGGGTTCCGGCGAGGCCTGGGATTTGGACAGCCGTGACGGCGGCGTGTCGATTCTGCCGCCGTACGAGACGCAGACCGGTGGTGCCTGGTATGCGGGCACGGCCGACGCCATTACGCAGAACCTCGACTACATCAAGGCCAACGACCCCAAGTACGTTCTGATTCTTTCGGGCGACCATCTGTATCGCATGGACTACCGCAAGATGCTCAAGACGCACATTGAGAACAACGCCGACCTCACGGTGAGCGTTATGCCCGTGCCGTGGGAGGAGGCCAGCCGCTTTGGCATCCTGACCACCGACCCCGAGGACGGCCGCATCACCAAGTTTACCGAGAAGCCCGAGAAGCCCGATTCGAACCTCGCGTCCATGGGCATATACATCTTCTCGGCCGACGTGCTGATCGAGGCGCTCGAGGAGGACGCTCTGGACCAACGCTCGAGCCACGACTTTGGCAAGGACATCATCCCCAAGCTGCTCGGCGAGGGCAAGCGCCTGTACAGCTACGAGTTCCACGGCTTTTGGAAGGACGTCGGCACCATCGCCAGCTTCCACGAGACTTCGATGGACCTGCTGGGCAACAACCCCGAGTTCGATCTGTTTGACAAGAACTTCCCCATCATGTCCAACATCACCACGCGTCCGCCGCACTACATTGGCCCGGACGGCCGCTTGGACGACTGCCTGGTCTCCAACGGCTGCAAGATCTACGGCACCGCTCGCCACTCGATCCTTTCGACCGATGTCATCATCGAAGAGCGCGCCGTGGTCGAGGACTCCGTGCTGCTGCCGGGTGCGCACGTTAAGAGCGGCGCGCACATCTGCCGCGCAATTTTGGGCGAGAACTCCACGGTCGAAGAGGGCGTGAAGCTCGGCTCTGTCGATACCACCAAGGATACGGCCGTCGTTGGAAATGACGTCGTTATCGGGAAGGGGGAATGATCCGATGATCAATCGCAAGGCCATCGGTTATATCACCGCTAACTACTCTTCGACCTACGGCAGCGTGCTGCTCAAGGACCGTCCCATCGCGTCCGTCCCGTTTTTGGGCCGCTACCGCCTGATCGACTTCCCGCTGTCCAACATGATGAATGCCGGCATTAAGACCGTCGGCGTCGTCATGCCGGGCAACTACCGCTCGCTGATCGACCACGTTGGTTCGGGCAAGGACTGGGGCCTGGACCGCAAGAAGGGCGGCCTGTTCATGGTGCCCGGCAACGCGTATGGCACCACCAAGGGCGGTATGCGCTTCTTGCTGCGCGACATCATCTCCAACAAGACGCTGTTCCAGCGCTCGGACAAGCCCTATGTCGTGATGATGGGCACCAACATCATCTTTAACATGGACCTCAACACCATCATCGACGCGCACGAGAACTCCGGCGCCCAGATGACTGTGGTGTACTGCAAGGCCACGCGCAACGTCGATGACGAGACCAAGCTGCAGATCAACGAGAACGGCCGCCTGACGGGCGTGAGCGCCGGCGTCGTGTACGGCGACAACGCCTCTATGGACTGCTGCATCGTCAACCGCGAGACGCTGCTCGAGATCATCGACCATTACCAGGCCGCCGACTATCTGGATCTGCTCGAGGCACTCCAGGGCGACTTTGGCAACATCGACGTGTGCAGCTACGAGTACAAGGGCGAGGTCGTGGGCGTGTTTAGCGAGAAGTCGCTGTATCGCCGCAGCATGGACCTGCTCGACCAGACTGTGGCTGATCAGCTCTTCGATCCCGAGCGCCCGATCCTGACCAAGGCTCACGACGTGCCGCCTTCGCGCTATGCGACCGGCAGCCACGCGTGCAACTCGATCATCTCGGCCGGCTGCATCATCAAGGGCACCGTGCGCAACTCGATCCTGTCGCGCGGCGTTGTGGTCGAGGAAGGCGCTTCGGTGACCAACTCGATCATCAACCAGAGCTGCATTATCAAGAGCGGCGCCCGCGTTGAGAATGCCATCCTGGACAAGAACAACGTGGTTCCCACCAACACCGAGCTTCGCGGCACGCCCGAGAACATCCTGGTGCTGGGCAAGGCTCCGTTAACTTCCGACACCACCATCGTACGTTAACGTTGGCACCGCAACATCGCTCGTAACATGTAGAATAGCCGCCCGGTTAGCGCCAGGCGGCTATTCTCGAATTACAACATGGGAGACAATATGGCAGATTCCAGCAAAAAGATGCAGATCGTGTTTGCCTCGGCCGAGTGCGCACCGTTTGTAAAGACCGGTGGCCTGGGCGACGTGGCGGGCTCGCTGCCTGCGGCGCTTGTGCGCGCCGGCGCCGAGGTCATCGTAATGGTGCCCAAGTACGCCACCATCAAGGACGAGTACAAGGCGCAGATGGAGCACTTTGCCGACTTTTACGTGAGCCTTGGCTGGCGCAACGAGTACTGCGGGCTTGAAAAACTCGAGCGCGACGGCGTCACCTATATGTTCGTGGACAACGAGCGCTACTTTGCGCGCGATTATCCTTACGGCTTCTTTGACGACGGCGAGCGTTTTGCGTTCTTCTCCAAGGCCATCACCGAGAGCCTGCAGCACCTGCCAGCCGGCTTTGAGTGCGACATCCTGCACTGCAACGACTGGCAGACGGCACTGGCACCAGTGTTCTTACGCGAGTTCTACCAGGGCCTGCCGCTGTACGACCGCGTCAAGACCGTGTTCTCGATCCACAACGTGGCGTTCCAGGGCCAGTTTAGCGACACCGTGATGGAGGACATCCTGGGTGTGGCGCATATTCCCGCGGCAGCTACGCAGCTGCGCTGCGACGCCTGCAGCATCAACTACATGCTGGGCGCGCTGCACTATGCCGATGCCATTACCACGGTGAGCCCCACCTATGCCAACGAGATCCAGACGCCCGAGTTTGGCGAAGGCCTGGACGGCGTGCTGCGCGAGCGCTCCTACGCGCTGCAGGGCATCCTCAACGGCATTGACGTTGCGGGCTTTGACCCGGCGACCGACAAGCGCATTGCCGCTAACTACACGGTTGACGACCGTTCCGGCAAGGCCGTGTGCAAGGCCAAGCTGCAGGAGGAGCTGGGCCTCGAGGTTCGCGACGACCGCCCGCTTATGGTGATGGTCACGCGCCTTACGCGCCAGAAGGGCATGGACCTGGTCATGTACGCGCTCGACCGCATCCTGTCCGGCGGCGTGCAGGTGGCGGTGCTGGGCACCGGCGACCGCGACTACGAGGACGGCCTGCGCTACTTCCAGGACAAGTACCCCGGCACCATGGCCGCGCGCATCGAGTTCGATCCCGCGCTGTCGCAGCGTATGTATGCCGCTGCCGATATGTTCCTGATGCCTTCGAAGTTTGAGCCCTGCGGCCTGTCGCAGATCATCGCCATGCGCTACGGCACCCTGCCGATTGTTCGCGAGACCGGTGGCCTGAAGGACACGGTGATCCCGTATAACGAGTTTACCGGCGAGGGCACGGGCTTCTCGTTTAGTAACTTTAACGGTGACGAGATGGGCGACGCCGTGTTCCGCGCGGCGCGACTGTTCTGGGACAACCGCGATGCCTGGAACCAGCTGGTCACACAGGCCATGAGCCAGGACTTTAGCTGGACGCGCTCGGCCGACAAGTATCTGGACCTGTACTTCTTTATGCA
>CATVZP010000133.1 GCA_958348565.1 uncultured Collinsella sp. | reverse complement strand
AGCTTTCGGGCGTGGACTTCTACCTGTTCCTGCGCGATCTGCTCGAGCACTTTGACGAGCGCCTGGACGGTCTGCGTGCCAAGCTTGCCGAGCTGGCAGACCGCATCTTTGTGGCCGATGGCTGCCTGGCGAGCTTTACCGGCAGCGACGAGGACTTCAATTCGTACTGGGATGCCGCGGGCGACCTGGGGCTTGGCGCGGGCGACGGCGCCGATGCCGGCCGCAACGCGCTCGTGGTGCCGGAGCCGCGCGACCGTCACGAGGCTTTCGTCATCCCCAGCGACATCTGCTTTGCGGCGCGCGCGTGCGATCCGCGCCGTCTGGGCATTGACGTGACGGGCGCCTGGGCGGTTGCCGCCAACGCGCTCTCCTACGACTACCTGTGGAACGAGATCCGCGTGAAGGGCGGTGCGTACGGCTGCGGATTCCGCGCGGCCGGCGAGCGCCAGACTGCGTTCTACACCTACCGCGACCCGGCGGTCGACCCCTCGATTGAGCGCATGGAACGCGCGGGCGAATGGCTCGGCAGCTTTGAGCCCGACGAGGCCGCCTTTGAGGGCTTTATTGTGAGCTGCGTGAGCGGCATGGACGCGCCCGTGAAGCCGTACGCGCTCACCAAGCGCCGCAACACGACCTACCTGGCCGGGCTCGATCCGCACGCACGCGAGGAGCGTCGCGCCCAGATGCTCGCCGCCACGCCCGGTGAGCTGCGCTCGCTCGGCGCCGACGTGACGCGCATCGCAGCCGAGTCGCCCACCTGCGTCTTTGGCGGCCGCGAAGTCATCGCCAAGAGCAACGCCGACTTCAACGTAGTCGACCTGCTGGCATAACCACAGCAAGCAAAACCGCCACAAAGGGGACAGGTACCTTTGTGGCGGTTCGAACACTTGTTCTATACGTACATGTGTTCTATAGTATGGGTGATTGCTTCGGGATTAAATTGCAACTATCATATAGTTGCGGGATGTGAGGCAGGATGGCTCGGATCGACAAACTCATCGCCCAGCTGCTTAGCTGTCCTTCAACGTATAGATTTGCTGACTTTCTTAAAGTTATGGCTTCATATGGCTTTGAAATGGACAACAAAGGCAGGACATCCGGATCGCGCATTCGCTTCTACAGGCCATCGGACGGCAGAATGTTCGTGATGCACGCACCCCATCCATCTGACGAATTGACGGCGGGAACCATCCGAAACATCGTTCGATTTCTACAAGATGTCGGAGGCAGCCATGAGTAACGTTTTGGCTTACAAGGGTTATTTCGCCCCGGTCGAGTTCGATGCCGAACAGCACGTGCTGACAGGTATGGTCGCCGGCATTAGGGACGCAATTGTATTTGAAGGCTCCACGGTTGAAGAAGTGGAGCGATGCTTCCACGACGCCGTCGACGATTACCTTGAGTTTTGTGCCGAAAAGGGCAAGGAACCAGAGCGGGCTTTTAAGGGCTCATTCAATGTGAGAACAGGCTCCGAGCTTCACAAGCAGGCAGCACTGGCGGCGGCAAAGAAGGGTGAATCGCTTAACAAATTTGTGGCCGAAGCAATCGCCGCGGCGTTGTAATAGAGACGAGTCGCCATCAAAACAACCACGAGGGTGTCTGTGTTCCCTTCGTGGTTGTTTTTGCTGTTTGCCCAGATAAAACCTGCCAAAATAAACCTGTCCCTTTTTGGTAGGTTTGGGAGAGGGAGCTGGGATGGATAAGGCTGAGTTGCGGCGGGCAGTGATTGCTCGGCGCGATGCTCTTGATTTGGACTTGCGGGCGGCGAAGTCTGCCGTTATCTGTGCGCGGCTTGTTGAGTTGCTGGGCAGCTCGGATCCCGCAGCCCCGCACACCGTTGCAGTCTATGCCGTAATGAGCTCCGAGGCAGATCCCGCCGCCTTTGCCGCTGCGGCCGCCGCGCGCGGCTGGCGCGTTGCCTATCCGTGCATGCTCTCGGCAATTGATGCCGCAGCTTGTGGCCAGCGCATGTGCATGCGGGCGGTCGCCGCCAGCGACGCGGCCGCGGCTCCGTTTATCACCCATCCCACGCGAACCTTCGCTGCCGCGGACATCGACAGCGACCGCTTCCCCATCGTGTCTGCCGAGGCTCTCGACATGATTGTTGTGCCGCTCGTGGCCTTCGACCGCACCGGCGCACGCCTGGGCTACGGCGGCGGCTGCTACGACCGCTACCTGCCCACGCTTTCGGCCACATGCCAGATCATCGGCATCACCTTTGACGAGCAGCGTGTCGACCGCGTTCCCACCGACGCCCACGACCTGCCGCTACCCCACATCATCAGCGCCTAACCGCCGTTGCATCGCACCTGCACGATGAGCGTGGAAAATCTCCCGCTTTGAACCCCCTTGCGAGCCAAAAACGGGAGATTATCCACGCTCATTCAACAAGCGTCCGATTATCCACGCTCGTGTGTCCGGATTTCCACGCTCGTGCGGCTCAACGCCCTGCAACCCCCTCAGCA
Organism: uncultured Collinsella sp.; assembly: GCA_958348565.1. Classification (GTDB taxonomy): domain Bacteria; phylum Actinomycetota; class Coriobacteriia; order Coriobacteriales; family Coriobacteriaceae; genus Collinsella. The sequence goes on along the minus strand of CATVZP010000133.1, from coordinate 1,471 downwards.
CGCACGCGGCACGCCGGCAACTTTGAGCTTGCGATCAAGCTTTCCCGGATCCCTCAGATCATCCCAGCACAAGCGCACGATCTTGCAGTTATCAAGCAGCGAAAGCCTCGACTCGCGCTGGCGCTCATCAAACTGCGCCTTTGCGAGCTTGCCTTCCTCCGCCGCCTTCTCGCTTTTAACGAATCCGTCAAATTCCCCGATGATCAGCCGATCTCCCACGCGCCACAAGTAGTCGACGCGATACGGCCGTCCCGGCTCAACCGAGCCGAACAGCTCAATTTGCAGCTCCGGCGTCTGCCAGCCGCGCTCGATCATCAGGGCGTGCGCCTTGGACTCGCCGCCGCTTTCCGACAGGCCGTCGGCACACCGTGCAACACTTCGCGCCGTCACAACACCGCGTCGATTCAGGCCAAGCTTGTCGACCGTCTCAACGAGATGTTCCTTCGACAACAGCTGCTCATGGAGCGCCGAGTCCGCAATGATCAAGCCCTCGACAAACGATGCATCGACCAGGCAATCCGTAATCGTTTGATCGATATCGGTCACGGCAATGTCCATCTGGGTGGCCCGTGTTTGACGAACATAACGATGGCGAACGACCTGAGAGCCCGGCGTCGTTGATTGTGCCGGTGCCACGGCGATATGGATGTGCGTCAAATTGGCATGCGAAACCGAAAGACCATAGATAACAGCCGCCGTATAGGAGCAAAATGTCCAGTCGGGGTGCTTTTGCGCAAGGGCCCGCACTCGATGCAGATAACGCTGCCGAAACTTGAGCTCGGACCAGTATTCCGGACGCGCATACAGCCCCGGCATGACCGCCTCTAGACTTCCCGCCGCCACCCGCCGCTCAATCTGCTTTGCCTCCGCCGCCGTTCGCGCGTACACGCAGCTCATCTGCTGTTCGCATGCCTTAATGTGACCTGCAAGTCTTTGATTCGCCGTCATGTTTCCCATGTCGCCTCCCAGATCTTGGAACGGCGCAAACGTACCAGACGGTTTCATGCGAAGTCTGACCAAATGCTATCCAGGCACCGACCAAATGCTTGACGGTTTTGGACGTTTTGGGTTGATGGCTTATATCTGCAGGTAAGGCGGTTGTCGAGAGGTCCCTGTCTCCACATTTAGATGCCTTGGTCCATCGGATTATCAGAAAGAAAAACCCGTCGAGATTCAAGACTACGCCAAATGCGACTTCGCCTCTGCATGCAGCGTCTCTTAGCCGAGCCATCGGCATCTACATGCCTAAAAAATGAGCGTGGAAAATCTCCCGTTTCGAGCCCGTTCCTCGGCCAAAAATGGGAGATTATCGACGCTCGTTTTCAAACGTCCGAAAATCCACGCTCGTGTGTCCGATAATCCACGCTCGTCACGCCACCGGCACAGCTACGGCCACAGTCACAGTCGCAGCCTAATGCTCCTCGCCGGCGCGGGCCAGGTCGTAGGGCGTGGTCTGGTAGACGTAGTAGTT
>CATVZP010000132.1 GCA_958348565.1 uncultured Collinsella sp. | reverse complement strand
CGGCAAGAAGGCCGCCGCTTCCATCACCAAGAGCCTGCTGGGCGAGTAATCACCCTCAGCGCTAGCCATTAAACGGCAAAGTCCCTGTCGAGCACACGCTCGGCGGGGACTTTTTCTATGCCGGCCGCCCAAACCACCACAAAGGGGACAGGCACTTTTGTGGTGGTTTGGGACTTGCTTGCTCGTTTTGTCTCAATCTGTAACACCTGGAGCCCGTTGAGCCTTGTAGTTGTTGCAGATCGAGATATTGTGCCAGCCGCCCCCGCTTTGTCTCAATCTGTAACAGTTAGAGGTCAAATTCCCCGCTTGGTGTTACAGATCGAGACATTAGATTGGCGGCCATTCGGTTCATCTCAATCTGTAACATCTAGAGGCGTTTTGGGCAGTTTGGTGTTACAGATTGAGATTTTGCTGAGGCCGAGAACGAGAGCCGTCACCCAGCTCTAACGTTTGCGGCGCTTTGTCGCGGCGAGGCCGGCGGCGGCGACGGTTGCGCCGGCGATGCCTAGGGCGGCGACCGTCATCGCGGTGGTATCCCCCGTGGTAGCCAGGACAGCATCGCTCTTCTTGGCCTGCGTGGTTTTCTCAACCGTCTTGGTCGTGGCGGTTGTCGTGGCCGACTTGGCCGCGGGTTTGGTCTCGGGCTTCACTTCGGGCTTGGTCTCGGGCTTAACCTCAGGCTGCGGTGTCGGCTTGGGATCCGGCGTAGGCTGCGGATCGGGAGTCGGCGTGGCTTCAAGCGTAAAGGTCAGATCGGTGTTGAGCCACAGGGTGTAAATCCAGCCGCTGTCCTCATCGGATACGCTATCCGCGACCTGGTAGCCGCACTCCTGGCCGTTGATCACCAGCTTGGTGTTGGGCGTAAAGTAGAAGCCGCGCGCCGACTTAAGGTAGATGCCGTAGCGATAGGTCACGCCAGGCTTAAAGGCATCGATGTGGTTCGTGATGTTCTGATCCCAGAACTTCTGAGAGTTCACTTCGCTGCCATCGCTGCCCGTCCAGAACTCACACTGAGGAAGGGAGTTGGAGCCCGTCGGAACATTCGCCGTAAAGACCGGCTTATCGCCCGCCTTGAAGGTGGTCGTGGCGCCGTTGATCTCGATAACGTCGATGGCCCGCCATTCGTCGATCGGCTGCTCGCACAGCATATTGTCAGCGTTTGGCGCGAAGACGCCGTTGACGGTCTTGATGTGGTGCGCCCAATGACCGTTGACGTACATCATGCAGTCATCGGCCACGGTATTGTCGCCCTTGAGCCTCAGCTCAACGGAGTACATGTAGAACTTGCCCTCTTCGAAGCGTTCGATCCTCCTCGCGCCCGTCGGATACTTGGCAGGGTCGGAATACCAGAAGGCAACGGGCGTGAGCTCCGCAGGGTCGCTGCCATCCATTTCCTCCCAGCACTCGTAGGCGATCTCGTACTTGTCGGCATCGGCGGCGGGGATCGTCGCGGTCGCGCGCGGCGCCTCGCCGGGCGCGTAGTCGGTCTTCACTTCGTTGACGTTCAGGTTATGGAGGGCTTCGTTTTCCGATGCAACAAGCGTAATTTCGCTATTGATGACGTAGCGGAGGTAATAGTCGTCCCTGGTTTCGTTGACGATAGCCGAGCTGCCTTCATAGTCAGTTCCGGTATACTCCAGTGCCGAGCCAATATAGAGAGCCTCATTGCGCGTGAGTCGATACGAGCCGCCTGCCGCGCCACCCGTAAAGGTCAGCGTCAGCCTCATGTGATCGCCAGCGGGTTCGAAGCGAGCCGTCACGTCGGACATGGATGCATCCTGAACTTCGACCAGAGTGCCCGAAGCAGCATCGGCCCTGTAGCACTTAACCTCGACGACTTCGCTCGCAAGCGCTTCTGGAATGCCACCCTCAACATCGGGAAAATCATAGGTATACGACTGGCCCTTTTCGAGTGTGACATTGCTCGGAAGCGCGCAGTCCGTGTAGCGGGAAACCACGGTCGTATTGACCCTAACGTCGCTGCCGCCAACAACATCAGTCACACCGCGGGGCATGATGGCGTCATTCGCCGGCGTGGCGGCGTTGTCGCTGGGAGTATTTTGTTCAGCGGGTGCCGCATCGTTGGATTCATCGGTGGCGCCAGTCGGGGCCGTCTGCTGAGGCTCAGCGGTGGCTTGCGCCGCCGGAGCAGCATCGGTTGCAGGCGCGGTCGTTGCGGCCGCATCCTCCGCAACCGTCGGCGTCACCGGAGCCGCGGCAACCTCATCCGTCCCAGCGGCGGGATCGGCGCATTCCGTCGCCAGCGCCACGCTCGGCAGCAGCAACTGACCGACCATAAGCGCACACGCGCCGGCGCAAACTATTTTGGCACCCACACAACGCCAGGTACCGTGAACCAGCGAGCAGGTGGACTCACGCTGAGCTTGCTTGTCAAAGTGGCTTACGTTCATAACGGCCTCCTTGGTCGTAGGGACATACCACCACAAAGGTGCCTGTCCCCTTTGTGGTGGTCCTGTACCACCAAGATGTGCCAAATGACTCCATATGCCTAGGTTCGTAGATGCGAACCTAGGCCTCTACCTGCGGTTTAATTCAATATGATTTCGTTGTCGTCACACGCGTCCCAGGGACGCTACAATCGAGGACACGACTATTCCGTCCACCCAAAGGACTGTCCTTGAATCTGAGCAAGCCTAAAATCAACGCGCTTCTGGCACTCGCACTGTTTACCTTCGCCTTCCTTGCCGCCGAGTTTCGCTTCGACGTCAACGTCGGGCTGCTCGCCGGTGCCGAACGCGTTGTGATCGCACAGGGCTTTATTCTGGGCGCGAGTGTACTCGGCTTTATCGGATATGCGCCGCTGCTCGGGCTCGCACAGCGCAAAGGCCACTCATTGGCAGCCGCCAACGCCGCTGTTCCCGTCGCCATCCTGGGATTGACCCAGATCCAGTCCCCCACGGGCCCGCTTGCCCTCGAGATTCTGGGGTGCGTGGCGTTCTTTGGACTCGGCCTGCTGGGCGCCGCCACTCACCACGCCTTTTCGTTGGCATTTCAGGATGATCCCAAGCTCGCCACCGGTGCGGGAGCGGCCTATGCCGCGGGCATCCTGATGCAGTTCGCCGTCAACCTGCTCAATTGCGGCGGTATCGCAGAGCTCATCGTCCTTGGCGCAGCGACTATCGCCATATCCACCCTCAGCGTCGTTCCCCGAAAGGCTGCCGAGAGCTCCAGCCCCGCCATCAATCCCTTTGCTGAGTCCTCTCATGCCCTCGCCAAACAGGCATGCTGGAGCATCGCGCTCGTCATGATTCTTGCCTGTCTGTTCTCCACCCTCGACAACGTGGTCACACTCTCCAACGCCCACGGCACCATTGCCGTGCAGACCTGGCCGCGCCTCTTTTTGGCGGCAAGCGGCCTTGCCGCCGGTCTTATCTTTGATCTTGCCGAGCGCCGATACATGGGGCTTGTCATGCTCGGCATTGCCGTGCTCTCGACCATTTCCATCCTGGCCGTCGAGGCCGGTGCCGATCCCAACCTGGGCCTTGTCGTCTTTTACCTGAGCTCGGGCTTTTTTGTCACGTTCTTTACCGCCACCTTTACACAGCTGGCACCGCACATGCATGCGCCCGCTCTCTGGGCCGGCATGGGACGCGCCGCCAACAATGCATGCGCATTCACTACATCGGGCATCTCGCTTGCCCTTGTGACCTCGGGCAACGTTGCCCTCATCATGATCGGTGCGCTCGTTTTGCTCGTCGCCGCCTGCGCGGCATTCGTGGCAGCCGGCCTGTTCCGCCTACCCCAAACCGAGCAGGAGCGCGAGCGCGAGCAGCTGGCAGAAGAAGTGCTCGCCGCGCCCACCGTCGAGGAGCAGCGCCAGGCCTTCATCGCCAACCACGCCCTCACCCCGCGCGAAGTCGACGTGCTCATAGCCGTGACCCAGGATGAACGCCCGCTCAAGCAGGTCGCCGAGGAGC
>CATVZP010000131.1 GCA_958348565.1 uncultured Collinsella sp. | reverse complement strand
TCCCATCGTATACGCTCCATAAACGCTAAATAGTTTCTCACGGTTTGTCCCTGCGTTGCTTGCGAAATCCGATGCTTACAGAATGAGCGAACACCGCTGGGGTAGCTATTTAGGAGTCAAAAGAGCCCGTCCCAAATTGACTACTCATGTGGTAGCATCGAGAATCACATAAATGAGGGAGTAGTCGCGTGACCGGGTTCGCCTCCGGTGGCGCGGCAAGTCAACATACTGGCCAATGCGGCCTGGCTTGCCTTAATGAACGAGACTCGTGGTTGTGCGCGCAACGCGTACGCCACGGGTCTCTTTTTGTTGCTCCCCCACCAGAGGTACATGCGGGCCTGCCCGCAGAGAGGGAGCCAGACTATGGGACTCGTAGAGCTTGTGTTGCTTGCCGTTGGCCTTTCGATGGACGCCTTTGCCGTATCCATCTGCAAGGGCCTCGGCATGAAAAAGATCAATCTTAAGGTCGCCGTGGTGCTCGGCCTGTTCTTTGGCGGCTTTCAGGCCGGCATGCCCGTGATCGGCTGGGCACTCGGCAGCCAGTTCGTGGGTATCATCGGACCCATTGACCATTGGGTCGCCTTTATCCTTTTGGCCTTCATCGGCGGCAAGATGCTGTGGGAAGCCTTTACCGAAGACGAGGACGAAGGCGACGGCAAGGATGCCGAGAAGATCGACCTCGGCGAGTACCTGATTTTGGCTATCGCCACCTCAATTGATGCCCTAGCCGTAGGCATCTCGTTTGCGGCGCTCTCGGTCGACATCGTTCCCGCCGTATCGCTCATCGGCATCACGACTTTTATCTTTTCCGTCTCCGGCGTGGCGATTGGCCACACCTTTGGCGCGCGCTACGAAAAACCCGCCACCATCGTGGGTGGCGTCGTGCTCATCCTCATCGGCCTTAAGATCCTGCTTGAGCACTTGTGAGTTTTGGCGCTGTAGCCTAGCGGCTCACAGTGCACGCGCGGCCTTTCGGCCCCATCTCACCAGACATTACTGCCGTGTCTCCCCTAGGGAAAACACGGTCAACGGCGCCGGCCATCAAAATAGGAGCCCTCGGATGTGGCAAAGGGACTGTCCCTTTGCCACATTGACATGCAGACTTTTGCAGGTCATACTAACATGCAAAAGTCTGCATGTTTGGAGGTCGCCATGGATGCCCTTCCCATCACCACACCGCGCCAAGCTGGCATCTACGTGCGCCAAGCGCGCGAGGCACAAGGGCTCACCCGTGCGACCCTCGCTAAAAAAGCCGGCGTTTCGGAGCGTCTGCTCGCATCGCTCGAGCTAGGAGATGCCACCGGCATTCGACTCGACAAGCTGTTGAAGGTATTCGATGCTCTCGGACTGACGCTCGCCGCTCAAGGGGATATCACCGAAACGGGCAGCGAACAATCAGTCAACGCCCCGCATGCCGACCAGGAACCTCGCAGTGCCCCCAAGCGCCATCACGCTCAACGCCCTCAACATAGCAAGCGTCGCAGCGCCGTCATTCCGGCTCTTGAAGATGCACCCTTTACGTCCGAGGTCTACGACAAAGCCTTCGCAGATTTCGCCATGTCCAATCTCGGAATCTCGATTGCCACAAACGCATCTGCCCAAGCAAAGCCTGAAGGGAACACTTCTGAGCACTATGAACATTAGCTAATTTGGGACGTGTCTCTTTTAATTACTTCAATCAGCGAACGTGCCCATATCTAAAGTAGCCAAAACCCCATTACACATGACGCACGAGAGAGCAAAATTCACCGACATGAGAATCACGAAAAGCCATGACCCTTTACACCAAAACAACTCGTGAACCGTCTTCTTAAACATGCCAGCTCCCATCAAGCGACCTTTTATCCAAAACTGAATTTGTTCGCCGCTTAATCGCCCCATATATCCCTTGTTGTAAATCCTTGCTCAAGACATTATCGCGGGTTGCGGTGCCCAGGATCCCATTTCGCCTTTATATACATACGAATAAGCCCCCTATTTTCATAGGCAAGCGCGGAGATTATAACGGCAGCCACCATCAGGCCGAAAATAGCCCTTTTGTCCGAAAAAAGGGACGAGAGAAAAAGGCATATTGCGGAGAAAACTATAGCCGCCCCCATCACTCGGTTTACACCTTGAGTCTCGGCCGTCCGCTTTGCCTCCTCTAAACGCTCTCCCGATAGCAATGACATTCCGGCAAGCAATCCCGTGAGCTTGCCTCGATACATCATTATTCCGAACACCAGCAGCAGGCATGACTCAACCATTGGAACCACAACGCCCGACATCGCCATCACTCCAGTCCATTCCTTGTCATCGAATCCTTGCGGCGGCTCAACGCATCTGGCGTCAAATGCAATCTCGTGTCAAACGGTCTGCTCGTAAGCTCAATTACTTTGCATGAGCTCGAACGCGCCGGTTTAAACGGCATACAGTTTAGCCTCGATGGCCTACGCGATTCTCACGAACATATGCGGGGGCTCCCGGAGCTTTACGACCGGGTGCTCGACGCCATCGATATCGCGCTGAACGAAGCCTCACTGCACTTTTCAATTGCCTTTTGTCCGGCATCGTTCAATGTCGACGATTTCAAGCTAGATTATACGATGCTTCGAGACAAGCTGAAATCGTCGGGTAGAACTGACCGAATTGACCTTCGAGTTCAGCCACTCATGCTCCTCGGTAGAGCCCGAAGAAACCGCACGATTCGCCCTTCTAATAATCAATACCGTCGGCTAGTCAACACGATCAACGATCTTCGATACGATCCGGACTATCGAGGCTACTTCATGTTTGAGTGGGGCGACCCTATCGACCACTTGGTCAGATTCCCTCAACTGCAAATGCAATTTGACCAAGTGGCCATCCACGCCAATGGCGATATCGTCGCATCCCCCTATATACCTCCCATCATCGGAAACGTTCGCAAACACAGTCTTCAGGAATACTACGATGCCGGAATGGCAACCGTTTGGGATAAGCCCGTTGTTACCGCGTTGGCCAATCGCATGCACTCGATTGACGAGATGGAAGAGATCTCATCGTTGATTGCAGACATCAATATGGACGGCGACCTCTATATCGACCTAATCGACAATGATCTAGGCGACCTGAGTGTCCTGTCCCAATTCTAAGGAGATGTTCCCATGTACGAGCCCCCAGAAGTAGAGAGGATGGATTCCAAAACCGGCTCCGTTCCCGTTGTGGTCAACTTTGCAGCCGTCGTGGATAACGTAGTCGCAGCCGTCTATGATGCCGTCGTTGCGGCCTACGCATTCTGGTACTCAGCAGACAACGACGGCACCGAGACGAGTGCAGCACAGAACTAGTCGCCGGCTCATCGAGCAATCACCTCGCCTATCACTGCATGCGATTGACTGCGCAGCCCCAGCCAACGCCCAAAGCGCCTTGAAGAGCTGCTTGTAACATTCGTTCATTCAACAGCGGGATCTCTTCACCATTCTCGGCCGGCCCGACAGGGTGACACATCAGTCGGGCCGGCCAGACTTATACAACGCGGCGACTCCGCTCACGCCACACTCCCCGAAACTCGCGCTGTCATCACACGGGCAATCAACACTGAATCCTGTTGTGCGATATGGGCAAACGGTCACGTGCGCGATTAAAACGAATTCACTTAGCAGACTTCAAGAATGCTTTTGCACCGCAGGATGGCCATACGCAGAGCGCGGCACGCATAAGCCAAAAGCGGCATTAAAAGCCATCCCCTTCCCTGCTGAATGCGCGTCCTAGCCCATCAACCGGTCGGACCATCGCGAAGATGGTCCGTGCTTCCATGCTGCGATGCGATATCAAGCATCACGAATAGTCCCCGCCCAACGAGGTTCTCCCCTCCACAGGCGTTTCGGAACCCGCCCCCATCCCGAATTCCCACGCAGCGGCCGCGTTCACCGCCGACACGGGGACCCCTAGCTCCCCCGCGACGCGGCAGACCCTCGGCTGCCCCTCGTAAAGGATGCAGAAGACGCGGTCGAGGTCCGGCGGTTCGCCCATGGCGAGCTCCGGCACCTTCGTCACACGGCCGTCCGGCCACTCAATCTCTGTCATC
>CATVZP010000130.1 GCA_958348565.1 uncultured Collinsella sp. | reverse complement strand
TGATCGAGGCGGGCGGCTACAACCCCACGCTCAATTTGTGCGTGGCAATCTGTAAAGCGCTACGCGTTACGTTGAACGACTTGTTTTGGGAAGACGAGAGCGACGTCGACCCTGACGCTCTTTAGGAGTTCGCTATGAAATTTGAAGATTTAAAACTCGTGCAAAAGTGGCGTGAATATGCCGGCCCAAAGGATGAGCGCCTGGAGGCCGAGAGCGCGAAGATCTACAAGATTGGTTTCGTGCTGCTTTCGTTTGGCATGTTGATGATCTTTTTCTACCAGTTTATAGCTCGACAGGTTGCGTGGGTTCACAGCGACGCCAGTGAAATGCCGCATGGCTTTGCAACGCCGTTCGAGGCAGCCATGTATTTGTGGCTCGTTCTCGTGATGTTGATTTGCGCAGGACTGCAAACGCGGAAGGGCTATGTCGATACCAATCGTTTTGGGCAAACCGAGCATCTTCCTGTTGGATATTTCCTGCTTGTCAGCGGTCTTAGCGGCGCCGCGTTCGCTCTTGTTATTGCCGCAATGCGCTGTATCGCTGAGGCGCAGATCGTACCGCTCGAAAGCGTCTTTTGGTTGGCGAACCTGGCCACGGGCGTGTTCTGCGGTGCGACGATTTTCGCGGCCACGTTTGCTGCCCTGTGCGCAACGTTTTTCACGGCGAAAAGACGCCGTGCCAAGCTCGAGGTAGAACTCGACTCCTCTGACGACATCTAATGCGTAATGGGCTGGCTCTGGGTATTCAGAACCAGCCCATTTGATGTTCGATGAGCCGAGTCGGCGCCTCTCACAAAAGTAACTAGGAGCTAGCGAGGCCTATCCGAATTGGCCTCATTGGCGGTGTCGATCTCGAGCGCCGTGCGGCGGGCACTGTAGGCGACGAGGCCGGCGCCTGCCGCGGCGAGTGCTGCAGCGGCTGCCGTAAGGGGAGCGTTGACATCGCCCGTGCCCGCAAGCGCGCCCGCTTTTCCGGAGCGCTTGTTATTGCCGTGGTCCTTGCCACTGCCGGAGCTGCTTCCGCCGGAGCCGCCGCCCTCGTCAGTACCGCCGCCACTTGAGCCACCATCGCCGTCCGCCGTCATCGGGGCGTCGTGAAGCCCTGTGGCGTCCGCGCTGTCGCATACGCCGACCTGAACTTCTGAGCGTTCGCATGCCGCGTCGGGCACGTGGAGCTCGTGCAGTACAGCACCCAGCGCCGAGTTCGCGCCCGGTCGAATTTCTTCGAGCGTTACGGGATCGAGCGCCGCCAGATTACGCGCCTTCGCATACAGCGTTACGCGTTTGCCCACTTCGTCGCTCCAACTCTCGGGGATGGCGAAGCTCATACGGAACTGTGCCGTGCAACCCGGTGCCAGCACGGCGTTGCCGTTGTCGGCTACCAGCGGGTGCGTTGCAAAACGTGCGCCCAGCGTCTCGAGCGCGTACTTCACGTGTGCCATATCGTTGGCCGAAGCGTCCTCGGCAAGCTCTGGATCGTAGATCGAAGCCATGCGTGCGTTCACTCCGAATCCGATGGATGCGCTGGAGAACGGCTGGCTGGAGCCCTCTCGGTACAGATCGATCGTGCCAGCGGTCAGCAAGGTGTTGCCGTCGTTTCGCACCGTGACCATGAAGGATTCGCCTGCTGCTCCGGGCACCACCGCGCCCGAGGTAGCGACCGCGCCCGTCGGAGTGACACACGCCACCAAGGGCACTTCGATGCCGTGCAACTCTGCCTCGCTCTTCTCCGCGCTCACAATGTGCGTGGCGAGCGCGGAGAGCATGCTCCCCGACGTCAAAAATGTCGTTATCTGATCGACGGGATGGTCCAGCTCGCACATCACGAACGGCTCCGTAAACAGATCGCCTGCCAAGGTGCTGGCGAAGATGCGGAAGTGCTTGCCCATCACTGCTACCGGGTTGCCTTCTTCGTCGTAGGTTTGCCCCACCTTGCCATCGGTGTTCTCTACATAGAGCACGCACCTGCCGTTGTTGCTTACGCTAAACGATGCCGGGCCACAGCCTGCGGCACCCACGGGCTGCGTTGCAAATGCCGATGCGCCTCGCGTCCACGTAATATGTTGCAGTTGCTCGTTGACGGTTGCCAAAAAGCCCGAATGTTGTGGCCACGGCACCGCGTGGGGTACTGTGGCATCTGGCGACATAACGCCCCAGCCCGCAATGGACTGGCCGATCACGGCGTACGATGCACAGCCACAACCGCCTGCGGTCTCGTATGCAACGGGCACCACCATTTTGCCGTTGATATTCTCGGGTACGCCCAGCTCGATGCTCGATGGCGCTTGCGGAAAGCGGAGGACCTGACGGAACGTGAGACTGTCGCCCAAATCATCCGACCACAGGGTAAAGCATTCCAGCGCAACCTCGGCCTCGCTGCCGAGCGCCTTCTCTGTGGTGGCTCCGTGGCGGTGGAGGTAAGCGCCCGACAGACGTCCGTCGACCAGCGTCTTGCCCACCGTGATGCGTGGGCACTGCAGGCAATGGTAGCCATCCTCCTGAAGGCGGCCGCGCGAGATGCTGCGCCACGACGTGTGCGATATCACGCGAACTCCGTCGTTGCTTATGCGCAGGCGCACAACGGACAGTATGCCGGATGTGCTCGCCGTATCGAAAAGGGTGTTGTCACCGGCGGGGCGCTCGCCCGAGACCAGCAGCACGTAGGCGTCCCGGTTTCCCCTCCCGTCTGTATATTCCACCACGTCGAAGTCGTAATCGAATATGCCGGTGCGCTCCACGTCGCCCTCGCCAAACCCAAGGGGGAAGTCCACGGGCGTGGGAGCGGACCACGTGCCGTTCGTCTTTGTATGCACCACCAGGCGCGAACGACCATTCTCGCCGTAGCGCACCGAGGCGATACGGAATAGGCACTCTACGCCGGCAATCATTGCCAGCTTCATGTGAGCTTCGCTGAGCACGCCGGCAAACAGCACGTTGTCGCTCGAGGGTTTGATGCCGCCACGCTCGTCCTCCGATACACCAGCAGAATTAGCGTTGGGGTCCGCAACAGCGTTCGTCGCCTGCCCGATATAGGTGTACTCGTACATCGGCGCGGCGTTTTCGTCGTTCCCTATCAGTGCATGGACGAAATGCTCGATCTGTCCCGTGTCGTCGCTCTCTGCATCCGCCTCGAGCTCAATGCACGTGACCGCTTGATCCCAATCGCGCACGACAGGCGCGGCGTTTACGGCAGTGGCCTTAACCTCGGCGCGTGCGAGCAGCTCGGCGTTGGTGACGATGGTGGCCGATGCGATAAATTGCGGCACGCCGCCCGCCTCGATGTTGCTGGACGTGCCGAAGCGGGCATCCAACGTGTAAGGCGTATCTCCACCCAATGCGAGCTCAGAGCGCTGGAGCACATACTGGTTGCCATTGTTCACCGACATATTCCACGAATCGAGGAGTGTGGGCCACGACCCAGACCAAGCCTTGGTGGTCCACTTGAACATTACGAACTGGAGTATCACATCGACATCGACGTCTGCACCCACGCGCAGCCGCGGAAGCTGGTGCCCGTCCGCCTTCTCGTACCCAATGAACAGGGTGAGGGATGCGGCGCCACGCACGGCAGACGAAGCGACGCCTGCAACGCCGGCGCCAAAGGTGACGGCAAGCCCGATCTGGATAGTGAATGAGCCCGACGTGTTGGAATAGTCGAGCGAAATGTTCTTGAAAAACGCCGCGCCGCTGCCGTGCGTGTGGGCACCCACGGCGAGCGCCAGTTTTGCCAGCACCCAGGGGTTGACGTTTAGGAAAAACGGCACCGGTCCTAGGGTAAACTGCTCGGTCCAATTGAGGTCGGTTCTTACTTGGAAGAGTGCCTTAATATTGCCGTATGCGGGGTCGTTGTTGCTGCCCCAGGTTTTGCCCACCCAATCGTAGGCGAGCGAGCCGTACAGCTGTGTGGCGATATCCATCGTGAACAGCGGCGTGCAATGGTGGTGAAGGAGCTTAGTGTTTCTTGGATCGGTGCCCGAACCGGCACTCATACTCTTGTACTGATTCCACTTCCCCTCCATCTCGTCGAGGTAGCGGTTTGCCTGCTTGGCGCCCGACTC
>CATVZP010000129.1 GCA_958348565.1 uncultured Collinsella sp. | reverse complement strand
TGAAAACGCTCATTTAAGTCTGTCCCCAATCAACAGATGGCCCCATATCGCTCAAAAGAAAAGCCTCCGCAGGTTTCCCCGCGGAGGCTTTCACCACAAAGACTATTTGTCGTCGTCGGTGTCGGCACCGGCATTGACGGCACAGTCATCATCGGCAGTCTCGGATGTGGCTTCGGCATCCTCCTGCATAGCCGCCTGCGCAAATGCCGCGGCATCAGCCGCCAGCTCCTCCTCGCTCATGCGAGGCGCACGCTTCTTGGTCGGCATGCCGGCCGCCTTGGCGTTGCGCTCCTCCTTGGCCGCCAGGATATCGCCCTCGCGCTCAAGGTAGACATCCCACTCGTTGTCGAGCAGGGCGTTCACGGCGTCACCCTCGACGGTCTCGCGCTCAAGTAGTACCTTGGCCATCAGGTCGAGCTGATCGCGACGGGCATCCAGGATCTCGACCGCACGACGATGGGCCTCACGCATAATGCGCTGGACCTCGATATCGATGCGACGCGCCGTCTCCTCGGAGTAATCCTGATGGTCGGCATAGTCGCGGCCCAGGAATACCTGATGCTGCGCCTCACCAAACACCTGCGTTCCAAGCTCCTCGCTCATGCCCAGGCGCGTGACCATCTCGCGCGCCATCTTGGTCGCGCGCTCCAGATCGTTGCTCGCGCCCGACGTGATGTCGTCGCACATGAGCTCCTCGGCCACGCGACCGCCCAAGAACACGGCAAGCTCGTCGAGCATCTCGTTCTTGGTCTTGAGGAAGTGGTCCTCCTGCGGGAGCTGCAGCGTGTAGCCCAGCGCCTGGCCGCGGCTGACGATCGAAATCTTGTGAACCGGATCGGAGTGCTCCAGGATGTGACCCACCAGGGCGTGACCGCTCTCGTGGTAGGCAATCGTGGTGCGCTCGGCCTCGGTCATCACGCGACCCTTGCGCTGCGGACCAGCAATCACGCGCTCCATCGATTCCTCGACCTCGTCCATCGAGATCACGGAACGATGGCGGCGGGCAGCCAACAGCGCAGACTCGTTGAGCAGATTTGCCAGATCGGCACCGGTAAAGCCAACGGTCATCTGGGCGAGTTTCTCAAACTTCACGTCCTCGTCCATCGGCTTGTTCTCGGCATGCACGCGCAAGATCTGCTCGCGGCCCTTCACATCCGGACGGTCGACCGTAACCTGACGGTCAAAACGACCGGGACGCAGCAATGCCGGATCCAGAATGTCGGGGCGGTTGGTGGCGGCGATCAGGATGACCGACTCGCTCTCCTCAAAACCGTCCATCTCAACCAGCAGCTGGTTGAGCGTCTGCTCGCGCTCATCGTGACCGCCGCCCAAGCCAGCTCCGCGCTGACGTCCCACGGCATCGATCTCATCGATGAAGATGATCGACGGGGCCTGGGACTTGGCCTCCTTAAAGAGGTCACGCACACGGCTGGCGCCGACACCCACGAACATCTCGACAAAGTCAGAACCCGAGATGCTAAAGAACGGCACGCCCGCCTCGCCGGCAACGGCCTTGGCCAGCAGCGTTTTACCGGTGCCCGGAGGGCCCACCAGCAACACGCCGCGCGGGATCTTGGCGCCCAGCTTGCGATAGCGATCGGGATCGCTCAAAAAGTCGCGGATCTCCTCGAGCTCCTCGACCGCCTCGTCCACGCCGGCAACGTCTTCAAACTTGACCTTGGGGCGCGTGGCCTCGTTGGTCTTGGCGTTGGTCTTGCCAAACTGCATGTTCCTGTTGTTGGCGCCCATCATCTGGCGCATAAAGTAGAACATGATGGCAATCAGGGCGATCGTTGGAAGCACGCTCATCGCCAGGTCGCCCCAAAAATCGGGATCATTGGTGTTGACGATGTACTTGGTATCGGGGTGCTCCGCCATAAGCTCGGCAAGCGAATCGGAGCCGACATAGGTCGAGGAGAAGCTCTTGAGCTCGCTCGTATCGCCCTTGTCCTTCTTCGTCTTCCAGTAATGACCCGTCACGCTTCCGTCTTGAACCGTATAGGTCAGATCTTCGACGCGATCCTGCTTGATGGCACTCACCATCTCGCTCGTCGCGAGCTTAACGGTATTGCTGGAATTGGCAAAGCCGGAGCCCATGTTAAAGAAGGCGTAGCCCAGGAGCGCGCAAGCCAAAATAAAATACAGCCAGCCCGCACGCGTGGGCTTCTTGCCTCCGGGCACCCCCGGGATCTTAGGCTCCCGGGGAGTCTGGGAATTGTTATCGTTGCGGTCGTCGGGCATCTTACGAATAAACCTCCGGTTTCAAAATGCCCAGATACGGAAGGTTACGATAGCGCTCGGCATAGTCGAGGCCGTAGCCCACCACAAAGGCATCGGGGCAATGGGTTCCAACATACTTGGGCGTGATGGCCGAGGTACGGTCCTCAACGTCCTTCCACAGGAAGGCGGCGACCTCCAGAGAAGCGGGCTTGCGGCTCTCGAGGTTCTTCATCAGATACTTGAGCGTCAGGCCCGAGTCCAGAATGTCCTCGACGATCAGCACGTCGCGACCGCGGATGTCGATATCCAGGTCCTTAATGATACGCACGATACCCGAGGACTTCACACCGTCGCCATAGCTCGAAACAGCCATGAAATCGATGTTGGTCGGCAGCTCGATCTTGCGCATCAGGTCGCCCATAAAGACCACGGCGCCGCGCAGGACCGCAATCAGCACCAGATCCTTACCCGCGTAGTCGCGAGTAATCTGCTCGCCTAGGCGAGAGACGATACCGTCGATATCCTCCTGCGTAAACAGAACCTTCTCGATATCCGGATGTTGAGAAGCCATGACAACCCTTTCTTGTGCTTATCGCCCACACACCGCCGTATGGACGCGAGCTTCACATTCTAGCAGCGCACGGGGTATATTTTCCAGCCCGTACGCCATCAGCGCGGGAATACCGTCAACGTCGCACAGAATAGCTGACGCGGGACGCTATTCCGCATCGACCACACGAAGCAGATACGCCACGCGCGTTGCGGCCGTGCATTTAAAACGCTCGTCCGCGCGAACGCCTGCGACCCATACCACGGCACCTCCCGGAGCCGTTCTCACCACAGGAACGCCTGCGCGCTCAGAAACGGGAATACGAGCCTCGTTGAGCAGGTCGGACACCTTCTTACTTCGCCCACTCATGCCCAACGGACACATCACATCCCCCGGCGCGGGACCGTCTACCCACAGACGCGCCAAACGCGCCTCGGCGGGAATCTCCCCGCGCGAGCCGGCGAGCATCCGTTCGCTATCGCGATCGGCAAAGCCCAGCGTCGCGGCATCCACCATAGCGACCACCCCTCCGGCACCCGCAAGTTCGCGGGCACGGCGCACAATATCGCACCCCGGCTTGACGGCTATCGGCTCTGCCACCAGGATGCGGCCCGCCCCCAGCGGCAATCGACCGGGAATGGTGATCCAATCGGCAACTAACCCCTCGCGCGCCGCCGGGGCCTTGAATGACAGCATGCCAAACTCCACGCGCGCATCGATTCCCGCCGGCAGCGTGACCGAACCCGAGCCTTCGGCAACACAGGCAAGCACGCGCTCCACATGCCGCATCTCCGGGCGAGCGTCGGGGTCGATACGCTTAATTGCCAGTCGCACCATGCGCCGGGCAATCACCACCTCGGCCGCGGCCAGTCGGCGGGCGTCAAGGACCAGTGCACCCGCCGCCTCCTTACGCAGGCAGCTTCGAAACGCCTGTGCGGAAAGCTGGGAAAGAAAGGCGTCCTCATCGCCCAGAATTTCGCAAGCGGCGCCAATCGTCTTACAGACGCTCGCGTTGCGCTGCGCCACCACCGGCATCACTCGATGGCGCACGTAGTTACGCAAGTACGACACGTCCTCGTTGCTCTCGTCCTCTCGCCACGGCTGACCATGCACCTGCAGATAGCCCACGAGCTCATCATGAGTCAGGTCGAGCAAGGGACGCACCACGATATTCCTTCGGCGGGGAATGCTCGATAGACCAGCGGGCCCCGAACCCTTAATCGCGTTCATCAAAAACGTTTCCGCGCGATCCGAAGACGTGTGCGCGGTGCAGATACGAGCCGCCGTTCGCGGTGCCCCCGTCTGGGCGCAGAGCTCGCGAACATACCT
>CATVZP010000128.1 GCA_958348565.1 uncultured Collinsella sp. | reverse complement strand
GTTCGAGGAGGTCTCGGGCGGCGAGCTCGCCAACGACCGCATGCTGCTGAGCTAAAACCTGCCAAATAGGGACAGGTTTATTTTGGCAGGTTTTATCTGCGCAAACGTCAAAACCGCCGCAAAGGGACAGGCGCCCTTGCGGCGGTTTTCGCATATTATGTCGATAATCCAGCGTCAGCAGGGACCACTGGTCAAGAACTAAGGAAACTGCCTTGAGAAGATCTCTTCCCCGCCGTGCAAACCTTATACCCACCAAGAAGCCCGTCCGAATTTGATCGGACGGGCTTCTTGGTGGGTATCATGATTGAACGATCATGAGGAGGTTTCCCTACATGGAATTGTTTGAGCCAATTCTTCATTTCTTTGCACAACGATGGGTCCACAACATCATCTGGGCAGGTATCTTGGCTATCGGCACCGCCGTTGCCGCCAAGGTCGCGTCCAAGACCCTGCGCCACCTGCTTAACCGCGACGATAACCCACTCCCTTCATCCAGCATCTTCATCAACATCGCGCGCGCCGTCATATGGACGATCGGCGGCAGTTTTATCCTCGACAACTGCTTTGGCGTTAACGCAAACGCCCTCGTCGCCGCTCTTGGCGTCGGCGGCATCGCCATCTCACTCGGCTTTCAGGACACGCTTTCAAACCTCATCGGCGGCATGCAGGTGACGTTTATGGGCATCATCAAGCCCGGCGACAATATCGAGGTCGGCGGCGTTTCGGGCGTGGTCCAAGACATCACCTGGCGCCATACGACCATCGAAGATGCCTGCGGGCAGACCATCATCGTCCCCAACTCCAACATCTCCAAGAACACGCTCGTGCATTTGATGCCCTTTGGGCGCGTGGCCGTCCCCGTCGCGGTCAAGGACACGTCCAAGTGGGTTTCACTGGACGCGTTGGCAGATGAGCTTACCGACGCCACCAAGGCCGCCGTGCTTCCCATCTCTGGCTTTGACAAGGAGCCCTACGTGCTCTTTAGCGAGATCGGCGACTTTGGCATCAAGGGCAAGATCATCTTTATCGTCAGCGACGACAGCACCACTTTCACGGCAGCCGACGCCTGCATCCGCGCCATCGCCCCCATCATCGCCTAAAACCACCACAAAGGGGACAGGCACCTTTGTGGTGGTTTCGCATCGTGGTACCATGGTTCATATCGTTGTTTAAACGACTAAGGGAGTAGACACCATGGAAGAGGCCTATCGTCAAGCACGCAAGCGCGGCGAGCAGGGACGCCGTCGCGCCATCAGCCAAAGCGAGCACCCGTACCTTACGGACCTCGATAGCCTCGTTGCCCAACTCCCCTTAGGTCAGCGAGAGAATGTCGGCCTAAGGGATATTCCGCTCGAAATGGTCGTCGGCACGGTTACCAAGGGCCGTCAGTCTGCCTTTTCGTGCAACTTTATGCCCCTGTTGCCATTTAGCACCGAGTTCGCCCGCAAGTGGTCCAACCTCTACGACATCCAGGTGACCGAGGGCTATCGCGACCCCATCATCGTCACCGAGTTCATGCATCGGTTCTATGTCCAGGAAGGCAACAAACGCGTCAGCGTCCTCAAATTCCTGGACGCCCCGACGGTTTCGGCCAAGGTCACCCGCCTCAACCCCGGCAAATGGGATTCTCTCGAAAGCCGCCTCTATGGCGAGTTCTGCGCGTTTTGGCGCGTCTGCCCCCTATACGAGATCGAGTTCTCCCGTGAGGGAAGCTACGAAACGCTCGCCAAGATGCTCGGTCAAAACCTTGTCGAAAAGTGGCCACAGAAAAAGGTCGATTACCTGCGCCACACCTTCCTACTCTTCAAGCGCGCCTACCTTCGCGCGGGCGGCGACCACCTGGACATTACTCCCGCCGACGCCATGCTCGTCTACCTCAATGTGTACAACCAGGACCGCCTGCTGGATACACCGACGGATATCGTCGTAAACCGCCTGTGCAAGATTTGGCGCGAGCTGGTCATTGCCGGCAAAAATGACGAGGACAAGGTCAATCTAGTCGAAGCACCGAGCGTCGACGAGGAGGAGACGCCCGCCAAGTCCACTTCCGGTGTGCTCAACTTCTTTATGGGCAAGACCGTCTATTCGGCGGCCAACCCCCTGCGCATCGCCTTTATCCATGAGTTCCCCTGTGCGACGTCGAGCTGGGACAGCCTGCACGACCAAGGGCGTCAGTATCTTGATGAGCACTTTGGCGGTATCGTGCGCACCGAGGCGTTCGAGGACTGCCACGATCCGGACGCGTTCTACGCCGCCGCGGAAACGGCTGTCAAACATGGAGCAAACGTCATCTTCTCGACCTCGCACCGCCTGATGGAATATACGCTCAGGGCTGCCGTTGAGTATCCCCAGGTGCGATTCCTCAACTGCTCTATCGGCCTTCCCCACCAAAGCGTGCGCTCGTATTTTGGAAAGATGTACGAGGCCAAGTTCCTCCTGGGCGCCCTTGCCGCCAGCATGGCGGACAACCACCGCATCGGTTACCACGCGTCGGTCTTTGCGTCGGGCGCACTCAGCGAGATTAACGCCTTTGCCATCGGCGCCTCACTGCTCGACCCTCGCGCGCAGGTAATCCTCACCTGGGGCGATGTGCCCGCCGGCGATCTTGCCGAGGCCATGTGCCGCGAAGGCGCGAGCGTCATGACCGGCGCCGACATGTCAAAGTCGCTCGAAGACCCCACGGCCTACGGACTCCACCGCCTGGTCGATGGCAAGGTCGTCGGCATCGCCATGCCGGTATGGAACTGGGGTCGATACTACGAGCTTATCGTGCGAAGCCTGCTGCATGGCACCTGGGATGAGACCAGTGACGATAGCCAGGTTCGAGCCGTCAACTACTGGTATGGTATGAGCTCGGGCGTTATCGACATTCGCTACGCTCCGGGCCTGCCCTATCAGACGCGCAAGCTTGTTCAGCTGCTCCGCAATGGCATCGTCGAGGGCTCCATCAATCCATTTGGCGGCGAGCTCCATAGCCAAGACGGCGTGGTGCAGATCGAGGGCTTTCCCCCATTGCCGAGCACGCAAATCGTCGAGATGGACTGGCTGGCCGACAACGTGGTAGGCACCATTCCGCAGCCCAGCGATGAGCCGAAGGTCCGCGCCCTATGAAGATCCTTGCCGTAGCCGATACCGAAGAACGATGCCTTTGGGAGTGTTTTCACAAGGAACGCTTTGAAGGTGTTGACCTGATTTTGTCCGCTGGCGACCTGGACCCGGACTATCTTGAGTTTTTGGTCACCGTCATCAACAAACCGCTCATCTACGTGCGCGGCAACCACGATGACCGCTATGCACGTCATGCACCGGGTGGCTGCATCTGTGTCGAAGACGCCATCTACGTGTACCGCGGCGTCCGCATTGCGGGGCTTGGCGGCTCCATGCGCTATCGAGACGGCGCCAACATGTACACCGAGCGCGAGATGACCAAGCGCATGCGCAAGCTGTCGCGTAAAATCAGGATGGTCGGCGGCTGCGACATCCTGCTCACCCATGCACCCGCCGCCGGCTTGGGCGATCTGGATGATCTGCCGCATCGAGGATTCGAATGCTTTAACACGGCGCTCGAGTCCTGGAATCCCGACTATATGGTGCACGGGCATGTGCACCAATGCTATGGCCACAACTTTCAGCGTGAGCGCCAGCATGCATGCGGGGCAACGATCATCAACGCCTGCGGCTATACGCAGTTTGAACTTGACGAAACGCACTACCCCATCCGTGGCTGGCAGGCAGCCTGGCTCAATTCGCAAACCATGCGACGCGAGCTCAAGCGCCACGAGGCAATCGAGTCCTCAACCGCCAGAACACCCTGGTAACCACCTTTAAGGCTTGACGCTGCGCCGGCCCCAAGCACCCCATCTCGCCCCTCAAGCCGTCGCTCGCGTACCAAAGTACGCATCGCTCCTCTTTCGGGGCGACCTGGGGCACTTGGAACCGGCTCGCTGCGATGCCATAACATTGACGCCAAAGTGCCCAAGCCACCACAAAGGTGCCTGTCCCCGTTGTGGTGGTTTTGGCCCGAGATAGCAAGAAACCCGGTCCTGCACGAGGCAGAACCGGGTTTCTTTAGCAATGCTTGCTTTGCTCAGGCAGTAACCGTTAGTTA
>CATVZP010000127.1 GCA_958348565.1 uncultured Collinsella sp. | reverse complement strand
GTGCTCATAGCCGTGACCCAGGATGAACGCCCGCTCAAGCAGGTCGCCGAGGAGCTCGGTATCTCGATGCGCATGGTGCAGCGCCACTTGAGCTCTATCTACCAAAAGACCGACACGCAGACGCGCGCCGGTCTCACCAAGGCCTTCCCCTCCGCCTAAAACAAAAACCACCACAAAGGTGCCTGTCCCCTTTGTGGTGGTTTTGGTCGGCTAGCCTTCGAGCTGCGCTACCTTGTAGCGGTAGGCAGCGGCGATGACGTCTTTACAGCCCTCGCGGCCCAGCTTGGCGCGGTTGACGACGATGTCTTTACCGCTCGTCATCTTCCACTTTCCGGCGCTGTAGCGCTTGTAGAACGCCTCGCGCGCCTTCTGCTGCTGCTTGACCAGCTTGGCGCCCTTCTTTTTGTTGAGGCCGCGCTTTTTGCGCACAATCTCGACGCGGTCCTCAAAGGGTGCGGTCACCAGCACGGCAATGTGGTTGGGGTTGTTACGCAGCAGGTAATCGGACAGGCGGCCTTCGATAATGCAGCTCTCGGTCTCGCCCAGATCCAAAATCACCTGGCTCATCTTTTGGAACAACTTGTCCGAGTACGAGCGCGCGTCGTAGCGGTCGGGCAGGAACGCCATGTTCTCCACGGCCAGGCGCTCGTCGTAGGCGGCCATCTTATCGAGCGACTCGCCCGCGCGCAGCGACGCACGCACCAGCAGCTCGTTATCGTACAGCGGAATCCCCAACTCGTTGGCGAGGATACGGCCAATCTCGTGGCCCTCGGCACCAAAGTCGCGCGCGATGGTAATGACCACAGGACTCTTCTTGTTCTCCAGATCGCTCATCGCGATTCCTTTCTCTGTGTGACAAAGAGACAGTCCCTTTGTCACATTCATTTTGCCCCTGCCTTCGTCCTGGTTTCCCAAGTGCGGCAGATTGCCCCGAAAGAGGAGCGCC
Source organism: uncultured Collinsella sp. (assembly GCA_958348565.1). GTDB lineage: Bacteria > Actinomycetota > Coriobacteriia > Coriobacteriales > Coriobacteriaceae > Collinsella. The sequence continues at coordinate 3,195 of CATVZP010000127.1, read as the reverse complement.
GCGTACTAAATGTACGCAAGCGACGATTGAGGGGCAAGGTGCCGTGCTTGGGAAAGCCAGGCTATGCGGCTACGATACGGCGCTGGTAGGCTCGGACCAGCAGCGAGATACCAAAGTTGAGCACAAAGTACATCGCAAACACCAGGCCGTAGAGCATAAGAACCTGCGACAGGTCGATCGCGTGGGCCATCACGACGTTTGCCGTGTACATGAGCTCGGCCACGTTAATGCCCGAAAGATACGAGCTGTCCTTGATGACGGTCGTGCACTGGCTAAACAGCGCCGGAATGATCGTCTTAAACGTCTGCGGCAGAATGATGTAGCGCATGGTGGCAAAGAAGCCGAAGCCCTGGCTCTGCGCTGCCTCAAACTGGCCGCGCGGAATCGAGTTGAGGCCGCCGCGCACAATCTCGGCCATAACAGCGCTGGTAAACAGCGTAAAGGCGATGGTCGAAATCACAATGTCCAAACCCTGCACCGTAAAGTAGATAAACAGGATCCACAGCAGGTTCGGCGTGCAACGGAACAGCTCGATATAGGCGCTCACCAAAATACGGAACGGGCGGGGCGCATAGCTTTTAACGAGCGCCAGCACCGTGCCAAAGATGAGCGAGAAATAGATCGACAGCGCCGAGATCTCGATCGTCTTAACAAAGCCGCCCCAAATGTAGAGCAGGTTGGTCGCGTTGAAGATTTCCATGCGCTAGGCCTCCTCTACGTTGTCGAGCCCCAGCTCGGCCAAGCTCACGCCGCGCGGACGCTCCTTGGAGCGGCGCTCGAGCCACTGCACCAGCATGGCGAGCGGAAAGCAGATGATGAAGTACATAAGGCAGCAGACGATGTATCCCTGCAGGTAGCCGTACAGACTCACAAAGTTGTCGGAACGGTACATAAGGTCGCCGCCGGCCACAAGCGCCAGCACCGACGTGTTCTTGACCAGGTTGAGCGCCTGGTTACACAGCGGCGGCAGAATGATCTTGAATGTCTGGGGCAGCACAATGTACCAGTATGCCTGCGCACGGGTGAAGCCTTGGCTCTGGGCCGCCTCCATCTGACCGCGCGGAACCGCCTCGATACCAGTGCGGATGACCTCCGAAATGTAGGCCGCGTGATACAGGCCCACACCCAAGAAGCCCAGCACGAACGGCGCGATGCGCACCGGCTGGTCGGCACCGGTTATGGCCTGCAAAAACTGCGGACCGGCCATGTACATAAAGAGCACCTGCACGGGCAACGGAGTGTTCTGGTAAAACTCCACGTACACGCGGCTTATGGCGCGCAGCACGCGCGAGCGAGTGGTAGAGAACACGCCCAGCAGCGTGCCCAGCACCAGCGACAGCAGCAGGCCGGCAACGACCACTTGCAGCGTCACGCCAAAGCCCTCCCAGAAGGGCCCCATGTTTTGAAATGTCGTCGACCAACGGTCGGCGTCAAATAATCCTTCGAGCATTTGATTCCTTCCTTGGACGATGCGCCTATACAAGACCCCAGGTCTTGACCTCTTGGTCGAGCCAGCCATCGGCCAGGCGATCGCAAATCACCTGATCGACCACGGCCGAAAGGTCGCAGCCCTTCTTGGTCGCCACGCCGTAGCCCTGCTCGCCAAACTTGACTTCGGGCTGCAGCAGCTCAACGGTCTCGTTCATGTAACCGGCCAGCGTGGAGCGGTCCATGGCAAAGACGTCGATATTGCCGGCGTCGAGCGAACTCTTGATGATGGGGTAGCCACTAAAGGCCCTAAACTCGGGCTTGCAGCTAAAGCCGTTGTCCTTGATCATTTGCTCGATCAGGCCCTGCGTGGTAGCACCCTGGCTCACGCCAATGACCTTGCCGTCCAGGTCCTCAATCGAGGTAAAGCCCGAACGCTTCTTGACCATGAGTCCCACGTAGTCGGTGCGGTACGGCGTCGAGAAATCCCAGCTCTTCTTGCGCTCGTCGGTGATGGTGTAGGTCGCCGCGACCACATCGAGCTGGCCGTTATCAATCAGCGGGCCGCGCGTCTTGGGCGTTACGTCGGTAAACTCGACAAGCTCCTGGGCGCGGGCCTCCTTGTAGCTCACACCAAAGACGGCAGCGGCGATCTGGTAGCACAAATCGACTTCCATGCCCTCAAAGCGGCCCTTGGCGGTGTCGTAATAGCCGTAGCCGGGAACGTCCTTCTTAACGCCGGCGTTCAGATGGCCACGGGACTTGATGGCCGCAAGCTTGGACCCCTTGTCGGAGCTCTCGCCGCTGGTGGAGTTGCCGCAACCGGTAAGCGCGGTCCCCGTCAGCGCAAGCATGCCGGCGCCCGCCAGCTGCAAAAAGTGACGGCGCGACACGGCCGCCCTCGTCATATCCGTCATGTCCATCACCGCGCCTAGTGCAAAATCTTGGACAGGAACTCGCGGCAGCGCGGGTTCTCGGGGTTATCGAAGAAGTGCTCGGGCGTGCCCTCCTCCAGAATGCGGCCGTCCTCCATAAAGATGACGCGGTCGGCCACCTGGCGCGCAAAGCCCATCTCGTGCGTCACGCAGATCATGGTGATGTCCTCCTGCGCGAGCTCAATCATAACGTCCAGAACCTCCTGGACCATCTCGGGGTCGAGCGCCGAGGTCGGCTCGTCAAACAGGATGATGGGCTGCTTGGTGCACAGGGCACGGGCGATGGCGATGCGCTGCTGCTGACCGCCCGAGAGGTTCTGCGGATACTCGCCGGCCTTATGCGCCATACCGACGCGCTTGAGCGCGGCGATGGCGATCTCGGTCGCCTCCTCCTTGCTCTTCTTTTGTAGCTTGATGGGCGCGAGCGTCAGGTTGCCCAGCACCGTCATGTTGGGATACAGGTTGAACTGCTGAAACACCATGGAGCTATACTTGCGAGCCATCTCCAGGTGATTCTTTTTGGTGAGCGGCGTGCCGTCGATGACGACCTCGCCCGACGTAGGCTCCTCCAGATAATCGACGCAACGGATGAGCGTCGACTTACCCGAGCCGGAAGGCCCGATCATTACGAGCTTCTCGCCGCGCTTGACGGTGAGATTGATATCTTTGAGCACATGCAGGTCGCCAAAGTACTTGTTGAGATGCTTGATCTCGATCATGTCTGCCATGAATGTCCCTTCCCTGCGTTTACACGAGTTTAACTATTGTACGGAAAGAACCATGTTTCCGCAGCCCACACTACATTCCCGTAAAGAACCCGCAACCTTCCACC
>CATVZP010000126.1 GCA_958348565.1 uncultured Collinsella sp. | reverse complement strand
CTGCGCGGGCAGACCGCGCCCGACCGTCGCCCGCAGTTCCTGGCGCTTATGTTCCTGTTCCTCTCGGCCATGTTCGTCATCGTGACGAGCGACAACCTTGAGTGGCTGTTCTGCGGCTGGGAAATCACCACCGTGTGCTCGTTCCTTATGATCGGCTACACGCGTACGCCCGAGGCCATTAAAAACGCCTTCACCCAGATCATCCTCAACATGATGGGCGGCATCGCGTTTTTGGCCGGACTCATGTACCTGCACGTTAACGGCATGCCGCTGACCATCTCGGGCATGATCGAGCTTTCCGGCGCCGGAACCGCGCAATCCGCGCTGCTGGTGATGCCGGTCATCCTGCTGTCGCTCGCCGCACTCACCAAGGCCGCGCAGATGCCGTTCCATACCTGGCTGCTCGGTGCCATGGTTGCCCCCACCCCCACGAGCGCCCTGCTGCACTCGTCAACCATGGTCAAAGCCGGCGTGTTTCTGATGGTCAAGCTGAGCCCGCTCTATGCCATCTATCCCGTGACCGGCTTTATGGTCACGAGTGTGGGTGCCATCACGTTTTTGCTCGCTGCCCTCATGGCCATCTCGCAGAGCAACGCCAAGCGCGTGCTCGCGTACTCCACCATTTCCAACTTGGGCCTCATCAGTGCCTGCCTGGGCGTCGGCGCGCCCGAGGCCGTATGGGCGGCCATCTTCCTGATCCTGTTCCACACGGTGGCAAAGTCGCTGCTGTTCCTGTGCGTGGGCACGGCCGAGCATCATATCGGCAGCCGCAATATCGAGGACATGGACGGTATGTTCAGCCGCATGCCGCACCTGACGCGCCTGATGATGCTGGGCATCATGGGCATGTTTGTGGCGCCGTTTGGCATGCTCGTGTCCAAGTGGGGCGCCCTGGTGGCGTTCGCGCAGACCGGCAACGTGCTCATGATCATGGTGCTTGCCTTTGGCTCGGCCGCGACGTTTTACTTCTGGGGCAAGTGGCTTGCCAAGCTTTCGGGCGTCGACCCCACGGCTCAAAACGTTGAGGTCAATGTCCATAAGACCGAATGGATGGCGCTCAACACCATCGCCGCGCTGCTGATTCTGTGCTGCGTAGCCTTCCCGCTCATCTCGAGCGGTCTGGTGTCGCCTTACCTCGCCATGGTGTTTGGCCGCGTGCCGTACGTTATCGGCAAGGACGCCATGTATCTGATGGTGGTTATCGTGGCGTTTATCGCCGTGGTGCTGCTGACGTCGTTCCGCGTGAGCAATAAGCCGCGCGTCAACGTGTACCTTTCGGGCGTGGGAACCGACAAATATCGCCATTTCCGCGGCTCGATGGGACACGAGGTGAAGGCCGAAAAGCGCAATTGGTACTCGGAGGACGCCCTTGGCGAGAAGCGCATTGGCCCCGCGGGTAGCGTCGTGTGCTGCAGCATTATCTTGTTTGCGCTGCTGTGCTGCGCGTGGATTGGGCCCGAGCGGCTTGCCATGAGCGCGCCCTCGGTGCTGCGCGGCAAGTATTTCGAAGGTTCGGGCGTCGTGGGCATATTTATTGGCACCGTGGCATTTGCCTTGCTGGCGCCGCTTGTGGGCGGCTTGATCGACGGCATCGACCGCAAGCTGTCCGCCCGCATGCAGGGCCGCGTGGGCCCGCGCCTGCTGCAGCCCTTCTACGACGTTGCCAAGCTGCTGCGCAAGGCCCCCGCCAGCGTAAATACCATGGACGATACCTATATGGCGTGCGCGCTCATCTTTACCGTCGTGGGCGGCGGTATCTTTGTGTCGGGCTCCAACACGCTGTTGTGCGCCTTTATGGTTACGCTCGCCGCGATCTTTGTGGTGTTGGCGTCTGCCTCGACGCAAAGCCCGTTTGCCCAGGTCGGCGCCGACCGCGAGCTGTTGCAGGTCATGAGTTACGAGCCCGCCGTTCTGCTGATGAGCGTGGGCCTGTATCTTGCCACCGACAGCTTTGATTCCATCGCCGTGACGGGGCAGTCGGCCCCCATCATCGTGTACAGCGCGCCCATTTTTCTCGCGCTGCTCGCGGTGCTTACCATCAAGCTGCGCAAGTCGCCGTTTGACCTTTCGTACTCGCATCACGCGCATCAGGAGATCGTTCAGGGCGTCGCCACCGAGATGAGCGGCGGCACGCTGGCCAAGATGACCCTTATGCACTGGTGCGAGACCGTGCTGTTTTTGATGTGGGTGGGCATGTTCTTTGTCTGGGACAACCCGGTGAGCTGGGTGGTCGCCCTGGTCGTGATGGCTGCGACGTATTTTGTCGAGGTGCTGATCGACAACACCTTCGCACGCAGCACCTGGCGCAGCTGCTTTAAGCTCGGATGGGGCGTGGCGCTGGTGTTTGGCCTGCTCAACCTTATGCCCATCCTCGTCGACGTGTTTATTTAGGAGGCGGCATTCATGGATCATAAAATGTCGCGCTCGCCGTGGGTTATTCATTACGACGGCTCGAGCTGCAACGGATGCGATATCGAGGTGCTGGCCTCGCTCACGCCGCTGTTCGATGCGGAGCGCTTTGGCGTGGTCAATACCGGCAACCCCAAGCATGCGGATATCTTTTTGGTGACGGGTTCGGTCAACGCGCAGAACCTGCCCGTCGTGCGCCAGATCTACAACCAGATGCTCGAGCCCAAGTGCGTGGTGGCGTGCGGAATTTGCGCGTGTTCGGGCGGCGTATTCCGCGATGCCTATAACGTGATCGGCGGCGTGGACCGCGCGATTCCCGTGGATGTGTACGCGCCCGGGTGCGCCATTCGCCCCGAGACCGTGATCGATGCCATCGTGGAGGCGTGCGGCATCCTGGACCAGAAGGAGGCCGTGATGCGTGCCGGCGGCGACCCGCTCACCGTGGGCGGCGCCGCAACCTGGGACGGTGGCGTTGAGCTGGGCGAGGACGGGTTTGTGGCTGCGGGGGCCGGGGCTGATGGTGCCGGTGACGCGCCTGCCGGGAAGCCCACCGCGCCCGCCGCTGGCGACGCACCTGCTGGGACGCCCGCCGCTGCAAAGGAGGCCGAGTAATGCAAAAGGCTATCTATACCATCGTTGGGATCGACGAGCTGTTACCGAATGTGCAGGCGCTCAAGGGTGCCGGCGCGCGCTTTGTGCAGATGCATGCCGAGCGCTGTGTGGACGACGGATCGTATCGCCTGGTCTATACGTTTATCAACGTCCGCGCTGCGCAAGAGCAGATCGCGCGGGACGGCAGCTATGCGATCGACAACCTGGTGGTTGAGGGCATCGGCCAGTACCAGGAGATTCCGTCCATCAGCTCGTACTATCCGGCGGTATTCCCGTTTGAAAACGAAGCGCACGACCTATTTGGTCTTGCCATCACCGACATGCAGATCGACTTTAAGGGCTTTTTCTACCAGGTTTCGACTGCCGAGCCCATGAGCGTTATTACGCCCGAGGTGAAGGCTGCGCGCGAGAAGGCCATGAAGGTCCGTGCCGCTGCCGAGGCCAAGGCGCGCAAGGCCGCAGCCGAGAAGGCCGCTGCCGCTGCTGCTGCAGGGGAGGGCGCCGCAGGTGCCGGCGATGCTGCGAGCGCTGCTGCCGCTCAGCCCGCTGCGGCTGCCGGCTCCGATGCTCAGCACGATGAGGCTGCTGCGAAGGCGGCGCTCAAAGCCGCCGAGCTGGAAGCAAAGCTCGCCGCCATGGATCCCGAGAAAGCGGCCAAGGTCCGCGCGGCGCTTGCCGCCAAGGCCGCCCGCGACAAGCAGAACAAGGAGGCGTAAGGTCCATGGCACATCGCTCCGTTATTCCGTTTGGCCCGCAGCACCCGGTGCTGCCCGAGCCGCTTCATCTGGACCTGGTGATCGAGGACGACCGCGTCATCGAGGCAATTCCGCAGATTGGCTTTGTGCACCGCGGACTCGAGAAGCTCACCGAAAAGCGCGATATGCATCAGTTTGGGTACATCGCCGAGCGCATCTGCGGCATCTGCGCCGTGGGCCATAGCTACGGCTATGCCAGCGCCTGCGAGCGCATGCTCGACATCGAGGTGCCCGGCCGCGTGCAGTATATCCGCACCATTTTGCACGAGCTTTCGCGCATTCACTCGCATCTGCTGTGGCTGGGCCTGCTCGCCGATGCCTTTGGCTTCGAGGCGCTGTTCTATCGTTCGTGGACGCTGCGCGAGCAGATTCTCAAGATTTTTGAGAGCACCTGCGGCGGCCGCGTGATCCTTTCGATTAACGAGATCGGCGGCCTTAAGCACGA
>CATVZP010000125.1 GCA_958348565.1 uncultured Collinsella sp. | reverse complement strand
TCCATCGAGGCCGAGGTCGGCGGCATCGGCGGCACCGAGGACGGCGTGACCTCCAACGGCGAGCTCGCTGACCCCGCTGAGTGCAAGCAGATCGCTGACCTGGGCGTCGACTTCCTCGCCTGCGGCATCGGCAACATCCACGGCGTGTATCCCGCCGACTGGGCTGGCCTTTCCTTCGAGCGTCTGGGCGAGATCAAGGCTCAGACCGGCGACCTGCCCCTCGTTCTGCACGGTGGTACCGGCATCCCCGAGGATCAGATCAAGAAGGCCATCTCCCTGGGCATCTCCAAGATCAACGTCAACACCGACCTGCAGCTCGTCTTCGCCAAGGGCGTCCGCGAGTACATCGAGGCTGGCAAGGATCAGCAGGGCAAGGGCTTCGACCCCCGCAAGCTCCTCAAGCCTGGTCGCGACAACATCGTTGCCCGCACCAAGGAGCTCATGGAGGAGTTTGGCTCCGTCAACAAGGCGTAAGTAGCGGTTTAACTTTCCCGTCGGAGGCCCCGTTCACCCTACGCTTTTCCCTTACGCTCACCTGGCTTTGCCAGAAGTCGCGCAATGGGAAAAGCTCCGGGTGAACGGGGCCTCCTTTGTTAACTCGCTACAGGGTTACTGGGCTGAATTCATTTTTATAGGTACCGTTTATCGGTGTTGAGGGTTCCTTTATTGGGGCTTTCTTTTTTATCTCGGTACAATGGGCTTCAAGCGTTCTAGTGACTTGGAGTTTGGTATGGCTGTTATTGATGTGCTGCCTTCGGATGGGAAGGTTATTGACGAGGGTCCTGTTGGTTGCTCTGTTGATGTTTGTTATGATGATTTTCGTTATCTCGATATTGGACTGCCGCCCGAGATTCTTCGACTTAAGGATGCCGGGTATTTGACGCAGGCTGTTGCTGCCTGCGATCGCCTTTTGGAGCAGAACCCTGAGCCTTCGCTGGCTGCTTGTGTTCGTGCCGAGCGGTATCGCATGCTCGAGACACCGTTTCATTTTTCGGTGTCGCGCGATCAGGCAATTGCGATGATTCGCGAGGAGTGGCCAGAGTTTACCGAAGAGCAGTTTGACGACCTGATTAATCGCAAGCGTATTGACTGGCGCTTTATCGATGGCGAGCTGTTTGTTCTTGATAACTTCCTTGATTCGCTTCGCGTGTACCCCAAGGAGGTTCCGGGCCTGCGTCCCGATTCTACGGACGGCATCGCGCTGCGTAACCAGATGCTCAGGGAGATGGAGTCGCAAAACGGGTTGACGCGCGTCATCACGCTTAGGGCATCCGTGTCTGTCCCTGGGGCTCTGGAGGGAGAGGCTGTTCGCGCGTGGCTACCCGTTGCTGCCGCCTGTCGTCAACAGTCTCATATCGAGGTTCTCGATATGACGTCGGGGGGTACCGTTGCCTCTGAAAACGTTTCGGCTCGTACTGCCTCTTGGACATCTTCGACTGAACATTCATTCTCGGTGACCTATCGCTATCACATCGATGCCGCCTATTGCGATATCTATGGTGGCGCGCTCCCATCGCATACGTGCATGGACACGCCACTGCCCGAGGACACTTCCGAGGGCCGTCCGCACATTGCGTTTACGCCGTACCTGCGACAGTTGACGGAGCATGTTGTTGATGGGCTCGAGGATCCGCTCGATCGCGCTCGTGCTATCTATGATTACCTGACACAGCATATCGACTATCGCTATCAGCCACCGTACCTGCTTTTGGGATCTATTGCCGACGACTGTGCGCATTCGCTCCGCGGCGATTGCGGCGTTATGGCGCTCACGTTTATCACCATGTGTCGCATCGCGGGGGTGCCTGCTCGTTGGCAGAGCGGCCTATATGTTGCGCCCGATTCGGTGGGACCGCACGATTGGGCCGAGTTCTACACACCCCAGACCGGTTGGCTTAACGCCGACGTATCGTTTGGTTCCTCGGCACGCAGGATGGGGGAGGAGTGGCGCCGTCGTCACTACTTTGGCAATCTCGATCCGTGGCGTATGGTGGCCAACGATCGATTCCAGGCTGAGTTTGTGCCTGCTTTCGATGGCATGCGCGAGGACCCCTATGACAACCAGATGGGCGAGGCCTCGGTTGACGGACGTGGATGTCGTAAGCGGGAGATGTTGCGCAAGGTTGAGCTTATCGAAATGCTCGAAGTACCATTTTCGGACTAATCAACTGAAAGCTGTGATAAACTAACTCACGCATTACGTGCCCGAGTGGCGGAATTGGCAGACGCAGTGGACTCAAAATCCACCGTTGGCAACAACGTGCGAGTTCGAGTCTCGCCTCGGGCACCATACATGCAAGTGAGCGTTCAAGGGGGTCAAGGCCCCCTTTTTCGTGCCGAACTCGCGTGAGCGCGCGGAGCGTTAAACAAACAGGCCTGTGGCCTGTTTGTAGCGGAGCGTGGCGAGGGCGCCATGCGCCCGAAGCCCGGGGCTTCGCGAAGCGAAGTCCCTTCGAGTCTCGCCTCGGGCACCATACATGCAAGTGAGCGTTCAAGGGGGTCAAGGCCCCCTTTTTCGTGTACGTAATGTGATAGCGCGCGGTACGTGTTATTATCTCCGAGGCGTTGTTCCCACAATGCCCTAAAGAGGAACCCGAGGGTTCCCACCTTTTGGCGCCAATGAGCAGCTGACTGGTCATACAACTTAGATTCCCTTCCTCATATCGAGGATGTCTATGTGTACGACCTGGTTGCAAAGAAGCGCCGGGTTATTTTTTTATGAATGGAGGTAGGGAAAATAGCTAAGTCTGATGACACCCGCATCAACGACGAGATCACTGCATCTTCGTGCCGTTTGATTGGCGTCGATGGCTCTCAGCTCGGCCTGTTCGCCATCCGCGATGCCCAGCGCGTTGCTGACGATCAGGGTCTCGACCTGGTCGAGATCGCTCCCAACGCGGAGCCGCCGGTCTGCAAGGTCATGGACTACGGTAAGTTCAAGTACCAGCAGGCCATGAAGGCTAAGGCCGCTCGTAAGAACCAGTCCAAGGTCGAGGTCAAGGAAATGAAGTTCCGACCCAAGATCGACGTTGGCGACTACGAGACCAAGAAGGGCCACGTTCTGCGTTTCCTCAAGAAGGGCGCACGCGTTAAGATCACCATCATGTTCCGCGGCCGTGAGATGGCTCACCCGGAGCAGGGACTTAACGTTCTCGAGCGTCTCGCCGAGGATCTCAAGCCTTACGCTACGGTCGAGTCCAAGCCTAAGATGGAAGGCCGTAACATGCTTATGCTGCTCGCCCCGATTAAGGGCGCCTTCGATGAGGATAAAGCGGCAAGCGATACCAAGTAACTAGTGTTCTGTAACCGATTAAGGAGTATTTCATGCCTAAGATGAAGTCCCACAGCGGCACCAAGAAGCGTTTCCGCAAGACTGGTACCGGCAAGCTTATGCGCGCCAAGGCTTTCAAGAGCCACATCCTGAGCAAGAAGTCCACCAAGCGTAAGCGTGGCTTCCGTCAGGAGACCGAGATCGCCGCTGCCGACCGCAAGGTCATCAAGTCGCGTCTCGCCTAAGTTCGCGTTCCCGTTTTTCGTTTTACCGTCTAGGAGTTGATAGAACATGGCACGTATTAAGCGCGCTGTTGCCGCCAAGAAGAAGCGCCGTACCGTTATGCACCGTGCGAAGGGTTACTACGGTGCCGCTTCGCGTACTTACAAGCATGCTAAAGAGCAGGTCCAGCACTCCCTGCAGTATCAGTATCGTGATCGCCGCAACAAGAAGCGCGAGATCCGCTCTCTCTGGATCACCCGCATCAACGCTGCCGCTCGCCTGAACGACATCTCTTACTCTCAGTTCATGCACGGCCTGAAGGTTGCTGGCATCGAGCTCGACCGCAAGGTTCTGGCTCAGATGGCTTACGAGGACATCGAGTCCTTCAACGAGCTGGCTGCCATTGCCAAGAAGGCTCTCGAGGCCTAATAGATTCTGTTGAATCGCTAGGGGAGTGTCGCACTGTGCGCGGCACTCCCTCTTTTTTATCGAAAGCGCTGGTTTACATAGCAAAAAGCGCGGGTAGATAAACACTTACAGGTGACCGATCTCTATATATCTCTTAACCGAAGGGTCATCATCTGATACGTGCGATCTTGCTGCACTCGACTTTCTAGTTCCTATATAGAAAGCCATAGGTTGTGTAGGACTTGTGAAGAGTGGAATTGACGTCCCACATCGCTTCGCGGTCTGGCAATATATCTCCTTGCCGCGCGGCCCGGTCGAACCGGATCA
>CATVZP010000124.1 GCA_958348565.1 uncultured Collinsella sp. | reverse complement strand
GGTAAAGTCGACCTCGGCGCCCTCGGAGCGGCCGATCCAGTTGGCCTGCATCTGCTTGACGCGCTCGGGCCAGCCGGGGAGCTTCTCCAAATCGTCGAGCAGCTCCTGGGAGTACTCGGTAATCTTGAAGTACCACTGCTCCAGGTCGCGCTTCTCGGGCTCGGTGCCGCAGCGCCAGCACTTGCCCTCGGTGACCTGCTCGTTAGCCAGAACGGTCTTACAGGTGGGGCACCAATTGACCGGATTCTTCTTGCGGTAGACCAGGCCCTTTTCCCACATCTTCTCAAAGATCCATTGGCCCCAGCGGTAATAGTCGGGGCTGCAGGTCTTGACCATGCGATCCAGATCGTAGGAGAATCCCATGCGCTTCATCGTAGCGAGCGCCTGATCCATGTTCTTATACGTCCAGGCGGCAGCCTGCGTGTTGTGCTTGATGGCGGCGTTCTCGGCGGGCAGGCCAAAGGCGTCAAAGCCGATGGGGTGCAGCACGTCGTAGCCACGCATGCGGGCCTGACGGGCCATGGCATCGCCGATGGTATAGTTGCGCGCGTGGCCCATGTGCAGGTCGCCCGACGGATACGGGAACATCTCGAGCACGTACTTCTTGGGCTTACTGTCGTCGGTGTCGACGGCAAAGAGGTTGGAGTCCTCCCAGGCCTTCATCCACCTGGACTCAATGGCCTGTGCGTCGTAGGCAGGGATCTCGTCCTTATGATCTGTGCAATCGCACATATCAGCTCCTTTAATCTTAGCTGGGGTCGGTCGGCTTGGCTTTATTCGCTACTGCGGACAGTCCTGCGCAAGACGAAGAGCACATTAAGTGCTCTTCTTTGCGTGCGGAACTTGTAGCGAACAAAGCCAAGCCGACCGACCCTAAGGTTAACTTGACTGATGATAGCAAATACGACAAGCGAGATGCCTGCGACTTGCAGGCATCTCGCTTTATCTAAATAACGTGGTTGGAACTCAACCTTTATATGCAGCTCTTATCCTATCGATAAGACACAGACTGCTGCGAATCCTTCACGACAACATCGTGGGCGCCGCCTTCGACGATGGAGGTGGAGCTGACCAGGGTCAGGCGTGCCTTTTCCTGGAGCTCGGGGATCGAGAGGGCACCGCAGTTGCACATCGTGGACTTGACCTTGTAGAGCGTGCCGCCCACGCCGTCCTTGAGGGATCCGGCGTAGGGAACGTAGGAGTCGACGCCCTCGACGAAGCTGAGCTTCGCGGCGCCGCCCAGGTCATAGCGCTGCCAGTTGCGGGCACGCGCGGAACCCTCGCCCCAGTACTCCTTCATGTACTGGCCATTGACGTTGACGCGCTCGGTCGGGCTCTCGTCAAAGCGCGCGAAGTAGCGGCCCAGCATCATAAAGTCGGCACCCATGGCAAGGGCGAGCGTCATGTGGTAGTCGTAGACGATACCGCCGTCGGAGCACACGGGCACGTAGACGCCGGTCTCCTCGTAGTACTCGTCGCGAGCACGGCAGACGTCGATCAGCGCGGTGGCCTGGCCACGGCCGATACCCTTGGTCTCGCGGGTGATGCAGATGGAACCGCCGCCGATACCGACCTTGATGAAGTCGGCACCGCAGTCGGCCAGGAAGCGGAAGCCCTCGGCGTCGACGACGTTACCGGCACCGACCTTGACGTCCTCGCCGTAGTTGGCGCGGATCCACTCGATGGTGCGCTTCTGCCACTCGCTGAAGCCCTCGGAAGAGTCGATGCACAGGACATCGGCGCCGGCCTCGATGAGCAGCGGCACGCGCTCGGCATAGTCGCGGGTGTTGATACCGGCGCCGACCATGTAGCGCTTGTCGCCGTCGAGCAGCTCGTTGGGGTTGGTCTTGTGGCTGTCGTAGTCCTTGCGGAAGACGATGCCCATGAGGTGATCGTTGTCGTCGACGATCGGCAGGGCGTTGAGCTTATTGTCCCAGATGACGTCGTTGGCAACCTTGAGGCTGATGTTCTTGTCGCCCACGATGAGCTGCTCACGCGGGGTCATGAACTCGGAGACCTTCGTCTGGTGGTCATCGCGGCTGGGGCGATAGTCACGGCTGGTGACGATGCCCAGGAGCTTACCCTTGGGAGTGCCGTCGTCGGTGACCGGCATGGTGGAGTGACCGGTCTTCTCCTTGAGCTCGATGACCTGCTCCATGGTCATGTCGGGGGTCAGCGTGGAATCGGACTGAACGAAGCCGGCCTTGTGATCCTTGACAGCCTTGACCATAGCGGCCTCGGACTCGGCGCTCTGGGAACCGTAGATGAAGGACAGGCCACCCTCGGTAGCGAGCGCGACACCCATGTCGACGCCCGAGACGGACTGCATGATGGCGGAAACCATGGGGATGTTCAGGGTGATTGCCGGCTTCTCACCGCGCTTAAAGCGGGTCAGCGGCGTCTTAAGAGAGACGTTGTTGGGGATGCACTGCGAGGACGAGTAACCAGGGACCAGCAGATACTCCGAAAACGTGTGGGACTCACCGGGAAAGAACGTAGCCATGTTTCTCCTTTTTCCATGCGACCGGTCGGCTGCAGGCCTCGTAGGACCCAGCCCAACCTTGGGCGCCCAATACTGGGGAAGTATCTTAACGCACTTTGACTGCTACAATGCATGATTTAAGAAGAGCACACGAGGGTTTGACGCAGGCTTTGCGTTTGCCCAGCAAACACTTTAGCGGGGAGACGTGGAGCGTATGGAGTACAAGACGACGGCAAAGTTGGTCATTCAAGCGTGCGACAAAGATCTGCCGGGCGTGTTCGGCCATGGTTGCGTTTTGTTGCTGCAGGGCATAGCCCGCGAGCACTCGCTCAACCGCGCCGCCAAGAGCATGGGCATGGCCTATTCCAAGGCCTGGCGCATAGTGAACGAAGCCGAAGGGCAGCTGGGATGCAAACTCATCGAGCGCGACGGAGCCCGCGGATCCACGCTCACGCCGGCCGGTAAGCGAGCCATCGAAGTCTACGAAACCCTCCAGGCCGACATCAACAACGTCATCGCTGCAAAAGCCAACGACCTCATCGCCAGCATCAAAAAGTAGCTAATTTAGGACGGGGCTTTTTTAGCTGCACAACCCCTTCTCATAAGTTGCGGTGAAATAGGGACTGTTTATGCCGATAAAGCCGTAAACCAATCCCTATTTCACCGCAACTTATGGAGTTGAGGATGATTTAGCTAGTTGCGGAGGGCGTTGTCTAGGGTGGCGGCCACGATCAAGGGGTCGTCGGTGCCGGCGAAGAGACGGATGGTGCTCCCCTGCTTGCCGCGTGGGGCCGAAAGGCGCGTTGTTGCGCCGCCGGCGGGCGATGTGCGGAATTCGTCTGGCAGTATGCTGAAGAATTCGCCCGCGCTGCATTCGATAAGGTCAAATTCAACTGCCGGGCCAAAACCGTGCTCCAGGATGCCGGTCGCGATGGCGTGATCGGGATGCGAGGTCAGCCCGGGATAGCGCACGCCGTGCACCATCTCGTTCGCGGCCAAATACTCGGCCAGTGCACGCGCGCGGTCGAAGTGTGCCTGCATGCGGATGTCGAGCGTGTCGAGCCCGTGCTCTAGAACCTCAGCCTCATCGGAGGACAAGTCGAGTGCGGCCAATCCGCACCCCTCGAGCAGCGCATGCGCGCACTCGGCAGCGGCATCCACACGATGGCGTTTGAGCTGCGAGCGCGCCACCGAAGCGGCAACGAGCTTACGCGGAGCCTTACCGGCGCACGCACGGTCGAGTGCCTCAAGCGACAGGACGGCACCCAAACGCAGTGGATCGCAGCCAAAGACGCTTGCCACGGTGTTATCCACCACGAGCAGCGCACGGGCCTCGCGAGCCGCACGACCCAGAGCGCGCAGATCGGGCACGCGCAGGCCAAAGCCACCGATCGTGTTCACAAACCACCACAGGTGCGGCCCCTCAGCATCAAACGAAGCATCAAAGCCCTCGGACGCAGCAGAAAACACTGCAGCCGACGGCTCCCCAACCAGCACAACATCGCAGCCATCAAAGCCACGAGCAAACGCATCGGCAAAGTCATCGGCAAACGCAACCAGGCGGTCACCGGGGCGCACAATCCCCAACAGAGACAGCGCCGCCGGCACATGCGAGGCCGCAACAAGACGCGCCTCACGCGCGCCGGCCCTTACAGCCCAGGCCTCTTCTAGCTGCTGTACATCCACAAGGCACCGTCCCTTCACAAACAAAAACCCACGATGCGGGTGTTCCCCGCATCGTGGGCAACGGCTGCAGTATAGCGCCGATATGCGACGA
>CATVZP010000123.1 GCA_958348565.1 uncultured Collinsella sp. | reverse complement strand
AGACGGTCATAGCGGAACGCATCCTCAACGGCCTCGGCCATGTCGTCGCGAGCCAGGTCAAAGACGGAGACCTTCTGACCGCGAGCCTCAAGCGCTGCGGCGAGCTCCTCGACGGCAGCTTTCAGATGCCCATACACACTCGCATAGGCGATCGTGATGCCCTCGTCCTCGGGCTGGTAGCTCGACCAGGTGTTATAGGTGTCGAGGTAATAGCCCAGGTTCTCGGTCAGTACGGGGCCGTGGAGCGGACAGATAATCTGGATATCCAGGTCGGCGGCCTTCTTGAGCACGGTCTGCACAAACTTGCCGAACTTACCGACGATGCCAAAGTAGTAGCGGCGCGCTTCGCAAGCCCAGCCTTCCGGGTCCTCGATGTCGTTGGCGCCGAACTTGCCAAAGCCGTCGGCACTAAAGAGCACCTTGTCGGTGGACTCGTAGGAGAAGATCACCTCGGGCCAGTGCACGTTGGGGGCGCCGACAAACGTTAGGCTGTGGCCACCCAGGTCGAGCACGTCGCCCTCTTTGACGACCATCTTGCGCTCGGGGAAGTCGGTGCCAAAGTAGTTGACCATCATGCGGAAGGCGCCCATGCTGGCCACAATCTGTGCCTGGGGATAGCGCTCCATAAAGGCGGCAATACCGGCGGAGTGATCGGGCTCCATGTGATGGACGATCAGGTAGTCAGGCGTACGGCCATCGAGCACGGCCTCGAGGTTGCCGAGCCACTCGTCAACAAAACCGCCGTCGACTGAATCGGCGACAGCGATCTTTTCGCCCAAGATAACGTAGCTGTTGTATGCCATGCCGTTCTCGGACACGTCGTACTGGCCCTCGAACAGGTCAATGTCGTGATCGTCGACACCGATGTAGCGGATATCCTTGGTGATCTCCATCAGGCAAAGCCTCCTAGATAGACAAAAGAACCCGTCTATCATAACACTCGGCAGTATCCCAACTGCTATCTGCCAGCATCCATACCGATTGTTATTGAAATACGATAAATCGCCGTTTACCTGCGCAAACTATGAGCGCGGTATCGCCGTGCTATGTCGAATAATGAGTTGGCCGGGAATACGAATGGCAACGGTTTTGCCCGCCGTACCCGCCTCGGGAACCGCATGCTCGAACACCTCGCGTCCGCGCTGATGTAGATCGAATCGCACGGTCGTGAGCTCGTTGTGTGCTACAAAATCATCGAGCGAATCATCGACGCCCACCACGCTTACGTCCTCGGGCACGCGCAGGCCGCTATCGCGCAGCGCCGCAATTGCGCCGTTTGCCATCTGGTCGTTTGCCGCGTAAATCGCCGTCATGGTGTGATCGTGCTCGACCAGGTGCCTGCCGGCCTCGTAGCCGCTGTTGGCAGACCAGTCGCCCTCGAGCGGCTCTGCCGGCTCGATGTGTTTGCGCTCGAGTGCATCCTGCCAACCGGCGCGACGAAATTGTTCGTCGACCGAGTACGACGGGCCGCCAATATAGCGAATCTGCTCGTGCCCCAGCTCAAACAGGTGATCCATAAGCAAGAGCGAGCAGCCGTAATGATCGGAGTCGACCGTGGTCACCCGCGGGTGCGCGTACATGGTAACGATGACCGTGCCAATGCCCGGCAGTGGATCAAACGTCTCAAAATCGGGCGCCATGCGGCTCATGCCGATGATGATGCCGTCCACCGGCAATGCGGCCATACGACGCGTGGCCTCGGCAAGCGAAAACTCCTCGGTCTTGGACATCTCGACCAGCGTGATGGCGCAATTATGCTCGCGAGCAGCGCTGGCGATGCCGTCAATCATTGAGAGGTTGCCAAACTTGGTGACATCGTTGACGCACAGGCCGACCGAATGGTAACGGCCGTCACGCAGCGAGCGACCGGCATAACTCGGACGAAAGCCGAGCTCTTGCATAGCGGCCTGCACGCGCTGGCGCGTCTGCTCGTTAACGTTGGGCAAGCCGTTGGCGACGCGCGAAACCGTCTGCTGCGAAACGCCGGCAGCGCGGGCGACGTCGGCCATGGAGACCGGACGCGTACCTGTATCGTTGGACGGGCACCTTGCCACAGGATCACCTTCACCCTTGCGAGATCTGAATAGCGTGAATGCCGGCCCGGGCAGGAGTTTAGCCCGCGCCGAGGCCCGCTATCGTCGGACGCATGTTAACGTACTCTACTTTTTCAATCCGCATCTCTTCTGCTTTATAAGTCCATACGGCAATACCGTTCACGGCTGAATTTCTACCGATTACCAGATTCTCAAAAAGTGACAAGCGTTGTGTTATGAGTACGTTAACATAGCCCGTAACGTGCGGCATCGTGAACACTTGGTTCATGCCGCTTCAAGTTGTTAACGTACTCATAACGGCGCAAAACTTACCCGTACGCGCCAAGGAAAGGACTCCGATGACCACCCCCGACGAAAAGACACTCGCCACGCTCACCAAGCTGTTTGAGGAGGAGTTTGGGCCCATCGGCGATCGCCAGGTGCTCTACGTGCACGCGCCCGGCCGTTCCGAAATCAGTGGCAACCACACCGACCACGAGGGTGGCCACGTTATCGCCGGCTCGCTCGATGTCGCCGTCGACGGCATTGCCGTGGCGACCGACACCAACAAGGTCTGCGTTGCCGATGAGGGCTACCCCACCTTTGAGATCACGCTCGACACGCTGGATATTCAAGAGTCCGAGAAGGGCACGTCCGCGAGCCTCGTCCGCGGCATGGCCCACGAAATCGCTGCTCTGGGCGTTGAGCCCCAGGGCTTCGACTTCGCCTTCACCTGCTCTGTCCCCTCGGGCGGCGGCCTTTCGAGCTCTGCTGCTGTCGAGGCGGCATACGGTCGCGCCATGGAGACGCTCTGGGGCGCACCCGCCATCGAGCCCGTCGCGCTCGCCCAGATGAGCCAGCGCACCGAGAACAACTACTATGGCAAGCCCTGCGGTCTGATGGACCAGGCCGCTGTGTGCCTGGGCGGCCTTGCCTACATGGACTTTGAGGACCAGGCTCAGCCTAAAACCCAGAAGCTCGAACTCAACTTTGAGGATCACGGCTATGCGCTCGTGCTCGTTAAGGTTGGTGCCGACCACGTGGCCGCCACCGACGATTACGCTGCCGTTCCGCGCGAGATGCAAGACGTCGCCGCCGAGTTTGGCAAGGCACGCCTGTGCGAGGTCGATGTTGCCGACTTTGACGCCAAGCTCCCCGAGCTGCGCGCCAAGCTGGGCGACCGCGCCTGCCTGCGCGCCGTTCACTACTGGTACGAGAACGGCCTGGTCGATAAGCGCTGGGCAGCCCTGAACGCCGGCGACATCGATCAGTTCCTGGTCCTGACGCGCGAGTCCGGCGCCAGCTCTGCCATGTACCTGCAGAATGTCGTTGCCAAGCTGGGCTCCGAGCAGCCTTCGATGTATGCCCTGGCGCTGGCCGAGCACGTGCTCGACGGCCGCGGCGCCGTTCGTATCCACGGTGGCGGCTTTGGTGGCACCATCCAGGCCTTCGTGCCGCTCGACCTGGTCGACACCTTTATCACCAAGATGAACGGCTGGCTGGGCGAGGGCTCTGCCCGCCACTACGCAATTTCTGACAAGGGGGCTTACGCGGCATGGCTGTAATGACTGACGTGCGCGAGGCCGCGCAGAACCTGATCGAGTACGCTATCCACCGATCGATGATCGGCCAGGACGATCGCATCTGGGCGTATAACACCATTCTCGAGTGCATCGGTGCTACGGGCCCGGCGCTCGACATGGCCTGGGCGCTCCAGGTCGAGAAACTCTCGCTCTTGCACCCCGACACCCTGCCCAACTTTGACCTTGAAGGCACACTTGCCGCGCTTGCCGAGGCGGCTGTTGCCAACGGCGCCGCCGAGGACACGGCATCGGGCCGCGATCGCATCGCCATGCGCATCATGGGCGTGCTGATGCCGAGGCCTTCGGTTGTAAACGAGGAATTCAACGGCCGCATGGGCGTCAACGAGCCCCGCGCCGCGACCGACTGGTTCTACGGTCTGTGCTGTGACGCCGGTTACGTGCGCCGCGCCGCCATCGCGCGCAACATCAAATGGAGCACTTCCACCAACTGGGGCGACCTGGAGATCACTATCAACCTGTCAAAGCCCGAGAAGGACCCGCGCGATATTGCCGCGGCCGGTGCCGCCAAAAACACGGGCGAGAAGTATCCCGCCTGCCAGCTCTGCATCGAAAACGAGGGCTATCCCGGACGCTCCGCTGCAGCCGACGGCGGCGCCCATCCCGCCCGCCAGAATCTGCGCGTTATCCCCATTGAGCTCGACAGCGAGCGCTGGGGCTTCCAGTACAGCCCGTACGCGTACTTTAACGAGCACTGCATTGCCATGAGCTCCG
>CATVZP010000122.1 GCA_958348565.1 uncultured Collinsella sp. | reverse complement strand
ACGCGCTCGGCCTGGGGGCCGGGCTCACCGGCCATGGTCAAGGGACGTCCGCTTACCAGGATATCGGGCTCATAGTCCTCAACCAGGTAGCGAAACGTCTTTGCCATGCCAGTGACCTCGGCAGCAGGAAGCACCTTGACAGGCATCGCCATCTTGCCATCACGGCTCGAGACGGCAATGCCAATCCTGGTCTCCCCTATGTCCAGCGCGAGCGCGACCACAGCGACAACCTAGGTTCTTAGGCGCCGAGCGCGGTCTTGGCGGCCGCGAGGGCATCGGCGATACCGGCGGCGTTCTTGCCACCGGCCTGGGCCATGTTGGGACGACCGCCACCGCGACCATCGACCAGGCCCGCGATCTGCTTGATCACGTTGCCGGCGTGGAAACCGGCCTTCACGGCGTCATCGGAGCCGGCGGCGAGCAGAGCCGGGGTGCCCTTCTCGGTCACGCTGGCAACAACGCAGGCGACGGGGCCGGCGACCTTCTGGTGCACGGTATCCCAAACGTTGCGCAGGTCGGCAGCCTCGAGACCCTGAAGCTCAGCGACAACGAGCTTGTAGCCATTCAGCTCGACAGCGCCGTCGATGGCGCTGGAGATCGCATCGGAGGAGCCACCGGTGAGAGCCTTCTTGAGCTTGCTGGAAGTCTCGCGCAGCTCGGCCTGCAGGTTCTCCACGCGGGCGGGAACCTCGTCGACGCGGCACTTGAGCGCAGCGGCGGCGGCGTCAACGAGCGCCAGGCGGTCGGCCATGTAGTCGAGAGCGCCCTTGGAGGTCACAGCCTCGATGCGGCGGACATTCGAGCCCGTGGAGGACTCGGAAATGATCTTGAACAGGCCAATCTCGGCGGTATTGGCGGCATGGGTGCCACCGCAGAGCTCGCGGGAGAACGGCTGGTCCTCGGCGCCCACGGAGACGACGCGGACGACATCGCCGTACTTCTCGCCAAACAGTGCGACAGCGCCGGCGGCCTTGGCCTCGTCGATGCCCATGACGCGGGTCACGACCGGCTTGGAAGCGAAGATCTGCTGGTTGACCAGGTCCTCGACAGCCTTGAGCTGGTCGGAGGACAGAGCCTCGAAGTGCGTGAAGTCAAAGCGCAGGTGCTCGGGCGTCACCAGCGAGCCGGCCTGGGAGACATGCTCGCCCAGGACCTGTTTAAGGGCAGCGTCGAGCAGGTGCGTGGCGGTGTGGTTGCGGCGCAGGAAGCCACGGCGCTCGGCGTCGAGCGCGGCGGTCACGGTTGCACCGACGGTCAGCGTGCCCTCGGCAACGTGCGCGACGTGGGCATACAGGCCGTTGTGGTTCTTGGTATCGGAAACGGTCAGCGCAACGCCCTCGGCGGAAAGCTCACCGGCGTCGCCCTGCTGGCCGCCCATCTCGGCATAGAACGGGGTGCGGTCGAGCACGACCTCAACGTCCTCGCCGGCGGCAGCGGACTCGACGGACTCGCCGTTGCGAACGATGGCGACAACCTTGGCGCCCTCGATGACGTCGTTGTCATAGCCGTCGAACTCGGTCGCGGCAACCTTGTCGGAAAGCTCGACCCACACGTCGTTGAAGCTACCCCAGGCGTCGCCCTTGGCGTTGGCGCGGGCGCGGGCCTTCTGGTCCTCCATACAGGCGGTGAAGCCGTCCATGTCGACGGTGTGGCCAGCAGCGCCGGCGATCTCGACGGTCAGGTCGATGGGGAAACCAAAGGTGTCGTGCAGCTTAAAGGCAACGTCGCCCGGAAGGACGGCGCCGTCGGCGAGCGCGGCCAGGGCCTCGTCTAAGTAAACGCGGCCGTTGTCGAGCGTCGTGGAGAAACGCTCCTCCTCGGAGGCGACGATGCCCTTGACGAGCGCGACGTTCTTGAGCAGCTCGGGATAGGCCTCGCCCATCTGAGCGTTGACCTCGTCGATGAACTTGGTCAGGAAGGCGCCCTCGATGCCCAGCAGGCGACCGTGGAACACGGCACGGCGGAGCAGGCGGCGAAGGACGTACTCACGGCCCTCGTTACCGGGCAGGATGCCGTCCGAGATCATAAAGTCAACGGCACGGGAGTGGTCGGCAATGATGCGCAGGGAGCGGCTGGCGCCGGAGTAATCGTCGGCGTCATAGGTCTTGCCGCTGATCTCCTCACCGAGCTTGATGAGGTGCTGCATCAGATCGCCGTCGTAGTTGGCGGTCTTGTGCTGCATGATAGCGGCCATGCGCTCCAGACCCATGCCCGTATCGAGGTTGCGGTGCGGCAGCTCCGGCATGGAGCCGTCCTCCTGGCGGTCGTACTGGGTAAACACGAGGTTCCAGAACTCAAGGAAGCGGTCGCAGTCGCAACCGGGCTTGCAGTCGGGGCTGCCGCAACCGACCTCCTCGCCCATGTCAAAGTAGATCTCGGAGCACGGACCGCAGGGGCCGGTGGGGCCAGCGGCCCAGAAGTTGTCGTCCTCGCCCAGACGCGAGATATGATCCTCGGCAACGCCCAGGGAGCGCCACACGTCGTGGGTCTCGTCGTCCTCGGTAAAGACGGTGAAGTACAGGCGGTCGAGCGGCAGCTTGAACTCCTTGGTGATGAGCTCAAAGGCCCAAGCGCAGGCCTGCTGCTTGGAGACGCCGCCAAAGGAGAAGTCGCCGAGCATCTCAAAGAAGGACAGGTGACGGCCGTCCTCGCCGATGCAGTCGATGTCGTTGGTGCGGACGCACTTCTGGCAGGAGATCGCGCCGATCTCCTTCATGGTCTTCTTGCCCTGGTAGTACTCCTTAAACTGGTTCATGCCGGCGTTGGCAAGCAGCAGCGAAGGATCGTCGGGGACGAGGGACGAAGAAGGATAGAGCTTAAGACCGCGCTCCTCAAAGAAGTTGAGGAACTTGGAGCGAATCTCGGCCGTAGTCATTGACGGGTAGTCAGCACTCATAGAGGGAATCTCCTCGGTTTCACATCGAAACAGTTCAAACGTAACGATATTACCATCCCACCGCGCCTGTGCAAAAAAGAGGGCCGCCAAACAGCGACCCTCCAGCGAAAGTGCATGTTATTTAGGACTAAGCAATCCTTTGAAAAAAATGGGTTTGGTAAAATGCTATATAAGAACCATCCGGAAGGAGCGATCGATGAAAAGCAAACGATTTGTCCTGAATGCACTTCTGGTAGTGGCACTTTTAGCGCTCTTGGCCTTCTCCCAATGGTACGCAAACCAACCAGCATTTGGCTACGTACTGTATGCAGTGACGTCCGGCGACAACGCTTATTGCACTCTACGCGCAATTGACGTTCTCTATTTCTATGTAGCCGGCCCCTTATCAATCGCTTTGCTCGTGTTTCTTGTCTTTTACAACATCAAGAAACGCTAACGGGACCTATTTGGAATCCGAATCGTCCATGGAGCCGTCGATGCCGGTTTTGGTGTCGTCGTCCGTATTGGAATCGTCATCCTTGGCGAAGGGGTTCTTGAAAAAGCCCGTCGCGTCGGGCTGAAGACCCGACAGCTTAATCCAGGGATTATCGAGTTCTGGTTTGGGCATAGCCTTAGCCTCCGGCGCGGTCTCGTTGCCGATGAGCTCGGACTCATAGATGAACGTATCGTCTCCAAGCGCGTCATAGGCGGCGACCGGGTTGCCCTCGGCATCGCGATACGGCGTTCCCTTAAACACGGCGCCGTCGTATGCCACGAGCTGGCGGCCGGTCTCGTTCTCAAAGTAGTAGACGAAAATGCCCTTGAGGGCCGCGCACAACGGGATGGCGATGACCATGCCGATGGGGCCCATGAGTGCCGAACCAATAACGAGGGCCGTCAGACTCATGATGGGATGCACCTGGACCGAGCTCTGCATGACCTTAGGCGAAATGACGTTGTCGGTGACATTTTGTGCCACCATAGTCACGATCAAGGTCCACAACGCCAGCATAGGGCTGAACATAAAGCCGAGCACCGTGGCAATCGCAGCACTCACCCAGGGACCGACAACCGGGACCAAATGCATAATGCCGGTGAAGATGGCCATGAGTGCTGCGTATGGATGGCCAATGAGCGTAAAGCCGATAAAGGCAAGGATGCCACCGCAGATGGACGTCACGACCATGCCACGCATATAGCCGCCGACCGAGCGCGAAAGAATCGCGACCATAAAGCGGTACGAGGTCTCCTTTTCCTGACCGATGATTGTGCAGACCTCGTGGTGCATGCGGGGATAATCGCAGGCAAGCCAGTAAGCAAGCACCAAGCCCAGGAAGATAACAAACAGCTGCGAGGCCGTATTGGTAATGAGCGGGAATACACCGCGGCCAAGCTCGGCGGCAATCTGTGAGACATACTTGGACGCCACCGTGACGAGCGAAGAAAGGTTATCGTCCAGATACTCCTTGAGCGGCGTGTTATTGAGCGTCTTGGCATGCGAGATCATCTCGTTGAGGTCGCCACCAGCAACACGAAGCTGCTCGGGCAGGCGGCTCAGGACTTCCATGATCTGACCAAAGAGAATCGGCGACAAGATGCAAACGAC
>CATVZP010000121.1 GCA_958348565.1 uncultured Collinsella sp. | reverse complement strand
TCGACCTGTCCGAGTACGAGCTCGAGGGCTTCCACAAGAGCTGCCAGCACATCCGTGACAACATCGCCCAGCTCGACTGGTGGGACGCCGAGGCCTACGACGCAAAGTAGGCCGCTGGCTGCCGCAACCTTGCGAATCTAAGCGCGATACCAAGCGGGCCGCGCCGGAAATCCCCGGCGCGGCCCGCTTTTTTGCTCATGCAACACGTTTGCGAATCGAAGGTGAATACTTTTCCGCGATGTGAACGAGCAAAATCGGATCCCCGAAGCATCGACATTTTCAGGCGCTGTTTCCTGCGGTTTCGTCGAGGTTTTCCTGCGGTTTTGGCGTCAAAAAGTGTGGATGCTTCGGGGGTCCAAAATAGGTCGTTCACTTCGCGGAAAAGTATTCACCTTCGTTTTCGCGCAGACACGAATCCGGCCGCCAAAACGCAAAACGGGGCCCGCGCGCAGCGCAGACCCCGTCAAAAAAGATAATTCCCGGTACCTAGTACTGCTCGATGCCCATGTAGCGACGAACCTCGGGGCTGTGGTCGAAGACCTTGCCGCGGGCGGCGCGCAGCTCGCAGCTCATGTTGTAGAAGAAGATCGGCTCCAGGAACGAACGCACGCTGGCAGGCACCTCGCCCACGCCGTACTCAAGCGCGTCGAGCACCATAATCGTATCGGTGTGCGTGTTGAGGAACGCAAGAGCGCGCTCCTCCATGGGGCGGCACTCGCCGGCGCCAAGCTGCACAAAGTAGAACACGCCGGGCTCGGTGGCCTCGAACGGGCCGTGGAAGTACTCGCCGGAGTGAATATAGCAGCAGTGCTGCCATTGCATCTCCATGAGCGAGCAGATGGCCATAGCGTAGGTCTGGCTAAAGTTGGGGCCGGATCCCAGGATGTAGAAGAACTTATGCTGCTGGCAGAGCTCGGCAAAACGGGCGCCCAGCTCGGCGTTGACCTTCTCGCGGGCAGCGGGCAACAGGGCATCCATCTGCTTAAGACCGGCATACATGTCGGCAAGCGCCTCGTAACCCTCCTGCTGGTCGAGCAGCTCGGCGGCGATCAGAGCGCCGATGCCCTGAGGCACCTCGGCCTGCGACACGCCCTCACCCCACGGATAGACCCAGGTGGTCCACTTGCCGTTATCGATCTTGGAGCCCTCGCAGTCGGTGAGGGCAACGACCTCGGCGCCGGCGGCCAGCGCCATCTCGCAGCCGTCGACGACCTCCTGCGTGTTGCCGCTGTGGCTGCAGGCAATTACGAGCGACTTCGGCCCAAGGCTCTTGGGAGCCATCAGGCAAAACTCGCGTGCCGTGTAGACCGTCGAGGTAAACGTGGTGGCCTCGCGCTTGAGCAGCTCGTTGGCCGGCATCAGGTCGATCATCGAACCGCCACAAGCGATCCAAAAGACATTCTCGATCTTGCCCTTGCGCTCGATGATTTCCTGAACCAGATCATGTGCGTTCATCCTGATGTTCCTCCTTGTGGGGCGGCTTTGAGCGACGGCAGCTCGTACCTGCTGTCGTTCTATGTTGTCCTATTTATAACACGTGCAACAACGCCCGTGAAGTCATCTCGGCAAATTTGTTCTATGTTGTTCTATCTGTGGACGTTAGATGTCAAAGACGTAGCGCGAGCCCACGATCTTTTGGCGTCCGAGCAGTAAGGGCCGCTCGTCCTCATCGGTAAAGTAAGCCTCCATATAGAAGAGCGGCTCGCCGACCGGCACCTCCAGCAGCGGGGCCGCTTGAGCATCGGCAAGCGCAATCTCCACGGTGCAGGGGTCGGACTTGAGCGGCGCGCGACCCGAATGCTCGGCAACGAGCGCAAAGATCGAGTTATCGGTGAGGTCCTCGTCGGCCAGCGTCTGCAGGTAGGGATGGTCGGCCAGTACAAAGGCGTTGTTCTCGAGCATAACGGGGATGCCGTCGGCCGTGCGCACGCGCTCGACCACGATGAGCTCGCAGCCGGGCTCCACGCCAAAGAACGCCGCATCCTCGCGCGTCGCCGCGACCACCGTGCGCGTCACCAGACGCGCACCCGGCACCATGTCGTTGGCAGCACAACCCTCAGTAAAACTCTGGACGTCACCCTTCTGGCGAATCTTGCGCTTGAGCTTGGGAGCGCACACAAAGGTACCCCTCCCCTGCTGGCGGTTGAGATACCCCGCGCGCGACAGCTCCTCGATGGCACGGCGCACGGTGATGCGCCCCACGCCGTAGGACTTCGCGAGCTCCATCTCGGAAGGAATGCGCGAGCCGGCCACGTACACGCCGCGCGCGATCTCGCCCTTTAGGTCGTCCATGACCTGCTGGTACAGTGGCACGGCGGACACCTCGGCGCGCTCGGAACGTTCGGTCTTGCTATCGGCTACCATCGTTACGCTCCATCCCGCGCATGCTCGGACTCAAACTCTTCAATCGCCGCCATAAACTGCTCGCCAAAGGCGTCGGCCTTTTTCTCGCCGATGCCGTTGACCTGGATCAGCTCGTCGCGTGTCTGCGGGCGCAGGCGGCACAGGCCGCGCAGCGCCTTGTCGGAAAAGACCATATACGGCGCCATCTCCAGCTCGGTCGAAATCTCCTTGCGCAGGGCACGCAGGCGCTCGAACAGCTCGGCATCGTCGCCAACGCGCGGGCGCTGATCCAGCTCGGCCTCCTCGCGCAGCAGATCCACCGCACGGCGGGCGCGGGCCGAGGCCTTGCGCTCGGACGCGCGACGCTTAACGGTAAAGGCGAACGCCTCGTCCTCGACCTCGCCGGCACGCGGACCCAGCCCCACGACCGGGTACTGCCCCTGCGAGGTGGCCAGGTAGCCGCGGCCGCACAGCTGGCCGATGATGTCCTTGATGCGCCCGACTGATTCGCTCGACAGCTCACCGTAGCCGCGGTCCTCGTCCAGATGCATCTGGCGAATGCGCTCGGTGTTGCCGCCGTGAAGCACATCGGCGATGAGCGACTTGCCAAAGCGCATGGGTCGCGTGGCCACATAGCGCACGGCAGCGCGGGCCATATAGGTGACATCCTCGACCTCGAACTGCGTGAGGCAGTTACTGCAGTTGCCGCAGCCCTCGGCGTCGTCTGCCGTGCCGCCCGCGGCGGCTGCCGCATGCTCGGCCGCGGCCTCGTCACCAAAGTAGCGCAGCATGTATTCGCGCAGGCAGCCGGTGGTATTGCAGTAGCCCTCCATCTGGCTGAGCAGGCGATAACGGTTCTGGAGCGCCCACGCGCGCTGCTCGTCGTCGAGCGCCTCATCGGCCGCATCGCCGCGGTCGATCAAAAAGCGGCGCATGCGAAAATCGTTACCGTTCCACAGCAGGTGACAGCTGGCCGGATCGCCATCGCGGCCGGCGCGGCCCGCCTCTTGGTAGTAGGCCTCGATGCTCTCGGGCACGTTGTTATGAATCACGTAGCGCACGTTGGGCTTGTCGATGCCCATGCCAAAGGCGTTGGTGGCAACCATCACCTGAATGTCGTCGTCGATAAAGGCGCGCTGACTCTGGCGGCGGGCGTCGTTGCCCATGCCGGCATGGTAGCGACCCACGCGAATGCCGCTGGGGCCCAGCGCCTCGGCAAGCTCCGCGGCCAGCGCGTCGACCGTCTTGCGGGTCGAGCAATACACGATGCCGCTCTCGCTCGAATGCGCGATCACGTAGTCGCGCACCCAGGCGGTCTTGGCCTTGTCGCCCATCTCTTCGCAACCAAAGTAGAGGTTCTTGCGATCAAAACCCGTCACCACGGTCGCTGGGTTTTGCAGGCCGAGCATCTGCTGAATGTCCGCGCGCACACGCTCGGTCGCCGTAGCGGTAAAGGCCGCCACGATCGGGCGCCGCGGCAGGGAATCAATGAACTCGCGAATCTGCAGGTAAGCGGGACGGAAATCTTGGCCCCACTGGCTCACGCAGTGGGCCTCGTCAATGGCCACGAGTGGAACGCCGATGCCGCCTTCGGCCGCGGCCTCCTGCGCAAAGGCCAGAAAGCGCGGCTCGAGCAGGCGCTCGGGCGCCACATACATAAGCTGATAACGGCCCTCGCGCGCCCGCTTGAGCACGGTGTTTTGCTGGGCCGGGGTAAGGCTGGAGTTGAGATAGCTGGGGCGCGCACCCGCCGCGAGCAGCGCGCGGGTCTGGTCCTCCATAAGCGACAGCAACGGGCTCACCACAAAGGTGATGCCGGGAAGCATGAGCGCGGGCACCTGGTAGCAAATGGACTTGCCGGCGCCCGTGGGCATAACACCCAGCGCATCGCGACCGGCAAGGATCGCATCGACCATGCGGTCCTGTCCCGGGCGAAACGAGGTGTAGCCAAAATAGGCGCCGAGCGTGTCGAGCGCCATCTGCTGCATGCTATCGGTCATGGTTTCCTAACGTCATAATCATCTGCCGCCGATTATACGCCGCCACGCGGACCGGTGCCGCACGGCTGTCAGCCACGCTCATTCTGCAGGTAGTCATTGGGTAGTCATTGGGGACGTTCTTGAATGACTAGTCGTTTAAGAACGTCCATTACAGTCGAAATTGTCAGCCCGGGACCGTCT
>CATVZP010000120.1 GCA_958348565.1 uncultured Collinsella sp. | reverse complement strand
AAGAAATGGATGCGCTGAAGCACGTTGAAGAGCGCCAGGCCGCAACCTCGCTTGACGGAGCCGTCGGCGGTAATGCTCTCGGGCTCCTCTCGGCGATGCTGCTCAAACAGATGCGCGCAGACTTCTTCGCTCATCCCGATGCCGTCATCTTCGACGATGATCTCCAAGCCGTCATCGGTCTCGAAAGCCCTAACACGAATAGAAAGCGGCTCGATCTCGCGCTGCGCATGCTTGATGCAGTTTTCGAGCAGCGGCTGCAAGATAAACGGCGGTACCAGGCTGTCGCGCACCTCAAAGTCGATGTCGACCGAAACGCGCAGACGGCCGTCGCCATACCGGGCCTGCATAAGATTGATATAACGAGTGCCCTGTTCCACCTCGTGCTCGAGCGTGGTGAGCGTATCGGAATCAGAAAGCGTCTGACGATAGTAGTTGGAAAAGTCGATCAGCAGAGATCGCGCCTTGTCGGGCTCGGTTCGAACGAGCGACACGATCGTGCTAATGGTATTGAATAGAAAATGCGGGTCGACCTGCGACTGCAGGGCGCGAAGTTCAACGCGGGCCGTAAGCTCGTCCTGGCGCTCGAGCTCAAAGCTCGCGAGCTGCGTGGAGATGAGATCGGCAAAGCCCGAGGCCAACGCCGTCTGGCGCATATCGATGCTGCTCAGGCGGGGATAGTACAGCTCGAGCGTACCCACGCAATGCCCGCGCACGGTAAGCGGTGCGACAATACCGGCGCGCAGACGGGGAAAATAACCGCCCGTCTCATTGGAGGTGTCACGCGAAAACACGCTCTGCTCGCCCGTCTCAATCACACTGAGCGTTGTCTTGAGCACGACCGGGGTGCCGGCAGGGCACTTTGCCGAGTCCTCGCCCCAGCTTGCCAACACCTGCTTGCCGTCGGTAAAACAGATGGCAGAGGCGATGGTCTCGGACAGGATGATTTTAGAGGCGCCCAGGGCCGCTTCGGGCGTAAGGCCGCGCGACGTGTAGGCGAATATTTTTGATGCGATGGCAAGCGTACGGTCGGTTGCGCTCGATGTGAGGTCGTCGGGGACCACAAAGACATACGAGAAGAAGAAGCACAGCATGACCATGCCGGCAATGACCACGACGCCCGGAACGGGATTGGGATTATCGGTTAAATCCCAGATAAGCAGCAGGATAAGCGCCGGAACGACAACACCGAGCAGGATGGCCTGGACCACATGCTGGGCCGTGCGAAAGACCTTGGTAGAGTTGTAGCTCTTGCCCAGAATCAGCCTGTTTAAATCCACCGTCATCCCCTTTTATCTATCGCACCCATAGCAATAAAGAGGGCCGCAAGCGACCCTCTCCATTGCATTATGCAATCAAATACTGTGTTTTACATCCAGTCGTCGATGAACGGTAGTTTAGGCGCTGTATTTGTTGGCCTCGCCAAAGGTGCCAGCCTCGACGATCCAGCCGTCCTTCATGATGACGTCCATGTTGTCGGTGTTGAGCACGTGGATGTCGGCGGCGACGTCACCGTTGACGACCAGCAGGTCGGCGCACTTGCCGGCCTCGATGGAACCGGTCTCGTCCTCGATGTGGCACATCTTGGCACCGTTGAGGGTGGCGCAGGTGATGGTCTCGACCGGGGTGAAGCCGATCTTGTCGACGAACTCGTACATCTCCTCGATGGAGCAGGTGCCGTACGGGGTGACGAAGGAGAAGGAGTCGGAGCCGATCGTCATGACGACGCCGCGCTTCTTGGCCTCGCGCAGGCAGTCGTAGTTGCGCTGCAGCTCCTTCTCGACCAGGGTGCCCTCGTACTTGTCGTGCAGCTCGGGGACGTAGACGGGCGGATAGGTGGCGTACCAGGTGGGCAGGAAGGCGATCGTCGGGGTGAAGAAGGTGCCCTGCTCGGCCATGAGGTCCATGGTGCGCTCATCGATATCGAAACCGTGAATCAGCTGCTCGCAGCCAAAGCGAACGGAATCGTAGGCAGCGGCGTGGTTGTTGTAGCAGTGGCTCCACACGGGGATGCCGACCATCTTTGCCTCGTCGACCACGGCCTGGATCTCCTCGGAGCAGTAGTGCTGGTCGCGACCGGAGTCCCAGCGCCAGATGCCGCCACCGGTAGCCCAGATCTTGATGGCATCGGGGTTCTCGCGCAGGCGACGACGGACGGCCTTGCGCAGATCCCAAGGACCGTCGACCTGGTCGCCCCAGGGATGGGATTCCTTGTTGAGCTCCTGGGTGCAGTGGTGGGAGTCACCGTGGCCGGCAACGCGGCAGAAGCCGAGGCCGGTGGCCAGAACGCGCGGGCCCTTAAAGACGCCCTTGTCGATGCAGTCACGGATCTGGATACCAAAGCGGCCGATCTCGCAGACGGTGGTGAGGCCGTGGGTGAGGCAGTCGTAGGCCTGCTTGACGGCGACGGCCTGCTTCTCGAGGAGCGGCTGCATGACCCAATCGGTGTCATCGTCGGTCAGGTTGCCCGAGAAGTGCAGGTGGGTGTCGATCAGGCCGGGAAGGACGGTCTTGCCGGCGGCATCGATAACCTCAACGCCCTCGGGAAGGTCCTGCATAGTGCCGGCGTACTCGATCTTGCCGTTGTCGTCGACGAGAACGAGGGAGTTCTCGACCGGCTCGGCACCGGTACCGTCGATGAGCTTGCCGCCAACGATTGCATACTTAGTGGACATGGTTCCTCCTTATGGATCCATATATGTGGGCGAGGCCGTGTTGGGTCGCGGCCTCACAAAGCTACCCAGGTGATGCCGGGTTCGGTGCGCGGAAGAGAGGGCCCCGCGTACCTGGTCCGCCCCGACTAGGCGTTACTTTTTGCGGGAATTGGTGAAAGCCATGAGGGCCAGGCCAATAGCCAACCAGCCGATCACGATGCTCCACTCCACCATGTTGAGGGAGGCGGGAGAGAACGGGATCACGAGCAGGCCGATGATGATGGCGCAGGCAGCGATAGCGAGGCCGATGCCAAACTTGCCGCCGGGCACCTCGTAGGGACGAGGCAGGTCGGGCTCGGTGAAGCGCATGCGCAGGCAGGCGAGGGCGACCATACCGCAGGAGAAGATGAAGGCGAGAGCCGACACGTTGGTCAGAGGAATGAGCATGTTCTTGCCCAGGAACGGACCGATGACGGTGATAACGCCCAGAACGACGCAGGCGAGCTTGGGAGCGCCGGACTTGGGGTCGACCTCGGCGAACTTCTCGGGCAGTTGGCCCTTGCGGCCCATGGCGAGCATGATGCGGCTCGTGGCGCCGTAGAAGGAGTTCATCGGGCCCATGGGTCCAAGCGTGGCGATGACGAGCATGGCCAGGTACAGGAGCATGTTGATACCCTTGAGGCAGGCAAGCGCGGGAACCGGGCTCTTAACAAACTCATGCCAGTCGAGGATGGTGCCGAACGAGTAGATGCAGACCATGTAGAAGCCGCCGGCGGCCAGCAGGGCCAGGGAGATAATCTTGCCGAACTTGTTCCAGTTGAGGCCCTCGGCTGCTTCCTCAGCCTGCTGAGGAATGGTGTCGAAACCGGCGTAGAAGAACGGGGTCAGAACCAGGACCGACACGATGCCGGCGAACAGGCTGGCGCCCTCGGTAGCGGCCTTGCCGCCGCCAGCGCCGGTGACCTGGGAGAACACGGGCATGGCATTGTCCGGCGAGCCGGTGAACAGCGAGACGCCCATGGCGAGCAGCATGCCGCAGAGCAGAGCCTTGGTCAGGAAGGCCTGGAGCTTGGCGGCCGAGCTGGCACCGCGGAAGTTGAGGAAGATGACGTAGGCTGCGAAGCCGAGCGCGATCAGCGTCGGGAACAGGTAAACGTCGGCGCCCAGGATGGTGTAGAGCTTGACGGCGCGCAGCCACTCAAGGCCGGGCAGGCTGCCGAACATCTCGGACACTAGGGTCGAAATGGCGATGGCCTCCCACGGGCACAGGATGCCGTTGCCCAGGGCCAAAAGCCAACCGGTGATGTAGCTCAGCGTACGGCCAAAGCTACGATCGACATACTCGACGATGCCGCCCGAGATGGGGATAGCAGCCGTGAGCTCACCGAAAACAGCTCCGACGGGCACGAGGAAGATTGCACCCAAGAGGAATGCGATCATAGCGGGAACGGGACCGCCGCCCACGACCATCCAGTCGCCGACCTGCAGAACCCAACCGGTACCGATGATGGCACCGAAACCGATGGTGAAGAAGTTCCAGAGCGAAAGCGTTTTCTTCATGCCGCCGTTATCCTCGACTGCAACTTCTGCGTTCTTGTCCGCCATTGTTCCCCTCCTTTCCTTTTTGACGCCCCTTGACGTCACCCCTTGCGCGGTCTGTTTTGCCGCGCTCTTTTATTTCGTGGCTTTAAGATACGGCCTTGGCGCAGCAGCTCCGCTTGTAGCTCGACCGAAGGCAGAACTGCAAAACGAGCGGCGCCGTTTTTGGGACGAACGGCACGGTTTGCCGCTCATTGTTGCCGCCCGTCCGACGGGCGTACGCTCATCGGACGCATATAGAGATGTTTTTGAGGCCGTGTGTTTTGCGCCTTTCGTACCGTTTACCGAGCTTTTGACGCGCAGACCCATTTGTTGCACATCTTTTTTGTAGGATGGACAGGTTATACATGAGACAAGGCGGTACGAATGGCATACGGATACAACGACGGTGATCAACGGCGACAAAGCGTTCGCCTTGCTGGCCGTACCACGCCGACGCCCAGAAGTGCCACGAGCAGCAATCCGCAACGTCCTCAAGAGCAACCCAGGCCTTCGTCTCGGCAGCAGGCAAGCA
>CATVZP010000119.1 GCA_958348565.1 uncultured Collinsella sp. | reverse complement strand
CGTCCTAAACCGCTAGACGAACGGGCCACATGACATCTGCACTGCCGTGCTGCGAGGAAATATATTACGGGACAAAAAACGCGAGCGCAAGAAAAAATTCCAAATTGCCCAGATTTTGTCGTGAGGTTATGGAAAGCGCAGATAAAAGCCCCGTCCTAGAAAAATCATTTCAGGTTGAGGTGAGCCAGGAGTGCTTCACGCTCGTTGGGGATGTTGCCTTCGATCACTGCGCCGAGGGCGGCGTTGAGCAGCTGCCCCAGTTCCGGCCCTGGCTTGACGCCAGCGCGGATCAAATCCCCACCATTGATGGCAAGCATCTTGAGCGTATAGGGCTCCCCCGCCGCCAGCAACTCGCGAGTCAGCGCGCGCATCTCCTCAATCGTCTCGACGTAATAGAAGCACGAGGGCGCCTTGCCGAGCGTGTCGGCACGCTTAAGGTCCATGAGCTCGTCCATCAGACGCGGCGTATCGACACCCTCGCCCGAAAGAGAGCGCATCATATTGAGCAGGCAGGATCGCTCGGGACGCAGCGGCTTGTCATGGTATTTGATCAGTAGGCACACATCGCGCACCAAATCGTGCGAGAGCGCCAGGCGATCCATAATGACACGCGCCTTTTTGGCGCCAAGCTCGGGATGACCGTAGAAGTGTCCGCTGCCCGCATGGTCGACCGTAAAGCAATCGGGCTTGGAGACGTCGTGCAAAAACGCCGCCCACATAAGGCTCGACGAGGGCGCGATGCCGTCGCACAGCGCCAGCTCCCCTGCCACCGTCAGCACGCGAGCGATATGCTCGTAGACGTTAAACGCATGATAGACACTGCACTGGTCAAACCCGCGAGCGGGCGCGAGCTCGGGCACGGCGGCGCTAACAAGCTCGGGGTAGCGCAGCATCGCGTCTCCCCCGTGGCCGGTCGAAAGGATGCCTTCAAGCTCAATACCCACGCGCTCGCGCGCCACGGCATCGAGCAGCGGCGCGCACTCGGCAAGCGCCTGTTTGGTCGCGGGTTCAATCATAAAATCCAGACGGCAGGCAAAACGCACCGCGCGCAGCATGCGAAGCGCGTCCTCGTTAAAACGACGCTTGGGATCTCCAACGGCACGGATGAGCTTGCGCTTCAGGTCGCCCTGGCCATCGTAGCGGTCAACAAGACCGCGCACGGGATGCCAGGCCATAGCGTTAACGGTAAAGTCGCGGCGCGCCAGATCGTCCTCAAGCGACGCCGCACGCTCCACACTCTGGGGGTGACGGCCATCGGTGTAAAAGCCGTCCAGGCGGTAGGTGGTGACCTCAATGCGCTCGTCATCGCAAATGGCCGTGATGCCGCCAAATTTAATGCCCGACTCGACCACGGCAATATCAGCAGCCTCGAGCGCCGCTTTGGATTCCTGCCACAGGCCGCTGCAACACATGTCCACATCGTGGCTGGGGCGCCCCATCAGGGCATCACGCACCCAACCGCCTACGTACCAAGCCTCAAGACCGGCTTCCTCGAGCGCATGTAGCACACGCAGGGAGGCATCGGTCGGCTGCGTACCGTTGAGCGAAACATTGCACATGCCTATGGCCTCCTGCACTTGCGAGCATTAATCGATGGTTCTCAAGAAGTCTAGCAAGAAACGGGAAAGCGCGCACACGCAATCGCGTCGTCGATTCGATAAAACGAGACAGCAGACGCCATATACGTTAAGCGCGCAAAAAACACCCGCCTCGGAGATCCAAAGCGGGTGTTCGGCAACGATTTTTCGATGCGGCTAGCAGACCTGGCGAACTTCGATGTTCTTCTTATATTCGTCCACCTTGGCAAAATCGCCCAAGGCCGGGCACTCAACCACATTGGCACCGGTGGCCATCGAGAGGCGCAGGGCGTCCTCAACGCGCTCGGGGGCGTCGTGCCATACGGACAAGAAGGCAGCGAGCGAGGAATCGCCGGCGCAGACGGTCGACAGCAGCTTGACCTCAAAGGTTCGGTTGGCAAACCAGATGTGCTCGCCGTTGGAGAAGTACGCGCCGTCGCCACCGAGGGTCAGCAGCACATTCTTAGCGCCCTTGGCGTGGAGCTCGGCCATAGCGCCCTTGACGGACTCATCGTCGCCACCGCTCACCTTAATGCCAAAGATATCAAGCAGCTCGTCGTCGTTGGGCTTAATGAGCAACGGCTCCATGGCAATGAGATCGGCCAGCTGATGGCTCGAGATGTCGAGCACGAACTCGGCGCCCTTTGCCTTCACGCGACGCAGAACCTCGGCAAGGAAACCCTCGGAGGTGTTAGGAGGCAGCGAGCCACTGATAACCAGGCAGGTCATGTCGTCGAGCGAATCGATGAGCTCAAACATCTCCTGCTCGTTGGCTTCGTTAATGGCGGCACCGGCATTGACCATGTTGTACTCGGTGTCGGGACCGGCGTTGAGGAACACGTTGACACGCGTGATGCCGTCGGTCCACACGGGCTTGACGGGCACGCCAAGGGCTTCGGCGCCCTTAACGATAAACTCGCCCGAGAAGCCGGCAAAGAAGCCCAGGATCGTGGTGTCGACGCCGTAGTGGTCGAGCGTAAACGAGACGTTGAGACCCTTGCCGTTGGGGGTATAGACCGCGTTACGGGTGCGAGTAACGGTATTGGCGGACAGGCCGTCGCAGGAGATGTTGTAGTCAATGGCGGGATTTGCAGTGAGCGTATAAATCATGAATGTTCCTTTCACGAAGCATCGTGTTAATGAAAGTATATTCCACGCTTCGGAAAAAGGCTACAACAACTCGGCGAACGGTGTGGAAGCGGTGAAGGGCGGCGCCGAAGTTCGGGTGTGACAAAAAAAACGGCGCCCCAATCGAAATCGGGACGCCGAATGCGCATGAATTTGTCGCTTTTCGCTTACTTGCGATCGAGCTTACGGACAGCAACGCGCTTGCTGTACTCGTCAACGTGACCGAAGTCGCCAATGCCCACGGACTCGGCAACGTTGGCGCCGGTGGCCATAGCGAGCTTCATGGCCTCCTCGACGTTGTCGCGATCCCTGTACCACTTGTGCAGGAACGCAGCAAGGGTGCAGTCGCCGGCGCAGACGGAAGAGACCAGCTTGATGTTGAACTCACGCTTGGCGTACCAGATGTCCT
The DNA here is from genome assembly GCA_958348565.1 of uncultured Collinsella sp. Classification (GTDB taxonomy): domain Bacteria; phylum Actinomycetota; class Coriobacteriia; order Coriobacteriales; family Coriobacteriaceae; genus Collinsella. The sequence goes on along the minus strand of CATVZP010000119.1, from coordinate 1,670 downwards.
CGCCGTTGGAGAAGTAAGCGTCGCCGCGGCTACCACGGGTGAGCAGCACGTTCTGAACGCCAGCGTCGTGAGCCATCTTCATGGCAACGCGAACCTCGTCGTCGGTATCGACCGGCACGCCGAAGATGGCCTTCATCTCGTGATGGTTCGGCTTGATGAGCAGCGGCTTCTTGTGAGCGAGCTCCTTGAGCTTGTCGGAGGACAGGTCCAGGACGACGTCGGCGCCACGAGCCTGAGCATGCTCCATAACCTGAGCCAGGAAGTCGGGCGTAGCTTTGGGAGGCACGGAACCGGAGACGATCAGGCACTCAAGATCACCCGCGGTGTCCAGGATGTTGTAGAGCTCCTCCTGGTGCTGCGGCGTAATAGGAGCACCAGGGTTGAGGATGCCGTACTCGTGCTGGCCATCGTTGACGTAGGTGTTGATACGCGTGATGCCGTCAGTCCAGACCGGGCGGCACAGGCAGCCCAGATTCATGACCTCCTCGACGATGAACTTGCCCGTGAAGCCGGCGAAGAAGCCGAGCGCGACGGTGTCGATGCCCATCTTCTTAAAGGCGAAGGACACGTCAAGGCCCTTGCCATTGGCCGTGTAGCTGGCCGAGCCGGTGCGGACGTTCTCGTCGGGCTCGAGCGGAGAGCTCGAAACCGTCATGTCGACAGCCGGGTTAGCAGTTAGCGTGTAGAACATTTACAGTACCCCCTGTATATGTGAGGGCCGCGTGGCCGGCCCATTCCAACCACGCGGTTACCTCTGATACCAAATTAGCGAGCTGCGGACTCGAGCAGTGCCTTGACCTCAGCGGCGGTGTTGCAGGCGAGCGCCTTCTCGGCGAGCTCGTCGCACTCGGCCTTGGTCCACTGGCTGATGGTCTTGCGGGCGCGCAGGATCGACGGAGCGCTCATCGAGAACTCCTCCAGGCCCCAGCTGATCAGCAGCGGCTCAAGCAGCGGATCGGCAGCGGCCTCGCCGCACATACCGACCATGATGCCGGCCTTCACGCCGCTCTCGATGATGTTCTTGAGCGAGCGGAGCACGGCGGGATAGTACACCTGGTACAGGTTGGAGATGGTGTCGTTGCCACGGTCGGCGCACATGGTGTAGCCGATCAGGTCGTTGGTGCCGATGGAGAAGAAGTCGGCGACCTCGGCAAGACGGTCAGCGAGCAGCGAAGCGGCGGGCGTCTCGACCATGATGCCGACCTCGATGTTCTCGTTGAACTTGCGACCCTCTTCGGTCAGCTCGGCCTTGCACTGCTCGACGAGCTCCTTGACAGCCACGACCTCCTCGACGCAGGTGACGAGCGGGATCATGATCTTGACGTCACCGAAGGCGCTGGCGCGCAGCAGAGCACGGAGCTGGACCTTGTACTGGTCGGGATTGGCCAGACAGTAACGCACGGCGCGGAAGCCCATGAAGGGGTTGTCTTCCTTGACCATGTGGAGATACGGAATCTCCTTGTCGCCGCCCACATCGAGCGTGCGGATGATGACCGGAGCGCCCTTGAGCGCGCTGGCGACCTTGCGGTAGGCGTTGAACTGCTCCTCCTCGGAAGGAAGCTCAGCAGAATCCATGAACAGGAACTCAGAGCGGAACAGACCGATAGCCTCGGCATCGTGATCGAGCGCGTTGGGCACGTCATCGGGGTTACCGATGTTGCAGGCGATGA
>CATVZP010000118.1 GCA_958348565.1 uncultured Collinsella sp. | reverse complement strand
TTAAGAACAAGGGCATCAAGGAGCTGTTCGAGCAGGTTAAGAAGTCCGCTGCTTCCAAGGGCCAGGTGCCGGAGCACAAGTTCGACTCCTCCATCGAGGACGTTCTGGGCCACATCGAGAATAACCTGCCTGCAAGCGTTCCCGCCAACAAGCGCCGCTACTATGCCGTCAAGCTGTTCGAGCGCGATGCGGACGCCTGCAAGCTCATCAACCTCACCAAGGAGAAGGCCGCTCGCGTCGAAGAGCTGGTCGCTCAGTGCGAGCAGGACTGCGACGATGACGCTGAGTCCATCATCACCGGCGAGCGCTACGGCGTCATCGCGCACATCATCGACGAGTGCCTCACCAAGGCCCCGGCCAAGATGAGCACCTCCGAGAAGATCGACCGCGTGGTTACCAACCGTATCCTGGGCTTGCCGATCTTTGTGGTCATCATGTTCTGCGTGTACTACATCGCCGTTTCCACTCTGGGCGGCACGGTGACCGACTTCACCAACGACCAGCTCTTCGGTACCGACGGCTGGTACGTGCTCGGTCAGGGCCGCGACGCCTACGACGCGGCCGTCGAGGCTGCGGGCGACAATGCCGACTCGGTCGACCCGGCACAGTACGGCCCCTATGTTCCGGGTATTACCACCGTGGTGCACGACGCCCTTGTGGCGGGCGGTACCGAGGACGGTGGCCTGGTCGATTCGCTGGTCTGCGACGGTATCGTCGGCGGCCTGGGCGCCATCTTCGGCTTTGTGCCGCAGATGTTCTTGCTGTTCGTCATGCTGTCCTTCCTAGAGGACTGCGGCTATATGGCCCGCGTCGCCTTCATCATGGACCGCGTGTTCCGCCGCTTTGGCCTGTCCGGTAAGTCATTCATCCCCATGCTCGTGTCCTCGGGCTGCGGCGTCCCCGGCGTCATGGCTACCAAGACCATCGAGAACGAGAAGGACCGTCGCATGACGGTCATGACCACCACGTTCATTCCCTGTGGCGCCAAGCTGCCGATCATTGCCCTGCTCATGGGTTCCATCATCGGCGATTCTTCCACCACCGCCGCGTGGGTCAGCCCGCTCTTCTACTTCCTGGGCGTCTTTGCCGTCATCGCCTCGGGCCTCATGCTCAAGAAGACCAAGCTCTTCGCCGGTCGTCCGACGCCGTTTGTCATGGAGCTCCCCGCTTACCACTTCCCGGCGATCCGCTCTTGGGCACTGCACGTTTGGGAGCGCTGCTGGGCCTTTATCAAGAAGGCCGGCACGGTCATCTTCGCGTCCACCGTCGTGGTTTGGTTCCTGTCCAACTTTGGTAGCTACAACGGTTCCTTTGGCTTCCTGCCTGCAATGGACGGCATCCCCGAGGAGTTCATGGACTACTCCGTGCTTGCCATGCTCGGCAACCTGGTCGCTTGGATTTTCGCCCCGCTCGGCTTTAGCACCTGGCAGGCCACCGCGCTGACCGTCTCTGGCCTCGTCGCCAAGGAGAACGTCGTCGCAACCGCCGGTTCGCTGCTTTCCGTTGCCGACGCCGCCGAGACCGACCCGAGCCTGTGGACCGCGTTTGCCGGCATGTTCCCGACTATGGGCGCCTGCGTTGCCTTTGGCGCGTTCAACCTGCTGTGCGCTCCGTGCTTTGCCGCCATGGGCACTATCCGCAACCAGATGGACTCCGGCAAGTGGACCGCGATTGCCATCGGCTACGAGTGCGCCTTCGCTTGGGTAATCGGCCTGTTCATCAACCAGTTCTACAACCTGCTTGTTCTGGGTCAGTTTGGCTTCTGGACGGTTGTGGCCATCGTGCTGCTGGTTGCGATGCTCTTCCAGATCTTCCGTCCCATGCCCAAGCATGCATGGACCGACGAGGACGAGACCAACACTGCTTCCGCCGCAGTTTCCGCTTAAGTCCGAATAAGGATTAACCCCTTTCCACGAGCCCGGGTGTCCCAGCGACCCCGGGCTTTTTCCCAGCGACCCCGGGCTTTTTGTGCATGGGAGACAGATTACTTTGTCCCAGAAGTTAAGATGTGGCGTTTCCGCAGATAAAACCGACCAAAATAAACCTGTCCCTTTTTGGTAGGTGGAGAATGGGGTAAAGTAAGTGGTGGTTAACTAGAGGAGGCTTGCTATGGCACCTATCGATATTGTTGTACTGGCTGTTATCGGCGTTGCGTTTGTCGCCGTGTGCGTGCGCATCTACCGCAAGGGCACCTGCGCCGACTGCGCTCAGGGTGGCGTTTGCACGGGGCATTGCTCCAACAAAAAGACGTGCGCTGCACTTAAGGGCGTAGACAAAATCGCCGAAGACTTGGGTCGCGGTATTCATTAGCCGACCGGCGTTTGGGCATGTTTGACTGCGGACGCGGCGGTTGCTGATACGATAGGTACGTTAGCAACTGCCGCCGAGCGGCTCAAACGAAAGGAATCCCGCATGGAGTCCTCCGCCTATCCAATGCTCTTTAGTCCGATCAAGGTCGGTACGACCGAGGTCAAGAACCGCGTCTTTATGCCGCCGGTGTCCACGAACCTGGCCGATCATGGCTATGTGACCGACGACTTGGTCGATCATTACCGTGCCCGCGCCAAGGGCGGCGTGGGCCTCATCATCACCGAGGTCGTGACGGTCGAGCCTACCTATACCTATCTGCCGGGTGACATGTGCTGCTACGACGACACGTTTATCCCCGGCTGGGAAAAACTCGCCGCGGCTGTCCACGAGTATGGCTGCAAGATCATGCCGCAGCTCTTCCACCCCGCCTACATGGCCTTTAACATTCCGGGCACGCCGCGCCTGATCGCTCCGTCTTTTGTGGGCCCGTCCTATGCTCGCGAGGCGCCGCGCCCCATTACGGTAGATGAGATCCACGAGCTCACGCATCAGTTTGGCGACGCTGCCGTGCGTATGCAGAAGGCCGGCGTCGATGGCGTCGAGGTCCATGCGGCGCACGCCCACGGCATGCTCGGCGGTTTTTTGACCCCGCTCTATAACAAGCGTACCGATGAGTACGGCGGCTCGCTCGACGCTCGTATGCGCTTCCTGCTCGAAGTCATCGCCGAGATTCGCGAGCGCTGCGGCAAGGACTTTATCATCGACGTCCGTATTTCGGGTGACGAGTACACCGATGGCGGCCTGACCCTCAACGACATGATCTACGTCTCGCGTCGCCTGGAGAAGGCCGGCGTCGACATGATTCACGTGTCGGGCGGCACCACCATCAAGCGCGGCTCCGCAATTCCCGCCGCCGGTACCCAGCAGGCCTCGCACGCTGCCTGCTCGCGTGAGATTAAGAAGCACGTCAACATTCCCGTCGCCACCGTCGGCCGCATCAACGAGGCCTGGATCGCCGAGGAGCTGATCGAGGACGGTGCCGCCGACATCTGCATGATGGGCCGCGCCAATCTGTGCGATGCCGAGTTCTGCAACAAGGCCGCTGCCGGCAACGCCGACGACATCCGCCCCTGCATTGGCTGCCTGCGCTGCCTGAACGGCATTATGTTTGGCAAGCGCATCTCCTGCACCGTCAACCCCGATGTTGAGCGCGACGAGGCCGGTTACGAGCCTGCTGCCGAGGCCAAGAACGTACTGGTTGTGGGTGCTGGTCCTGCGGGCATGGAGGCGGCGTTCATTGCCGCCAAGCGCGGCCACAACGTGGTGCTCGTGGACAAGCAGGACGAACCGGGCGGCGAGATGCGTATCGCAGCCGTTCCGCCGGCAAAGCAGGAGCTCACCCGCGTGATTAAGTATCAGTATCGTCGCCTGGCCGAGGCGGGCGTGAAGTGCATATTTGGCACCGAGCTTACTGCCGAGGACATTCAGCGCGACTACGCCGGCTACGAGGTTGTCCTGGCTTATGGCGCCGAGCCCATCGCTCCGGCCTTCATGCAGGGCTTTAAGCAGGTTATGACGGCCGACGACCTGCTGGGTGGCAAGGCTTTCCCGGGTAAGAAGATCGTCATCGTGGGCGGCGGCACCGTTGGCTGCGAGACGGCCGATTACCTGTCCCCGTTGGTCAACGACCTGTCGCCGGCCAACCGCGATGTCACCGTCATCGAGATGACCAAGACGCTCGCCGCCAACGAGGGCGGTGCCGGTCGCGCGGTGCTCATCACGCGCATGCTCTCCAAGGGTGTCCACGTGCTGACCGAGGCCAAGGTGACCGAAATCACAGAGGACACCATCAGCTACGAGAAGGACGGCGAGGTCCACACCATCGCCGGTGCCGATACACTGGTGCTTGCCATGGGCTATCGTCCCAATACCAAGCTGGCCGACGACCTTGCCGCTGCCGGTGTTGCTGTCCACGTGCTGGGCGATGCCCAGAAGTGTGGCAACATCCGCGACGCCATCGGCGATGGCTACAAGGTTGCCTGCGAGCTCTAGTCAACCCCTTTGCACCAATCGATTGCAAAAAGCGGCGGCTGCCCAGTGTGTTGGGCAGCCGCCGCCTGCGTTTTGCCAAAGAAAGATTATTGTCGGGCCCTAAATGCCTTTTGCTTCTGCTCCCTCCGCAATCATGTTGCGGTTATACACCAGGTGCAGATACATCGCGTCGTGCACGGCGGTGGGATTGCGTGAGGCGATGGCGTCGGCCACATCGCGGTGCGTGCGGATAGTTTCCTCGACGAGCTTTTTGCCGGTCACGTCGATAAAGAGGGGGACGGATGCCTTGAACACGCCCATCAGGCGGGGAACGACGAGGTTTCCGGAGCTCTCGGCAATGGCATTGTGGAACGCGGTGTCGGCGGTGGAGTAATCCTCACCGGCCTCGGCCAGGCGCTCGGATTCGTCGCAGAGCTCTTTGATACAGACGACCTGGTCGTTGGTTGCGTGCTCGGCCGCCATGCGTGCCATCTGCGGCGGTGCCACGGCCCTCTCGCACGTCAACGATGCCGGTTTTTGGATGTGCTCCTCG
>CATVZP010000117.1 GCA_958348565.1 uncultured Collinsella sp. | reverse complement strand
CAGATACCAACGAGCGTACTCCGCTGCTGAAGGTCGAGCACCTCTCTAAGGAGTTCCCCGCTGAGTCCGGCATGTTCGCCAAGCGCTTCTCCAAGCGTGTTGTCTCTGCAGTAAATGACATTTCGTTCGAGATTTATCCGGGCGAGACCTTTGGTCTGGTTGGTGAGTCTGGTTGCGGTAAGTCCACGACGGGTCGCACCATCATGCGCCTGACCAAGCCGACCGCCGGTAAGGTGTTCTTCCAGGGTAAAGACGTTGCCGAAATGAGCAAGCATGAGATCAAGGACATGCGTCGCGAGATGCAGTTCATCTTCCAGGATCCCTATGCTTCGCTCAATCCCCGTATGACCATCGGCGAGATCGTCTCCGAGCCCATGACCATTCATGGCGTGGGTACCAAGGAGGAGCGTATCGAGCGCGTCCGCGAGCTGCTGGACGTCGTCGGTCTGAATCCCGAGCACATCAACCGTTATCCGCACGAGTTCTCGGGCGGCCAGCGCCAGCGTGTCGGCATCGCCCGCGCGTTCGCTCTGAAGCCCAAGCTGATTATCTGCGACGAGCCTGTCTCTGCACTTGACGTATCCATTCAGGCCCAGGTTCTGAACCTTCTTAAGGAGCTCCAGGACAAGTTCGGTACCGCATATCTGTTTATCGCCCACGACCTGTCCGTCGTGCAGCACATCTCCGATCGCGTTGCCGTTATGTACCTGGGCAAGATGGTCGAGGTTTCGGACTGGAAGACGCTCTACAGTGAGCCGCACCACCCGTACACGCAGTCGCTGCTGTCTGCCGTGCCGGTGCCCGATCCGGATATCCAGAAGACCCGCAAGCGCATCATCCTCGCCGGCGATCCGCCGTCGCCGCTGGATCCGCCGACCGGCTGCCGTTTCCACACGCGCTGCCCGATCGCGCAGGGCATCTGCTCCGAAAAGCTTCCTGAGTTTAAGGAAGTTGCCCCGGGTCACTGCTGCGCTTGTCACTTCGCGGAGCCGTTCCCGATCAAGGAATCGCACATCGACCTGTAGTCGGTTGTTCTTGTCCGGGCCCGCCCTGGTGTTACTTTTCAGAACGTCCTCGGACATGCAAGAAACCCCCGCTGCGCACTTCGTGCGGCGGGGGTTTCTTGCGTCCTGCGGAGTGTTCTGAAAAGTAACACCAGGGCGGGCCCTACGTTAACTCGGCAGGGGGAGTGCGATTCCTTGATCGCTCACTTTGTCTAATAAGAAATTTAGTGAGGCCGGAGCTTTGGCTCCGGCCTCCCCATATAAGGGCTCGGCAAAGCCGAGCCACCAAATTTATATCAGCCCCAGAATATGTTTGAGAATCGTACTTGGAGTATGTGGCTGTAGGGTCGGAATGGGGGCAACTTCCCAACGCATTCCGCAGGGGGCGGTATATTTTGTAGCGCGAAGCGCGAATCAAAATGTACCGCATGCCCGAGGACGCGTTGGGAAGTTGCCCCCATTCCGGCCGGACATATAGATCTACCTGCGCATTTACAAATTCGTAAACTTTTTTCAAAAAAGTGCTTGCACAGTTCTCGAATCATAGGTTATTATCTTCCTCGTTGATCGCGCGGGTACGACAAGACGAACCGCGAATCAACAGCATAGCATGTCGGAGTGGCGGAATTGGCAGACGCGCTAGCTTGAGGTGCTAGTGACCGCTTTTTGGTCATGCGGGTTCAAGTCCCGCCTCCGACACCATCGCATTTCAGAAGCCTCTTCGGAGGCTTTTTTGTTACCGATAGACGGTGAGGTCCACGATGGAAACGCTTGAGCGCAACGAGTGGGCAGACGTTGCCCAACTGGTCGAGATCACGAGCGATGCTGTCATCATCTGTGAGCTCGACGGAACCATTCTGCATGTGAATAATCGTTTGCTCGACCTGATGTGCGAGGAACGCGCTGACGTCATCAGCGGTGATGTCAAAGACGTTCTGTACTCGTCTGCCTTTGAGCGCGCGACCGAACATCGCCTGCCGTTTGAGACCGATGGCTCCGAGAGCGAGCTGATGCTCAAGCTGAGCGACGGGTCTTTTATTCCCGTCTTGGTTCGCGCGGGTTCCGTTACGCCTCCGCGTATCTTTGGACGTCGTGCACCGCGTGTCCTGGTGGCGCTTCACAGCATCGAAGAGCAGTATTCCCACGATCGTCAGCTCAAACGTGCGCTATCGGAGCTTAGGGTGGCGAATAAACGCCTTTCGGGTACCCTTTCAGTCATTATGAGTACCGTGGGCTCCGATGAGCTCCCCAGCTTGCTCGATACCGTTTTGAATCAGCTCGTTGGAACGCTCGATGCCTCCGGTGCGGCTATCTATTTTTCCGAGAGCGGCGGCTTTAAGCTCCGCGGTGTTTCTAAGGAGCTTGAGGACAGCTATCTGCCCGAGTTTATGCCGTACGGCGCGGGCATTCCGACCTACGTACTTCGCGAGTCGCGTGCCTGTCGCCTGTCGATCCAGCAGGACCTTGAGGGCGACCGGGTTGCTTCGGGTATGTTCATGGATTTGGACAATCGTTCCAAGCACTTGCTGCGCGTGCAGGATATGCCCCCGTATCGCAGCGAGATCTGTCTTCCTGTGTTTTACGGCACGCAGGTCCTTGGCGTGTTGGAAGTTGGCTGGAAACGCCCCCAGGCGCCACTTGCCTATGACGTGAACGTGCTCGAGGTCATCTGCGATTACCTGTCTATTCAGCTGGTCGGCATGGCGTCGAGCTTACGTTCGCGCCGCACGGCGGAGCTCGGCCGCTCGCTCAATTTGCTGCGCGACGAACTGTTTACCTATCTCGATGATCCCGTTGCCGCCTCGCGAGCGGTGTCGACGGAAATCTGCACGGTGCTCAATTGTCATTTCTGCCCCGTGGAGTATGATGCGGGCCTCGAAACCTATGTCATCGATTTTGAGGGCGGCAGTCGTGTGCCGTTGCCGGGCGATCCGGAGTCGCTCTTCTTTTCCACCACCGCACCAGCTGCGCGTTTGGGGGTCGCTTCCGATGGTTTTGAGCCGTCGGTGCTGGGCGGTGCGAGTGCTGATGATCTTAAGCATGTGCGCTTGACCCGCGTCGACGAATCCATGCCTATGGGCGGATGGTTGAGGGCTCATGGCCTGCCGTGCCAGGGCCTCTATGTCGATTCCGGCTTCGAGGCGGGACGCGTTCGCTCGGAGGGCGGCGGTCGGCGGAACAACGATGCGATCGTTCCCGCTGATATCGCCAAGGGGCCGACGAGGCGCGCTTTGCTGCTCCGCGATGGCAGCCAAGAACCAATTGACGACCTTGAATACGACTACCTGGTGCATCTGGCGCATGACTTTGAGCTGATCTATGAAGGCGAGTCTCAAAAGCGCGAAGAGCGTCATATCGCTCAGACGCTTCAGATTGGCATGAGAAATTCGCTTGGTGACGTTCCGGGCATTGCAACCGATTCGGTATACCTATCGGCAACGAATTCTGCGTTGGTCGGCGGCGACTTCTATACGCTTGTCCGTCTTCCCGACGATTGTGCCGTAATGATTTTGGGCGATGTGTCCGGCAAGGGGATTGAGGCGGCGTCGATGTCGGCACTCGTCAAGACGGCGCTGACGGCCTATGCCTGGGAGGGTGCAGGGCCTGCCCGTATGGCACGCTCGCTCAATAGCATGCTCATGGGCTTTTCGAGGGTCGAGACGTTTGTGACGGCGTTTATCGCCAAGATCGATCTTAAAGCGGGCCGCGCTACTTATTGCTCTGCGGGACATCCTCCCACTATGGTCATTAGGCCGTCGTCGACGCCGCGTGGCGGCGGCGAGACCTGCGGGGGAGAAGTGGAGCTCCTTGGGTGCCAATCGGGCGTGATCGGTGCCTTTGAGAGCATGGTCTACGAGACGGGCGTGTTTACATTCGCTCCTGGTGACATGCTATTTATGTATACCGACGGAACAATCGAAGCACGTGATCGCTCGGGTGCTTTCTTTGGCGAGCAGCGCCTTCGTGACCTTCTGCTCTCTGTCTCGGGTGAGGGCGTATCGGGAATCTGCGGTAAGGTCTTGGGCGAGCTTGATCGCTTTACCGAGTCGGCGCTGGACGATGACATCGCACTGGTCTCCCTTGAGTTTTTACGGGGTCGATCGTAGGTCACGACGCCTGACGGGCGAAATCTGCGCGGTTGCAGATACGTGTGCATCGAGCGAGCTCTTTTGGGGAACCATGGTCGTATGAATGAGTGGAATGACATAGCGGTTTTGACGCCACCGGGCGATATCGACATCGCCTCGGTGCCCGCACTGCGCCGACGGTTGGATAATTTGATCGACCGGGGCGTGCGTCGTGTTGTCATCAATTGCCAGGCCGTGGGCTTTATCGACTCGACGGGTTTGGCGTTTTTGCTTACACGTGCTAGAGAGCTTATGAGGCATGAGGGACTGCTTTCGCTCGTTAACGCCTCCGATGGGGTCGTTCGCTTTTTGGAAATTGCCCGACTTGTCGACATCCTGCATGTCGCGGGCCCGGCGCGGGAGTCGATTCCCGCCATTCCGGTGGGGGAGTTGCCGCGATGGAGCAAGAGCGTCGAAGTGCAGCGAGGCATCGAGAATCTCCCGTATTATCGGCACCGTGTGGCCGAGCTCCTCGAATCGCTTCCCCTGAGGCGTGATGAGCGCTATGACGTCGCATTGGCGTTGGGGGAGGCATTGGGTAACGCGTATGACCATGCGGGCGGTGTTGGCTGCATCCTGACGGTTCAGGCCTATGGGGACCGTGTTGTGCTCGAGGTGCTTGATCGGGGCGCTGGCTATTCTATCGATGGGGCGAGCGAACCGGTAACATCCGAGGAACGCGGACGCGGTATCAAGCTTATGCGCATGCTCGTCGATAACGTGGAGGTTGCCTGTCGCACGGATGGCGCTGGCACACGCGTTCGGATGGTGAAGCTGTTTAGCTCGGCATTGGAATCGTGCGCATAGCGCCTTGACTTGGCGTTATTTACCTGCATGAACTTGCTTTGGGCAACTTTTTTGAAAAAAGTACTTGCGTCTTTAGGACAACTCGCGTAAATTAATAACCCGCAAGCGGACATGGCTCAGTTGGTAGAGC
>CATVZP010000116.1 GCA_958348565.1 uncultured Collinsella sp. | reverse complement strand
GGCTCAGGACTTCCATGATCTGACCAAAGAGAATCGGCGACAAGATGCAAACGACGCCGACGAGCACGGCAACGACCACAATAAGCGCAACAAGCGAACCGATGCCGCGATTCACGCCATGGTGCTCAAGCCAATTGGTGATCGGCGACATCACAAAAGCGATGATGGAACCGACTGCCAAAAACTCGATAACCGGCGCCAGGATGCCCATAAGGTTAAAGATGACGGCGGCGATGACAATGCAGCCGACGACGCCCCAAATGCGCAACGTCAGAATACGGGTATCGCGCAGCGTTCGGTCGGTTTGTTGGGGGTGCTCATTCATGAACGAACCATCACTCCGTCGGGGTCGATCTTGTCCTGAATCTTCTTAAGGGTACGACGCAGCAGACGCGAGACCTGTACCTGCGAGATGCCCAGCTTCTTGGCAATCTCGATCTGGGTCATGCCCTTCACAAAGCGCAGCTCGATTACCTCGCGCTCGCGCGGCGAGAAATCGCGGATGGCTTCCTCGATTACCAGGCGATCATCGGTAAAGTCGAGCTCGTTGTCGTCGTCGGCGTAGCGATCGAGAATCGAAGGCGCATCGTCGGAGTCGGACGCGCCGGGAGCCTCGATAGGCACCGAGGTATAGGCCGAGGACGATTCCATGGCTTCGAGCACCTCGTCGACGGTCACGCCCAGGTAATCGGCGATTTCCTCAACCTTGGGCGAACGCTGAAGCTCGTTAGTGAGCTTGTCGGTAGCCTGATTGACCTTGGCAGAGAGCTCCTGCAAGCGACGGGGCACGCGCACACTCCAGCCTTTGTCGCGGAAGTGACGCTTAATCTCACCCAGAATGGTAGGTGTGGCAAACGTCGTGAATTCGAGTCCGCGCTCGGGGTCAAAACGGTCGATAGCCTTGAGCAAGCCCAGATAGCCGACCTGCAAAAGGTCATCGAGCGGCTCGCCGCGGTTCTTAAATTTGTTGGCAAGAAACCTTACCAGGTTCATATGGGACATGACGAGCTGCTCGCGGGCATCCGGATCACCGGTCTCCTTATAACGGCGAAACAGCTCGCGAGTTTTCTCCTTGTCCCAAGCGGTCTTGCCGCTTCGGGAACGTTCGGTCATATTAGATATCCGCCTTGAGGTCGAGGGAAAGCGTTAGGGGCGCCGCAGTCTTTTCGTAGGAATCGCACACGCTCGCCAAAATGAGCTCGGCATATACGGCAGCCTGGTCATCCTCATCGACAGTCGCCTGATCGCCAAAGGTAAAGGTCATGCCCACATGCGATTCGTCGACATCGAATTTAATCGAGATATCGTCGGAATCAACGGCCGTGCAGCCAAAGATGAAGGCTTCCTCGGCAGCCATACGGATGTCCTCGATTCGATCGACGGACATAGAGCACAGGGCGCCAACGTTGGCGGCCGTCATGCGCACCAAGCGCGCGAGACGCGGATCACCGGCAACGCTCAGCGTAATGGGGCAGGTTGCTTCGCTACTCATCGCAGGACTCCTCGGAGGTCTCGGCGGGCGTATAGGTGTAATACTGAGCTGGCTTGGCTGCGGGCTTCTGAGCCGCATCCGCACCATCGGCGGCCTCGTCCTCAGCCCCATCAATCAGAACACGCTCGGTAGGCTGCTCGGCCTCGGCGGCGGCAGCGGCGAGCTTGCGATCGGCGTCGGCTGCAGGAGCCTTCACCTTATTGAAAAGCTTCTGCACGGCGCCGGCGGCAGAGTCGGTCACACTCGATACGGCATTGCTGGCCTCGGCCACACTGCCCGTAACCTCGGAGATGTCGCGAACCACGGCTTCGACCTCTACGAGATTGGAAGTAAGGGCGTCGACAGCGGTCTTGCTCGATTTGAGGAGTGGCTCAACCTGGGCAAGTGCCGGCGTAAGCTCGTCAACGGCGCCATCGAGCTTTGCCACCACGGGCTGAGCCTCGGCGATGGTGTTGTTGAGGTCGCTGACTGTCTTGTCGAGCGAATCAACGACGGTGCGGGTCTTGCGCAGCGTGAGCGCGAGTTCGATAACAGCCCACACGCCGACAACGGCAAGCAACAGCAGGGCGATTTGAATGGGACTCATACAAGCCTCCCGAAGGAATCGAAATACAGACGCTCTTCATGGTACCCCAAAGAAGGGGAAAGATACCCAAAGGGAATGTGCGAGGCGCCAATGACCTACTTGGGAGCATTGCCGCTACGGTCGCGTTCGCTTTGTTCTACGCGCCACTCTTCCCAACCGCGGCCGGCAGGCTGCCAAAACGCACCGCGCTCCAGTCCCTCGGGCAAATAGCGCTGATCGACCCAGCCTTCGGGATAATCATGCGGATACTTATACACACCGTATTCGTCGCTGCCCGGGCGATGACGGTCGCGCAAATAACTCGGCACCTCGCGCAGCCCACTTGAATGGATATCGGCCAGCGCCGCATCGATTGAAGCCTCGCACGCGTTAGATTTAGGCGCCAGGCAAACATAGAGCGCAGCCTGAGCCAGGTTAATGCGGCATTCAGGGTAGCCAATGACCTCGGCAGACTTAAACGCGGCATGTGCCACCAAAAGCGCCTGCGGATCGGCGTTGCCGACGTCCTCGGAAGCGTGGATCATAATGCGGCGAGCAATAAACTTGGGATCCTCTCCTGCATCGATCATGCGCGCGAGCCAATAAATGGTGGCATCGGGGTCGCTTCCGCGCATAGACTTGATGAACGCACTGATAATGTCGTAGTGCATGTCACCGTTTTTGTCGTACGAAAAGCCACGACGCGGGTTGGCAATCTTCACGTCATCCACGGTGATGGGATAGCGCTCCCCCGCCGCCGGCGCTGGCGTTCCCTCGGTATCGGGACGCGTTACGGCAATCTCGCTTGCAAGCTCGAGCGTCGTGAGCGCCGAGCGAGCATCACCCGCGGCCAGCGTGCAGATGGTCTTAACCGTATCCTCATCGGCCGAGAACTTGCCGCTCAGACCCTGCGGTGCCTCGAGTGCACGCTCAATCAGCGTGGCGATATCCTCGTCCTTCAGGTGCTCAAGCTCTACCACGCGACCGCGCGAGAGCAACGCCGAGTTGACCTCGAAGTACGGATTCTCCGTCGTGGCGCCAATCATAATGACGGTACGGTTCTCAACTGCATGCAGTAAGGCATCCTGCTGCGACTTGGAGAAGCGATGAATCTCGTCGATGAACAAGATGGTGCGGCGGTCGTAGGTATTCAGGCGCGTCTTGGCCTCGTCAATCACGCGACGCAGGTCCTTCACGGTACCCGTCACGGCGCTGACCTCGACAAACTCGCTCTTGGTATGGTTGGCGATGATATGCGCCAGCGTCGTCTTGCCCGTACCGGCCGGCCCATACAGAATCACGCTCGATAGCACATCATGCTCGATGGCCGCACGCAGCCACGAGCCCTTACCGACGGCCTTTTGCTGACCCACGTACTCGTCGAGCGAATTGGGGCGCATGCGCACCGCGAGCGGCGCATTTTTAAAGGAACGCTCGCGCGTCGAAGCAGAAAAAAGGTCGTCCATAGCCATCCCGTGCATCAATCAAAAACGTTTTCCACTAACAGTATACCGAATATATACGAACTACCGTTCGTTAATATAGGTACGGTGCGGAAACTTTAATCCCGGGAACAACTTGCTCGTGAGCTCGCAGAAATAGCCGTCCGTCATGCTCGCGATGTAATCCACCACCGCTTGATCCTTGTCATCCTGCCAGGCATAGGCGCGATCGTAGTAGGAAAGCTGCTGCTCAATGCGAGAAATATGATGCTTAAAGATGTACGAGGACTCGTCACCTTCGTTTATATCCTGCAGGCAACGGTCGTAGAGCTTTTCGAACGCCTCGCGCAGCTCCGCTTCGGAGTCGCCTTCGATGCCGCCCTTGCTATAGATCTTTACGTAGTTCTCGCGCTTGGCTCGGCGAATTTCCTCAAACAAATCCTCGCTCATCTCGATGCGCGGCTTGCCATAGCTGTGCTCAACGATATCGATGGAGGCATGCGTAAGGATCCAGCTGTTGTATGCCCCACCCAGGCCATCATCAAAAGCATCGGGCGCCAGTAGGCCCGCCGCAATGGCGTCTTGGCGATCGCGCCCAACGTAGGCAAGGATATCCGAGATGCGGACCACGCAGCCTTCGAGCGTCATGGGACGCAGGTGCTCAATTGCGCTATAGCCCTTGGCAATGCAGTCCTCAACCGTCTGATCGAACTGGTAAAAGGAACCCATGCCCGAGAGCTCAAACACGCGTTGCTCGTACTCGCCGTTATGGCACAAGACGCCGTCGAGCGTCTGGAGCGACACGTTGCGGCCATACAGGGCGTCGAGCACGCGGACCGACTGCACGTTATGTAAAAAGAAGCGGCCGGTACGCTCGTGGTAAATATCGTTGAGAAAGCGCTCACCGGCATGGCCAAAGGGTGTGTGTCCCAAGTCGTGACCGAGGCCAATCGCTTCGATCAGATCGCAGTTAAGCCCCAAGGCGCGACCGATATCGCGTGCGATGCGCGATACAAGCTGCACGTGCAGGCCGCGGCGAGACAGATCATCATTGCTGCGAAAACTGAAGACCTGCGTTTTGCCTGCATAACGCGTGTATGCCGGAAGATGAAGAATCTTTTCGGTATCGCGCATAAACGCCGGACGCATAAGCGTGCCTTTATCCGCAGCGCGATTAATACGACGAATGACCTGGTCGTCGTTGCAACGATACGGGTTGACGGCACCCGAAGCACGATCGGCAGAAATGCGCTCGACAAGTTCGGGCGACAGCGCCGAGGGGATACGGTCCATGCGCGCCTTAATGACGGCCGTTTCTTGATTAGTTGCCATGGCATGCTCCTTAAGAAGGATGCGCAATCGGTTACAATGTGCAGCTCACGACCTCGATTATGGCAAAAATCGGCACTAAAAACGGGAGCAATGGCAGGGAGCGCGATTTTGTGAAGAGGCAGGAGAGGGCAAGGACCAGGAGTGCAACGGCAAATGCCACGATGCCGCCCATAGGGTCGAGCGTGCAAAGCGCGAAGAGCGCCTTGACGTCCCCCATGCCAATGCCGGGGGCGTGGCGAACACGACGCCAGAGTGACTCAGTAAGCACAAGGGCAAGGTAGACGATGACAGCAAGACCGGCGTGGTCAAGCGCCGTGGTAACGCCCTTGTCGAGCCAGACGCCTG
>CATVZP010000115.1 GCA_958348565.1 uncultured Collinsella sp. | reverse complement strand
ATAGCGACCTTTCTTGTTATGGGCAGAACGCACAAGCGTCCAAATTACATACGACCGAAATTATACACTTGCAGACGGCGCCTGCAGCGAGCGCATAAAAAGAGAACGCGGGGCGCCCGAATCTATCCGGACGCCCCGCCCCAAAAATCTAT
Organism: uncultured Collinsella sp.; assembly: GCA_958348565.1. GTDB lineage: Bacteria > Actinomycetota > Coriobacteriia > Coriobacteriales > Coriobacteriaceae > Collinsella. The sequence goes on along the minus strand of CATVZP010000115.1, from coordinate 5,031 downwards.
CGAAATGGACTAGCAATCGATGACGTGGAGGTCATGCGGCGTCTTGGTGAAGGGCTCGTAGCCGTTCTCGGTGACCACGCCGTAGTCCTCCAGGCGCACGCCGCCCACGCCGGGCAGGTAGACGCCGGGCTCCATGGTGACAACCGAACCGACCTCGATGATGTTCTTGCTGCGGTTGAAGTTGGGCAGCTCGTGGATGTCGATGCCCACGCCGTGACCCAGACCATGGTTGTAGTAATCGCCATAGCCGGCATCGCCGATGATCTTCTTGGAAAGCTTGAAAATGTCGTTGCCCTCGACGCCCGGATGGATGGCGGCGACGCACTCCTCGTGCGTACAGCGCACGAGCGCGTACAGGTCGAGCTGTTCCTGCGTGGGCTCGCCCATCACGACGGTACGCGTCATATCGGAGCGATAGTCGCAGTAGCCCGCGCCGTAATCCATGAGGACGAAGTCGCCCTTCTCGATCACGCGGTCACTCGGCACGGCGTGCGGGTTGGCGGTGTTGGGGCCGCTCGCCACGATGGAGCCGAAGGCCAGGCTGTCGGCACCGTTGGCGAACATAAAGTTCTCGAGCTCGTTGCGAACCTGCTTCTCGGTCATGCCGGGCTTAATAAAGCCGAGCATGTGCTGGAAGGCGGCGTCGGTAATCGACTGCGCATGGCGCATGAGCTCGATCTCCTCGGCGTCCTTGATGGCGCGCATCTTGCGAATGTCGTCATGCATCAGCGGCAACATGCAGGCGACGGAACGGTCCTCCAGGCCACGCTGAATACCCTGGTAGAAGTTGATCTGCATGTCGTCCTCGACAGCACAGACGCGGCACTTGTTGGCTGCGATCTTACCGGCGACCCAACCAGGGATGGTGCCCTCGTCCATGTCGTAGACCCAAGGGCTGCCGGCGGGCGTGTTCTCCTCAAAGCTGTTGAGGTAGCGCGAGTCGGTATGGAACAGGCACTGGTCAGCCGTAATAAACGCCGCGTGCGGGAACTCGAAGGTGTAGTCGAAGACACCCTTCACGCCCGTGAGCCAACGAAGATTGGCCTCGTCGCGTACCACAATAGCGTCGTAGCCGCGCTCGACCATCAGGGCACGGACACGTTCGATACGACCGGCAGGACCGGCAGCAAACTCAGACATGCAGATTCCTTTCTTATTGTCTCAAAAAGTGCGGGACGGGTCTCAACCGAACGTCGGAATCGCATGCAAACCGCAACCGATTGGAAACCCGTCCCTCAACATGATACGAAAGACGATGGATGTCAATAAATCTTAGAGAAGTTCTTTGCGAGAAGCCAAGTAGGCGTGAGCATGGCGCTCAAGAACCTCGTCCTCAACGCCCGTTAGACGAATGGCGCCGAGCGCTGCGGGCAGCGGCAACATACTGCGGTTCGAGCGGACAAACTGCTGCCTGCGGAACTCCTCGATATATGCGGCAGGCTCCAGATCGAAGGCAAGCTCCTCGATACCAAAGTCCTCCAGGCAGTCATCGACCTCAAAAACGTAATCAATATCGAAGTCGCAGGCATCATGTGCTAGGCGCGCCTCAAAGCGCATGCCCTCAGACAACAGCTGGTAGGCAGGGACCTGCGAAGCGGCATCGCCCAAGCAGGCGCGCAGGGCACGCTCCCCCATCTTGCCAAAATCGAGCGCATGGCGGGCACTCGGGTTCGTGGCCATCAGTACGTCCTTGCGGGCAGTCTGAGACCACTGAACGGCATTAACGAGCGCGACCTCCTCGCCCGCAAGAATCTCGGGGACGGTCTCAGTAAACTGATTCCAGCGGGACTTGCTGCTCGAAAGCATGGTGCCAACAAGTACCGCATAGCCGAGCTTGAGGTCCTCGGGGTCCGCCTCGCGAACAAGGTCGAGGTCACACACGACCAGGCCCGGCTCGGGACGGAACGCGATAGCGGGAAGCGCATTCACCGACGAGGCGACGAGCGGCTTCATGGTCGTCGCGACCGTGAGCATGGCGTCGAACGTCGTCGGCAGCAAGGCACACTCGGTGCGACCGCACCACTGATTGGCACACCAGCAAACGACCGAGCAGGTTGCGGCATCGCCAACGGCAACAACGAGATCGTCGCAGGTAATGCCATTAGCCGACAGGGCGCCAAAGACGGTATCGGCATCGGCCAGCGTAGCACCGGCAGGCGAAACCTCAAGCGAAAGCTGCGACACGGCAAAACCAGCGTCGACCAGCGCACGCTCGACGACCTCACCAAAGCGCTCGGAGGTGGCGTCGTTCCAAACCACCATCGCGCGCTTAGGCTTGCCCACAGCCGAGGCAAACATGCGCGACAGTTCCTCAAACGCGCCAAGACCGACGCGAACATCGACACTACGGTTTTGGAAATTGATGAGTTGACGGCGAATCATAGCAATCCACGCTCCAAAAGCATCTCGGCACAAAGGTAGGAAACGTCCTCGAAGGACTTGTTGCGAATATCAAGGGTAATATCGGCGGCCTGGCGATACAGCGGACGGCGATGCTCAAACAGGCGCGCAGCATGCTCGGGCGAGCGGAAATCGGGCCGGGTATCGGAGCGGCGAATCTGACGCAACGAGTCCTCAAAGTCGCCTTCGAGGTACACGCAGGTACCCATCTCGTGCATCAGCTCAATGTTCACCGGCGTCTCGACGATGCCACCCCCGCACGATACCAGCAGGCTGCGCTCGCTCTGAAGCGAACGAAGTGCCGAGGTCTCGAGCTCGCGAAAACGATCCTCGCCCTCGGTCTTAAATATCTCGGTCACCGACTTGCCGCATCGACGCACAACCAAACGATCGGTATCGATGAATCGACGCTTGAACATAGTGCCCACGTTGCGCGCAAGCGTCGACTTGCCCGCGCCCAAAAAGCCGATAAAGAAGATATGGTCGCAGCCGTGTTTGATGTGCTGAGACATGGCGAAACCTATTCCTCGCAGGGAAGGTCGCGCAGGGCCCGGCGCTCAAAGATACGGAAGATCTGCGTGTACCACAGGTCCTGGGTTGCCTGCGGCTTGACCAGAATAGTGTCAACGCCGGCAAAGTTTCCGCTCCACACGTCCGTGTACAGTTGATCGCCGACCAGCACGGCCTCGTCAGCCGTGGCGCCCAGACGCTTAAGACCCGCTTTGAGGGCAAAGGGCGCCGGCTTCATGGCATGGCTGATGGCCTCGAGCCCCAGCTCGCGCGCCGACGCCATAACCTGGTCGCGATGCCAGTTGTTGGACACCATGCACAGCTTAAAGCCCTTAGCATGGGCGGCCTCGAGCCAGGCGGAGACCGCAGCGGGTACCTGCTCGGTATCACGTGGCACCAGGGTGTTGTCGCGGTCGAGCAGAATGGCGCGCTTGCCGTCGGCCCAGAGGGTATCGAGGTCGATGCGATCGACCGAGGCAACATATCGTTTGGGGCTAAAAATCCTCATGATCAATTCCAAGACTGTTGATGCTCTTCATAGGTCTTCGAGAAATACTCTTCGTCCTGCGTAATGTAGAAATACAGGTCGTCGGAGTCGGTCGGCTCAAGGGTGGCCTTGAGCGCCTCGAGCGACGGAGAGCAAATGGGCGTGGGCGGGAGGCCCTCGTGCTTATAGGTGTTATAGGGGCTATCACTCTGCAGGTCGTCGGCGGTAACCTCGCCACCGGTGACGTACATCATGGTCGCGTCGCTGTTGAGGTAGCGCAGGCCATCGAGCTTGCCCGCCAGACGGTTGTAGAAGACCGAGGCCACATGCGCGCGCTGGTCGGCGTTGAGGCCCTCGCGCTCGACGATCGAGGCAAGGTTAACGATGTCGTAATCGGACATCTCCACGCCATAGCGCTCCTTGATCTTGGCCTCGCAGCTGGCAAAGTCAAGCGACTTATACTCGGCGTTGAACTGGTCAAGCATGGCGCGAATCACATCATCGGCGCTTGGGTCCTTACCCAGCGAATAGGTCTTGGGGAACAGGAAGCCCTCGAGCGAATCGTTCGCGGCGTCTTTAAGGAAAGCGTAATCATTCACATAATTGCTCGCCTTGGCCTGGTTAAGGAAGTCCTCCTTAGAAATGCTGTCGTATGCCTTGGCCACGCGGTCAGCGACCTGGTCAACCGTCAGACCCTCAGGGATAGTCAGCGCATCGGAGCCCGCATTGGGGCCTTCCATGAGCTGCTGAACGACCTTGGTCGCGTCCATGAGCGTGGTGAACGAGTAGGTGCCAGGCTTAAGCGACATGTCGGCGTTGAGCTTTTTGACCGCCGCGTAATAATCCTTGGGATCATCGACGATATGGTTCTCAGAGAGAATCGAAGCGATGCTGTCACCCGAGGCACCATCGGGAATCGTGATAGTAACCTGCTGGCCTGCAACGACTTTTGCATCCTCACCCGCAAAGAAGCCCTTGACGGCCGGCACAACAAAGAAAACGATCGCGACAAGCGCAAGCACGGCGACGACGCCACCGATAATCATAGGCACCGGGGAGCTTTTCTTTTGGGTACCACGGCGGGCGTGCGTGTTATAGCTCGAGCGCGTGGCCGGAGCAACGCCGTGCGAGCCATGAGCATGATGTGCGTGGGAGCGTGATTGCGGGGCCTGCCCCTGCGTGCGCTGGGCAGGAGCCTGTTGCTTAAAACGAGCGCCGCCAGCGGGCTGCGCGGGACGAGCGGCGGGCTGTTGAGCAGCACGCTGAGTAGGCTGAACCGAACGCTGCGTCGGCTGCGCGGGGCGCTGACCAGGCTGAGCAGGGCGCGGCGCGGGCTGACCCTGACGACTCTGCTGGCGCGGATCGGAAGCGCTAGGCATGCTGAACCTCCTCGTTTTTACGATCGAGCCATGTCTGCAAGAACAGGCTGGCGGCGATCATGTCAATCTTGCCCCTCATCTGCTTTTCGTTGAGCCCCTGCTCCCGCAGGATTCGCTTGGCCTCCTGCGAGGACAGACGCTCGTCCTCAAACTCCAGCGGAAGTTCGAGCTCGTCGGCAATCTTTTGGGCCACGGCGGCGACGCGCTCGGCCTGGGGGCCGGGCTCACCGGCCATGGTCAAGGGACGTCCGCTTA
>CATVZP010000114.1 GCA_958348565.1 uncultured Collinsella sp. | reverse complement strand
CAGACACGCCCTCCCCAGAGCAAAAAAGGGGACGGGGCGCAAACCCCATCCCCTCTCAATCAACCCGTAAGGTCTACTTACTTGTGATTAGTAGGAAAGCTTCCACATGTAGCGACGCATGGTCAGCGGGTGCTGACGGGCCTCGGCGATCTGGTTGCCGTACTCGCGCATAACGGCGAGGTGCAGCAGCGGGTTGAAGTAGGTGACGACACTCGCGGGCACAGCGTCAGCCAGGCCGTAGTCCTTGGAGTCGATCAGAGCGACCTTGGCGCCCATGCGCTCAAGGAAGGTGAGGGCGCGGGCGTCCATCGGACGGGTGGCGCCATCGGACATGAGGAAGACGTAGGGCTTACCCTCGGTGGAAACCTCGAACGGGCCGTGGAAGTACTCGCCGGTGTTGTAGGCGGCGGCGTCGATCCACTGCATCTCGGTGAACAGGAAGGCGGCGTTAGAATAAGCCATCTTCTCGGAGGCACCGGAAGCCATGAAGTAGATCATCTTGTCGTCCTTGAAGTCCTCGGCGAACTTCTTGGCGAGCTTCTTGCAGTGCTGAGCGGCGTTCTCGCAGAGCTCGAAGACGTTGGTGAGGCCGGTGATCATGTCCTCATAGTGGTCATAGCCCTCGGTCTGCTGAAGGATCTCGAGAGCAAGAGCGATGGCGTAGCCGGGCTTCTCGCACTTGGCAGCGTAGTTGGCGTGGAAGCCGTGAACGATAACGTGGTCGGCGTCGACGGTCAGAGCGGAGCCAGCCTTGTTGGTGAGGGAGACGACCGGGCAGTTGTGCTTCTTGGCGGTCTTGTTGGCCTCGACGGTCTCGGGCGTGGAGCCACCGAGGGAGCAGGTGATCACGAAGGTGTGCTCGTTGACCCAGGAGGGCGTGTCGTAGTTGAACTCGTTAGCGGTGAAGATCTGAACGTTCAGCTTGTCCGTGTTGTTGGCCAGGAAGTACTTGGCGGGGTACAGGTCGGACATGGAGGCACCGCAGCCGACGAAAGCGACGCTGTGGATCTCGTGGTTGGACAGGACGTCAGCGACGATCTGCTTAGGGAGGTTAAGGTCGATCTCGTACATCTGACACATTCCTTTCGATTTTTGCGGCGCCACATTGCCGGGCGCTCGCAGGGTTACCGTGGTTTGGGCCGAGTCGCCGGCCCGTTGAGGATGCGACAAAGGGACTGTCCCATTGTCGCATTTTAGGGATGGAAGCCTGCCTGGGGTATGGGATGCCAGGCAGGCCCCCGGGGGAAAGCGGTTAGGCGCTTAGTCGCGACTAAGCCAGGATGCCGACCGCGGAGAGGGCGATGCCGCCCACGATGGCGATCACGAGAAGCCAACCGGTGTTGACGTTCTTCTTGATGAGCCAGTACATAAGGCCGGTGAGGCCAAGGGAGATCATCTGGGGCATCATGCCATCCAGGATGTCCTGGATAACGACGGTGCCGTCAGCGAACTGCAGCGGGGTGGTGGCGCCGATCAGCGTGGCGATCATGCCGCCCACGGACATAAGACCCACGATGCCGCAGACATACATGAGCTTCTCCATGAGGTCGCCGCCCTGAAGCTTGCTCAGGTACTCGTGGCCGCCCTGATAGCCCATCTTGGCTGCGAACCAAGTAATCAGCACGGAGGGGACGATGGAGATGAGAAGGGCCAAGATCGGGCCCATGATGGAGCCCTGCTGAGCCAGCTGAACGCCCAGACCAAAGGCGATAACGCGGATGGTGCCCTGGAAGAAGGAGTCACCGATGCCGGAAAGCGGACCCATGAGGGAGGTCTTGACCGCGTTGATCGAATCGGGATCGAAGTTCTCGGGATCCTTGGCGTACTCCTCCTCCATGGAGGCGGAGAGGCCCAGGATGAAAGCGCTCGTCTGCGGGGTGCAGTTGTAGAACGCCATGTGACGGTGGTAAGCCTCTTTCTTAGCAGCAAGCTGCTTGGGGTCGGACTCGTCCGGATAGAGGCGATCGAGCGTGGGAACCATACCGTAGAGGAAGCCCATGTTCATCTGACGCTCGTAGTTCCAAGAGGCCTGGATGGCCCAGGAGCGCCAGAAGAACTGGCTGACCTTCTTGTTCAGGGACACGTCCTTGGTTGCGGTTGCCATAGTGTGTTCCTCCTTAGTCTTCGTCGTCTTCGAGCGGATCGTAGTCGGAATCGACACCGGCGGCTGCATGGGAACCGTTGAACTTGAAGCCCATGAAGACGACAGCCAGGCACACACCGATCAGAGCGACCGCGATGACGGACAGGTTGAGGTAAGCGGCGAGCAGGAAACCGATGAACAGGAACGGAGTCATACCCTTCTTGATCATCATGGTGAGCAGCAGGGCCAAGCCGTAGGCGGTCATGATCTTGGTCGAAACGTTAAGACCAGTGGACAGCCACTCGGGAACCATGTTGACGATGGCCTGAACCAGGTCGGTGCCAACAAAGACGGCGAGGAAGATCGGCAGGAAGTACATGATGGCGTACAGACCGGAGCCGGCGCAGATGTGCATACGGTAGGCGGTCTTGAACTTTCCGTTATCGATCGCGCTATCTGCCACATGGGTGAGGGCGGCGATGATGGAACGGAACACGATGCCGAGGAGCTGACCCAGGACGGCGACCGGGATGGCGATCGTCATGGCGGTCTCGGCGGAAGCATCGGTCAGGCACGCAAAGGCAGCGGCCACGATGCCGCCCAGGACCATATCGGGCGGAACGGCGGCGCCGACCTGCACCAGGCCCATGGACACGAGCTCGACGGCGGCACCGACGGCAAGGCCGGTGGGCACATCGCCCAGCAGCAGACCGACGAGCGTAGCGCCAACGAGGGGCTGCTCGAAGTTAAGACGACCGAGCAGGCGGGAGTCCCACATGCAGAACACGCCGACGAGGCCGACGAGCACCGCACTGATGAACGTATTCATACCCTTCTCCTTTCAGTCAGGCAAAAGCCTGGTTGATTACAGCTTGGCGTCGATGTCGACGCTCTGATACGTAGGGGTCTGCTGGACGTAGAGCTTGATGCCCATGTCGAGCAGCTGGTTGACGTCGGCCTTCTGGGTGGCGTCGAAGAAGACGGAGCTGTCCTTGCCGCCAATCTGATCGGCACCGTCGTGGTTGGCGGTGGCGCCCAGGTTGATGGCGTCGAGCTTGTAGCCCTGGCAGAACTGCAGCATCTCGGCAGTGTTGCCAAAGACAAACATGACGCGCTCGCCGAGGGTGTTGAGCTTGTCCATCTTGGCGAGGGCACGCTCGACGGTGAAGACGTTCAGGCGCACGCCCTGGGGCTTGGCCAGCTTAAGAGCGCCCTTCTTGATGTCATCGTTGGCGGCAGCGTTGTCGACGACGATGATGCGCTCGGCCTGAACCTTGGTGGTCCAGGTAAAGACGACCTGGCCGTGCAGCAGACGGTAGTCAAGACGTGCGAGGACGATCTTGGCGGGACCGGAGCTGTGACGGGACGCCTTGGCCTTCTTGGCGGGAGCCGCGGCAGCCTCGACCGGTGCATTGGGGTTGGTCAGACCGGTGCGGGCCTCGTTGATGAGGGCCGCGAGCTCGGCACCCTTGATGGGGGCGGGGCTCATAGCGAGCGTCAGCGCCAGCGGAATATTGAAACCGCTGACAACCGTGAACTTCGTGCCGTTCTTGGAAAGCTCGACCATGCTGTTGTTGACCGAGCTGCCGAGCATATCGGTCAACACATAGACGGTGTCGTCCGCGTTGAACGTGGCGATCATAGCCTCAACCTTATTGGTGATGGGCTCCTTGTCGTCGCGAGCAAGCGACACGACGTGGACGTTCGACACGTCGCCGAGAACCATCTCGAGCGTGTCTTTGGCGCCTGCGGCCAGGCCGCCATGAGATGCGAGAATGATCTGATTCATCTTGCCTCCTCCTTTTCGTTATGGTCATTATAACGTCTTATACGTTGCTTATATTGCTAATTAGTATAAAGACCGTTCGCGGGTGAAAATCGACCGTTGACGGGTTTAACGTACTCGAAACGTTTGGCTAGGTAGGCCGGCGCTAGCTGGATAACCCCAGGTCAGACCCTGCGCGCAATCCCTTATCGCACGAAGTACCAGGGGCTTTCCTGCACGGTGGGCTCCAGCGCAATGCCCGTGCGCTCGCGGAACAGATCCATGTCCTGAGATTTTTCGGTCCACCACGCGTTGGGCTTAAAGGTCATGCTCTCAACAACATGACCGACAAACACACTGTTGCGCAGCTTGGAGAAGTCGGTGTTCATAATCAGGATGGACGCGAGCACCAGCACGATGCCCAGGACTTTGATCACGCCGGCGGGCTCGGCATAGACACCAATGCCCACCAGTACGGTGACGACCGTCTCGAAAGACATTACGACGGGAACTTTCGATGTCTCGAGCCCCATGGACAGACCCTGCATATATAAGATGTAAGCCACGGCTGTGGGGATGAGTCCAAAGCCAAGGAACAGCAGCAGCAGCTGTGGCGACATTGCCGCGGCGACATCCGGCCACGGAGCCGCGATAGCCGCCATAACCGCACCGCCAAAAACAAAGCCACAAAACGTGACAGCCAGCGGGTGGACCGTCTTGGTTGCTATCCGGCTAAACACCGCGAGCGACGCACCACAAAGGCCTGCAATCACGCCCGACGTGACGCCCCAAACCGAAAAATGAAAACCGGAAAGGTCGCCATTGGTCACCGCAAGCACGCAGCCAACGATGTTAAAGACAATGGCAACGAGCTTGTTGGGGGTCACGTCCTCGCGATAAAGCACGCGGCCGAGCATGACGCCAAACACCGGCGAGGTGTAGAGCAGCACCGAGGCCGTAGACATACCCACCTCGCGCATGCACTCGTAATAGCAGGTGTTGGCGGCGGCTAAACCGACGATACCGACCAGCGCGCAGGGGACGAGCTCTTTGGGGCTTGCCTTGAATAGCGTCAGGGGACCCTGAGCCACGGTAGACCCCTCACCCGGACGGCAGCTCATAAACATCAGGACCGGCGCCAAGATAAGCGCTCCGACCAACAAGCGAAAGGCCGCCATGCTCTGAGACGAAACGCCCATGGCCGCAATGCCGTTTACAAAGATTCCGATGCTGCCCCACATAAGCGCGGCGATCAGCACCAGCACATAGCCCAGATTGCTTTTCTTCAACGCAGCCTCCTCGGTATTGTTTCCAATATGTTTCACACTACGTTATAGTCGTTATATACATTTTTCAAG
>CATVZP010000113.1 GCA_958348565.1 uncultured Collinsella sp. | reverse complement strand
GCCGTCGTTTGCACGATCGTGTTGTGGAGCGGGTTGACGACGCCCCAGGCCACGCCCAGGGCAATCTGGCCAATGAGCGCCACGCCCACGTACGTTGTTCCCACGTAGAGCAGGCTTCCCAGGCCCACGGATATGAGTGCCACGAGCAGCGTTTTGAGACTGACAAAGCGCGGCGGCAAGCGGAGCGCGAGGACGGCGCCCAGCACCGCGCCCACACCGCTGGCCGACGAGAGCCAGCCCATCCACTCAACACCGACGTGCAGGACATCGCGGTAGAAGAACGACTCCAGCGGGTCAAAGGCACCGTAGCCAAAGTTTGAAAGGAAAATAATGCAGAACAGCAGGGCGAGGACGCTGTTGGTGAAGACTGTCTTGATGCTGGTCGCGAAGGTGACGCGGGTGGATTTACTGGAGTCGGAGCTTTGACTGGCGGTACTTGCCGTTGCGCTGCTGTCCGCGGGACTGCTTTCGCGCGTGGCGACGTGACCCGCTTGCGGCCTAAAGCCCCAACCGGCGACGAGCGCCAGTACGGTAAAGATCATCATGAGCACGAACACCGCGCGCGACGACGCGGCCGCCGCGACAAAGCCGCCCAGTGTGGGGCCAACGATGATGCTAACGTTTGAGAGCATGGCGATGGCGGAGTTGATGTCTTTGAGCTCGACAGGATCGTCAGTGAGGTAAGCCGGATAGGATGTGGCGATGGGCTGGGCAAACCCCATCACAAAGCCCAAGAGCGCCGCGCCGAGCAGGACGATGCCGGTCGCGCTACCAAAAACGAGGATTGCCGCGCCGGTTGCCAGCGTGCCCACGATGCTCAGCAAGAAATGACGGCGCGGGCCCCAGGCGTCGAGCGTCGCGCCACCCGCAAAGGATCCCAAGATCACGAATACGTTCATAAAAAGGACGGCCAGCGATGTCGCCACAACCGAGGCATCGTCTGCATAGGTGAGCGTTCCGATGACACCGATGAAGTAGCTGGTCTGAAAGCCGGTATATATGAGGAAGCGCATTGCCACCAGGTGCTTAGCCTGCGCGGACAGCGATGATTGAGGCTTTGAGAAAAGAGAGGCGAGCATGGAGACTCCTTGTTTCATACGAATACGGGCGGTGGGCATTCACCACCGTCTGTCAAATCAATCTATTCGCAAGAAACACTAAGGACGCATCAAGCCCCTTCTCTCCGTTTTTCGCCCGTCATGAACTACTTGGTAGATTGTAAGGCATGCCCCACACATCTACCAAAGCAAAAACCACCACAAAGGTGCCTGGCCCCTTTGTGGTGGAAATGACGTTTGCCCAGATAAAACCTGCCAAAACAAACCTGTCCCTTTTTGGCATGTTATGGCAGCGCAGCGAGCCGGTTCCAAGTGCCCCAGGTCGCCCCGAAAGAGGAGCGACGCGTACTTTGGTACGCGAGCGACGGCTTGAGGGGCGAGATGGGGTGCTTGGGGCCGGCGCAGCGTCAAGCCTGAAGGTGGTCTTGGATGAGATCGCAGATGGCTCGGGCATCGTTGATGTTGATGGCTCGGGTCGCAAAGCCGGCGTCGAAGGCCTGACGCGCCAGGGCCTCGTTGCAGGCAAGGGCCAGCGTGTGACCGTCGACCAGGTCGAGCGAGCTCTTGCCGCGCAGACGGTCGACACCGGAGCGCGCGACCACGATGTTGTCGAAGCCCTCGGTCTTGTAACCCTCGATGATCACCACGTCGACATCGTTGTAGCGTGACAGCAACTCGCGCGCGGGCATCTCGTCCTCCTCGCGCGTGTCGGCGTACTCCGCCCAGCGCGTGGCGCAGATGAGGCCCACGTGCTTGGATCCAGCCTGGTGATGGCGCCAGGTGTCCTTAGCGGGCACATCGATATCAAAGCCGTGGTGCCCGTGATGCTTGAGCGAACCCACGCGCAGGCCGCGGCGAGTAAGCTCGGCGATAACCTTCTCGACGAGCGTGGTCTTGCCCGAGTTTTGGTAGCCGATAAACGCGATCGCGGGGACGGCCGGAGTGGGAGCTGCGGGCGCGACGGCGACGGGTGCGCTCGCGGGTGCGTCGCCTGCGGCTCCCACGGCCTCAGCAGCAGCGGCCTGACGCTCTGCGCGATCCCACACGCCCGAGCGGCCGCCCTCCTTGTGCAGCAGGCGCACGTCGACGATCTCCATGCCGCGATCAACTGCCTTGCACATGTCATAGATGGTCAGACACGCGGCACTCGCGCCGGTCAGAGCCTCCATCTCGATACCCGTCTTGCCCGTCACGCCCGCCGTAACCAGAACGTAAAAGCCAACCTGCCCGTCCGCGCGCGCCGGCGCCCAGCCCTCGGGCACGTCCTCGGCCGGCGTCCCCGCCGAAGCAATGGGCGCAATGTCGCACTTACTCTTGGTAATGAGCAACGGATGGCACATGGGGATGATGTCGCTCGTGCGTTTGATGGCCATAATGCCCGCCACGCGCGCGCAGGCAAGCACGTCGCCCTTTTTGGCGCGGTCCTGCAGCACCATGGCCTGCGTCTCGGGGTGCATGAGGATGGTGCCCTCAGCAATGGCGATGCGATGCGTCTCGGCCTTGTCGGACACGTCGACCATGCGCACCTCACCCTTGGCGTCCACATGCGTCAGCTCATCGCGACGGGCGTCACGGGCGGGCTCGACGACAGCGCTGACAGACGGCTGCACGGACGTGTCGGCATCGCTTGCCGCGGCCGCGTCTTTGTGGGCAGACATCGCGGCCCTGCGAGCGGCCTTGGTGGCATCGGCGTACCTGCTCTTGGCCATATGATCATCCTCCGATTTGGGACATAAATCGTTGCGTGCCCTCAATTATCGCGTGTTCCTGCGGTTTGTGGGCCACGGCATCGCGCCAAATCGAAAGCACCTGCATATCATCACCACGGCGCAGGGCGTCGCGCACCGAATACTCGGCATCGCTGAACAGGCACGGACGCACGTTGCCATCGGCCGTCAGGCGCAGACGGTTGCAGTTCGCGCAAAAATGGTTGGACATGGCGCTGATGAAACCAACCGTTCCCGCCGCGCCCGGAAAGTGCCAGTAGCGCGCAGGGCCCGCGCCGGCAGGAGCGTCGTTGATGTCGAGCGGCTCGAGCTCGCCCAGACCCGCCGCGGCGGCCCCGGCATTGATGCGCGCTCGCAGCTCGTCGCTCGGCACGGTGTCGCTCGCATCCCACAGATCGGGATTGAGCGTGGGTGCGTGAGGGTCCACGGCGCAATGCGAACTTGTGTGTTCGTCGCCGATGGGCATGTATTCGATAAAGCGCAGGTGGATGGGGCGGTCGAGCGTGAGCCGCGCGAGGGCCGCCACATCCTGGTTGAGTCGGCGCACCACAACGCAGTTGACCTTAACGGGCTCAAAGCCCCAAGCCAGCGCCGCGTCGATGCCAGCCATGGTCTGCTCGAGCCGGCCCAGGCGCGTGATCTTTCCAAACAGATCGGGGTCGAGCGTGTCGAGCGAGATGTTGACGCGGTCAAGCCCGGCATCTTTGAGCTGCGGCGCCAGCTTGGGCAGCAGGGCGCCGTTGGTGGTAAGCGAGATGTCCTCGATCTGCGGGATCGCGCGGATATCGCGAATGAGCGGGATGATGCGCCGGCTGACCAGCGGCTCGCCACCCGTCAGGCGCACGTGGCGAATGCCCCCTCCCGCCACCAGGCGCACAAAGCGGGCGATTTCCTCGGCACTGAGCAGCTCGTCGTGCGCACGGGGCGCCACGCCATCGGCCGGCATGCAGTAAATGCAGCGGAAATTGCACTTGTCGGTAACGGCAATGCGCAGGTAGTTGATATCGCGGCCAAAGCCGTCATGTTGCACGCGCCCGTCCACGCAGCCCTCCCCTCACGCGGCGTTTTATTCTTCGGAAAACATAATACCCCACGAGAGAATCATGCCGACACCCGTACGACAGGACAGGTCGCTTCGAGCAAAACGGACTTCCCAAGCCCATCCTCAACACAGACCATCACAACATTCGATGCTTTTCCCGTTTTTGACGAAAAACGTCGAATGTTGTGATGGCTTGCCTGCCCACGGCACCCCGTAGAAAGGCCAGAACGCCCCTAAAGGCCGCCGTCCCAGTGCCGAATCACGAATTCTCGCAGGTCGTTTTGACGTTTCTGGAACGCTTCGCTTCGGTCGCACTTGAGACCCATAGCGAGTGCGATGGCGTTCATCGCCCGGTGCAATTGCAGCTGATGGGCAAACTGGGTCCCGGTGAGGACGATCGTCCTAAAGCCCAGCGCGCTCAGCACGGTCATACGCTCCGCATCCGACGCGCTGCGCTGTTTATCAAGATGGTCCGAGCCGTTGTACTCAATCCCCGTACCGCTCGCAGGCGCATATACGTCGATCTCGAAATACCCGGCCTTTGCGAGATACTTGAACTCGTTGGGAACATCGACCCGATGGTTGAGCTCGATCTTGGCGTATCCCAGCCCTCCCTGGGAACGTTTTGCTACGACCATGATTGCGGTGGCCGTCTCCATGGGCGACCGCGCGCCATCGTGCACGCGCTTGAGCACGGCGGCTGCGCGTATGGCCCCCTGACGAGATCGGTTCTCATTGCAATAAGCAATCAAATCGGCGACGGTATACCTCTGCCCCATCTCGATATAATCGCCTGTCGACAGATGATTCAAATGGTATCGGGCGCAGATTTCGTAGCCATATTCCAACTGCTCGGGCTCGCTCATCCACGAACCCGCTTGGACAAAGCACATGGCCTCATCAACCACTAGAAGGTCCTCTGCCACCTCGATAAGATGGTCTGGAGGTACCGGCGCCCCAAACACGTGGCACCTAAATCCAGCCGGCGTCGAGCGCTCAAAATCGAAGTTGACGAGCGCATCAATATGATCGAGCTCTTCTCGTGGAATACCAAGAGAAACCAGATAGTCGGCAACGATCCCAACTGCCGTTGAAGCCCTCAGCCCCTTGGCGTCGAGTCCCAATTTGGGCAGGCTCGCGGTCGGTTCTGCCTCGTTAGCAAGCGAGTCCTCATCGTATAGACTGCTTGCTCGCGAGAGCGGCTCGGACGGGCGCGCCACGTTGTGGTACAGCCAGGCAGTCTTATGGGACAGGACGATCGGCAGGTCCATGAGCCCTCCAATGAAGTCGGATAACCAACCTTATTCCCCTGCCCACGGGTCCGCACACCTTCGTGCGCAAGAAAGCGATTCCACCGGTTCGAGTGGCAGAAAAACCATCACAACATTCGATGCTTTTCCCGATTTTGGTAAAAAACGTTGAATGTTGTGATGGTTTGAGGCGAGGTGA
>CATVZP010000112.1 GCA_958348565.1 uncultured Collinsella sp. | reverse complement strand
CCTTGTTCCTCTACCCCGACGATTCCGACGAGCAGGGCCGCCTACTTCGCATCTACCAGGAATACTTCATGGTAAGCAACGCCGCCCAGCTCCTGATCGACGAGGCCATCGAGCGCGGCAGCAACCTGCACGATCTGGCCGACTACGCCGTGGTCCAGATTAACGACACGCACCCCACCATGGTCATCCCCGAGCTCATTCGCTTGCTCACCACCGAGCATGGCATCGAGTTTGACGAGGCCGTGACCATCGTACGCTCCATGGTCGCCTACACTAACCACACGATCCTTGCCGAGGCGCTCGAGAAGTGGCCGATCACCAGCCTGCAGAAGGTCTCCCCTGCCATCGCCGACATTATCGTCAAGCTCGACGAGGTTGCCAAGGCCGAGCACGATGACCCGCGCGTCGCCATCATCGACGAGCACGACACCGTCCACATGGCCCACATGGACATCCACTTTGGCTTCTCCATCAACGGCGTAGCCGCCCTCCACACCAAGATCCTGGAGGACACCGAGCTTCATCCGTTCTACGAGATCTATCCCAAGAAGTTCTCCAACAAGACCAACGGCATCACCTTCCGCCGCTGGATCCATGGGGCCAACCCCGCGCTCGCCAGCCTGCTCGACGATGTGATCGGCACCGACTGGCGCAGCACCGGCGATCTGAGCAAACTCGCCAAGTTCGCCGACGACAAGGACGTTCTTGAGCGCCTGGCCGCCACCAAGGTCGAAGCCAAGGCCATCATGCGCCAGTTCATGGCGCTCGAGCAGGGCGTGACCATTCCCTCCAACGCCATCATCGACGTCCAGGTCAAGCGCATCCACGAGTACAAGCGTCAGCAGATGCTCGCGCTCTACATCATCTGGAAGTACCTCGATATCAAGAACGGCAACAGACCTAAGCACCCCGTCACCATCATCTTTGGCGGCAAGGCGGCGCCTGCCTACACTATCGCGCAGGACATCATCCATCTGATCTTGACGCTGTCGCAGTGGATTGCAAACGACCCCGACGTGGCTCCCTACCTGCAGGTCGTCATGATCGAGAACTACAACGTCACCGCCGCCGAGCGCGTGATCCCCGCCGCTGATATCTCCGAGCAGATCAGCCTGGCCTCCAAGGAGGCGAGCGGCACCTCCAACATGAAGTTCATGCTCAACGGCGCCCTAACCCTGTGCACGCTCGACGGTGCCAACGTGGAGATTGCCGAGCTCGTGGGCGACGAAAACATCTATACCTTTGGTGCCTCGTCCAAACAGGTCGAGCAGCTCTACGCCGACGGCGCCTATGACGCCGGTGCGCTCTACCGCAAGCCCGGCATTAAACTGCTGGTGGACTTCATCACCAACCCCGCCTTTATGGCGACCGGCAACGCCGAGCGCCTGCAGCGCCTGCACGACGACATTAAGGGCAAGGACTGGTTTATGGCCCTGCTCGACATTGAGGAGTACATCCAAACCAAGGAGCGCGTGCTGGCCGACTACGAGGACCAGGACGCCTGGATGCGCAAGGCGCTCATCAATATCGCCAACGCCGGCACCTTCTCGTCCGACCGCACCATCTCCCAGTACAACGACGAGATCTGGCACCTGAACTAATTTCGCTTCCCTTACCCATCCTCCTGAGAAACGGAGTCGTGGCAACACGGCTCCGTTTTTTGTGCCCGTACGTTACCCTGCGACCCGACTCGACCAAACAATCTCAATCTGTAACAACTACTCAACCAAAACGGTCCCAGCTGTTACAGATCGAGACATACCGGCCCCTCCCCTTGGGTTTATCTCAATCTGTAACATCTAGCAGCTGAAATTCACCTTTGGTGTTACAGATTTAGATGAAATGGTTAGCTCAGCGGAACCGTCTCGATCTGTAACATCTAACGTCCGAAATCAGCCTCACCCGTTACAGATCGAGACAAACGACCGGTCAGACAGCCCCAACACAAAGAAAGGCTCCCCTCTCGCCCAGTGGACGGGAGGGGAGCCTTATATGTGACCGCGGCAAAAGGATGGCAATACCGCAGTCGCCCAAAGGGAGGGCCTGGATGCACCGGGCCTAGATTAGGTTCTTGCCAGAGACCTTATCGAAGAGGTGGGTCGCGTTCTTCTCAAACTTGAACCAGATGGTGTCGCCAGCCTTGAGCGCGCCCTTGGCCTCGAGGTCGACGACGGGGATAATCAGGACAAACTGGCCGTCGGGAGCGGTCACGTGGACATGCTCGGTCGAGCCCATGAGCTCGGTCACCTCGACGGTACCCTGGAGCGCGCCCTCCTCGCCCTTGTCGGCAAGCAGGATCTGCTCGGGACGCACGCCGGCCGTAATCTCCTTCACGTCGCCGCCGTCCCAGTTGAGGGCAAGTTGAGCGCAAGTCTCGGGGGCGAGTGCCACGTTCATATCCTCGGTCTTGACGGTAAAGCCGTTGCCCGAGCGCACCAGCTGGGCATCGAAGAAGTTCATCTGCGGCACGCCGATGAAGCCGGCGACGAAGATGTTCGCGGGATGGTTGAAGACCTCCTGCGGCGTGGCGATCTGCTGGACGACGCCGTCCTTCATGACCACGATACGGTCGCCAAGGGTCATGGCCTCGGTCTGGTCGTGAGTAACATAAATGAACGTGCCCTTGATCTCGTGGCGCAGCTTAATGAGCTCGGCACGCATCTGGTTACGAAGCTTGGCGTCCAGGTTGGACAGCGGCTCGTCCATCAGGAAGACCTTGGGGTCACGCACGATGGCGCGGCCGATAGCGACACGCTGGCGCTGGCCGCCGGAGAGCGCCTTGGGCTTACGGTCGAGGTACTCGGTAATGCCCAGAATCTCGGCAGCAGAGCGAACCTTGCGGTCGATCTCGTCCTTGGGAACCTTCTTGAGCTCGAGCGTAAATGCCATGTTCTCGTACACCGTCATATTGGGGTACAGAGCGTAGCTCTGGAACACCATGGCGATGTCGCGGTCCTTGGGCGCCACGTCGTTGACACGCTTGCCGTCGATGAGCACATCGCCCGAGGTAATGTCCTCCAGGCCGGCGACCATGCGCATCGTCGTGGACTTACCGCAGCCAGAGGGGCCAACGAGGACGACGAACTCCTGGTCGTGAACGGTGAGGTTGAAGTCCTCTACAGCGAGCACACCGTCCTCGGTAACCTTGAGGTTGTGCTTCTTCTCCTCGGTCTTCTTCTTTTTGCCAAAGAAGCCTTTCTTTTTTGACTCGTTGTTGGGATACACCTTCTGAACATGTTTGAGAACAATCTCGGCCATGTCTCTACCTTTCGATATGCGGCGCCGCGCTGAGGGGCGCCGCAGAAACTTGCAAAACAGTTACGGCATTAGCCCTTGACGGCACCTGCCACCACGCCGTCGATGATGTACTTCTGACAGAGGATGTACATGATAACGATGGGGATAACGACCATCATGATGCAGGCCATCATGGGGCCGAGCTCGACGTGGCCGTAGCCGCCGCGGAAGTACTGAATCAAGATAGGAATGGTCTTGTACTTGGTGGAGTCGAGCGTAAGGTAGGGCAGCAGATAGTCGTTCCAGACCCACATGGTCTCGAGGATGCCGACCGAAAGATAGGTGGGCTTCATGATGGGAAGGACGATCTTAAAGAACACCTGGACCGGGTTGCAGCCATCAATCATGGCCGCCTCCTCGATCTCGAGCGGGATGTTCTTTACAAAACCGGCGAACATAAAGACCGCCAGGCCCGCGCCAAAGCCCAGATAGATAAAGCAGATGTTGAACGGCGTGTTAAAGCCGATGCGGTCCGCCAAATTGGACAGCGTGAACATGAGCATCTGGAACGGCACGACCATCGAGAACACAAACAGGTAATAGAAGAAGTTCGAGATCTTGTTGTTGACACGAACCACGTACCAAGCGCACATGGAGCAGCACACCAAGATCAGCACGACCGACGTGACCGTGATGATGAGCGAGTACATAAATGCCGAGGCAAAGCCCTGCTCGTTAAGGGCGTGCATGTAGTTTGCGAGGCCGTTGAACGTCTCGGGCGTGAGCAGATCGAATGCCGTGGTGGTGCTGATTGCGGTCGCTTTCTTAAAAGAATTAAGCGCAATCATGAACACGGGGTAGATCCACGCGAGCGACAGGATCGTAAAGAAAATCGAGAGCGCGCGGTTGATAACCTTATCGCGTTTCATTACTGCTGCACCTCCTTGGACCTCGTGGCCTTAAGCTGGATCATGGAGATGGCCACGACCAGGATGCAGAAGATAACCGCCTTGGCCTGACCAATGCCCTGCCATGCGATACCGGCACGCGAATAGAACGTGTTGTAGATGTTCAGGGCGAGCATCTCGGTGGAGTGCGCGGGGGCGCCGCCGGTAAGGGCGAGGTTCTGGTCGAACAGCTTAAAGCCGTTGGTGATGGACAGGAACAGGCAGATGGTGATGGTCGGCATCAGGTTAGGGATCTTAACCTTCCAAAACGTCTGCCATGCCGTAGCGCCGTCGACCTTGGCGGCCTCGATGTAGTCGGACGGAATGGACTGCAGACCAGCAATGTAGATGATCATCATGTAGCCGACCTGCTGCCACAGGGTCAGGATGATAAGGCCCCAGAAGCCAGCAGCAGAGTTAAGAGCGATGAGCTGGGCGCCCACGTTGGAGAGCAGGCAGTTGATCAGAATCTGCCAAATGTAGCCCAGCACGATGCCGCCGATCAGGTTAGGCATAAAGAAGATCGTACGGAAGATGTTGGTGCCTTTGAGCGCCTTGCGGGTGAGCGCCTGCGCAATGGCCAGGGCGATCACGTTGATGAGCACCGTCGACAGGAAGGCAAACGCCACGGTAAAGAAGAACGACGTGGAGAACTGCGGATCGGACAGCGCGCGCACGTAGTTCTCGATACCGACAAAGTGCGCGTTACTAATGATAATAAACTGGCAGAACGAGAGATAGAAGCCCTGGATAAAAGGGATCACGAACCCGATCATAAACGCCAGGCACGTGGGCAGCATAAAGAGCGGCCACCAGCGCTTGAGTGCTTTGCCCATAAAAGGGTCCTTTCAATATGCAGGGGGCGGGCAAACCAACGTCTGCCCGCCCCCTGTCGCTAATCAGATAGCTTGGGCAGCAACTGCTTACTCGGAAGCGGCCTTCTCGGTCTTCCAGCCATCGACGAAGGCGTTCTTGACGCCGTCCCACTTGCTGTTATCGGCAGCGTAGGCAATCAGAGCCTGCTTGAGGTTCTTCTTCCACTCCTCGGAGGGAATGTAGACGAAGTCCCAAGCGACGGTCTTCTTGCCGTCCTTGGCCATGGCAACGGCCTGCTGCGAGAAGACGTTGGTGGTCTCCTTGGCGCTCTTGAACGGAGCGGTCAGGCCCATCTTGTCGGCGATGATGC
>CATVZP010000111.1 GCA_958348565.1 uncultured Collinsella sp. | reverse complement strand
GCATCTGATGGTGTCGACGTCAATGGTATACGGGTGCACCATCGACGTCTTCAATTCAGAAGATATCAGTGCGGAATGTTTTTAAGGGGATGCCCCTGGATGGCCCTATGGTAACGTTACTAGCGATGTCTACAGGGACCCACGCTTTGAAGGGGCGCCAGGCTGAAATTATGGCTTTTTATTGGTAGGGGCTCTTGATAGGCTGGAGCACTTATTAGAGGCAGGCCTCGGCGATGCGGCGCTTGAGTTCGTCGATGCCGGTGCCAGTCTGAGAGCTTGTGATGATCACGTTCTCGGCCGGGACGTTGAGCTGCTTTTTGATGGCTGCTGCCTGGCGGGCCTGTTGGGTGCGGCTGAGCTTGTCGGCCTTGGTGAGGCAGACGATAAAGTTGAACTCGTTGCCCTGCAGGTAGTCGATCATGTCATGGTCGAGCTTGCTCGGGTCGTGGCGAATGTCCACCAGCGATACAACCAGGTTAAAGCTGCGCTCGGAGTCGAAGAAGTCACCGATGAGCTCGGCCCAGCGGTCACGCTCGGCCTTGGAACGGCGGGCGAAACCGTAGCCCGGCAGGTCGACGAAGTGCACGTCGTCAGCCTCAAAGAAGTTGATGTTGCTCGTCTTGCCCGGCGTGCTCGAAACCTTGACCAGATTCTTGCGGCCAAAGAGCTTGTTCATGATCGACGACTTGCCCACGTTGGAGCGGCCGACGAAGCTCACCTCGGGGCAGGTGGACTCGGGAATCTGCGAAACCTTGCCATAGCTGGCAACGAACTTGGCAAGCTGGTAGTTAATGGAATCGGCCATGGACACTCCTTGGTCGTAGGTTCTTACAAAAAAAGCGCGCTAATAGATAGCAGCGATACGGCGAACGATATCGAGCGTAATGCCACTCGCGGTGCGGGCATACTCGAACAGGTCGAACTCGCGGTCGCAAATCGCATCGTACGCCTCGTCACAATTATCGCTGATAGCGCGCAGCACCAGGCAATCGACACCATTTTTGGTTGCGACATGGGCAATTGCCGCGCCCTCCATGCCGACACAATCGGCATGCGTCGCCTCGATAGCGTCGTTGCGCATGGCGGCGCCCGTCACAAAGCGGTTACCCGTGGCAATCGTGCCGACCAAGAACTGCTTTGCGCCCTCGTTCGAAGCGGCTGCATTTGTCGAAGCATCAACAAACCCACGCTCAGCAAGCACATCGGCAGCAATATCGACCAGCGCAGGCGTCGAGCCAAACTCCTCGAGCCCCGGTGCAGACTCGGCGATAAGCGCGGTATCGGTATCCAGATAGCGCAGGCATTTGCCGATGACCACGTCGTCGATATGGAGCTTGGGGTTCAAACCGCCCGCGATACCCGAAAGCACAACTGCCTGTGGAGCATACTTGCTAATGAGGTGCTGTGTTGCGGCGGCAGCGTTTACCGTGCCCATACCCGCCGTCGTGGCGACAATCGACAGGCCATCGAGCCCGCCGGTCACAACGTTCAAGCCCGCCTCCTGTGCCTCGCAAACGTCGCTCAACTCTTCCTTAATCTGCATGATCTCTTTTTCGAGTGCACCGATAATCGCGATGGTAGCCATGCCATTCCCCAAACCTATACGAAATTCTCAACCACGGTATGGTACCAGCATTTTGTTTGCCAACGCCAAACGAACACGCTAGGCCAGCGCAGCTCGCATATCAAAGAACGCCTTAGCAATCGCAGCCGTAACCTCGCTCGAGCGGTCGCTCCACGGCATCGATGTCATGATGCTCATGGCATAGGTACGGCCATCGATGTCGATAAGGCCCGCATCGCATGTCGAATAGCAACCATCCTCGCTAATCCAGCCTGCCTTGTTGCGCACCAAAACCTGCTCGTCAGCAATCCCATCACGGATAAATGAGCACGATGTTGATGACAGCAGTTCAAATAACCACTGGGAGGCCTCACTGCCACAGCTCAAATACTCGCTCATCTCGCGCCACAACTTGGCCGAGGTACGCGCGCAGTAGGTTGGGAAATCGCTCATTGGATCGAGCGCGACCTCGTCTTCGACGCCGAGCGCGGCAATCCAATCCTCGTAACCGACACGGTCAAACGCCGCGCGCAACGCGATAAACGAGTCGTTATCCGAATTAACGACCGCGGCCTCGATTAGGTCGCGCACCGTCTGCCAGCCCATGTTATAGCCACCATAGGTGCCAAGGGAATCATCGAGTGAGACCTGGCCCGTCTCGACCAGAGATTCGCAGATGTACAACGCATAGAGTGCCTTGTAGCTACTCGCGCCGTAAACCTCGACATCGGCGTTATACGTCACGCCCTTGCCGCTCGACAAATCGTAAAACACCACGCCCACATCGCCCAATTCCTGGGCCTGATCAAGGGCATCTTGGAGTGCGGCGAGGCTCTCATCCTCCAGGGCGGGGATCTGGTCATCAACCAATGAGAAGGTCTGCACGGTATCGCCTGAGGGAATATCGTTAAAGTCCGCCTTCGAAAGCCTCGTCTTAAGGCTCGCTGTCGACAGGGTTTGACTTGCGGTGGCTTTAGATTCAGAGACCTTTTTGTTTTGCGTCTGCACCGTTGACGCATCTGAGTGTGCCATTCGCTCCGACGCGTAGGTTTTGGCGGTAATTCCGAGGATAATAACCGCCAACGTTAGCATCCCAACGGCGGCAATCTTCGTCACGCGGATGTGAACGTCAGCGAGGCCACGCGAAGGCGTGCCCTTCGTCTCATATCTGCTGCCATGCTGCGGCACATACTCGTCCCGCGATGCGTTGTTTCGCACGTGGTCTCCTGACTGCTACCGTTTATATACGAGCAGCATAATACCGAGCAGGCATTTCTTTCCAAAGATATTCAGCGGCGTTTAAGGTGTCTTTAAAGAAACCACAAGCGTTTCTATGCAAATTCACCGGTTATGTTGCGCATCTCTACCCAAAACGCAGTTGCGGTGAAATAGTTCCTGTTTGGGCGGCATAAGCCGAAAAACAAGAACTATTCCACCGCAACTTGACGGGGCTCTTTGGCAATCAGTTTGGTGTCCAGGGGCACTCATTTAAGTCTGTCCCCAATGAGTGCCTTTGGGGAGCGAAAATGACTTGCTAGCCGATGGCGTTTTTTAGCTCCGCGCGGCGCTTTTTCATGCCGGTCATAACGGCATTGCGCAGCTCGGGCATGCGCGCGGTATCCATCTGGGGCACGCCGTCGAGCTTATAGGGAATGCCCAGTTGCTCGTACTTAACGACGCCCATCGTGTGATACGGCAGCATCTCCAAGCCCACCACGTTATGCCACGGGGCAATCAGGCGACCGAGTGCCTCGCACTCCTCCACCGTGTCGGTAATGCCCGGCACCACCACGTGACGGATAACGACCTTAATCTTGCGACGGGCAAGCTCATCGCCAAACGCCAGGATACGCGCAGGATCGCATCCGGTCAGCTTTTTATGCTCAACCGGATCGGCATGCTTAATGTCGAGCAGCACCATGTCGGTCTCGTTGAGAACGGCATCGAACTTCTCGGGATGGTTGGGATCAAACGCATATCCGCAGCTATCCAAGCAGGTATGCACGCGACCATCGGGGTTATTGTGCATGGCGCGGAACAGATCGGCCAAAAACTCGGGCTGCAGGAGCGGCTCGCCACCCGAAACCGTAATGCCACCGCTGCGGTAAAACTCATGGTTACTCTGGAACTCGTCCATGAGGTGCTCGACGGTCACCATCGTGCCGCCGTTAACAGACCAGGTATCGGGATTGTGACAATACGCGCAGCGCATGGGGCAACCCTGGACAAATACCACAAAGCGAATGCCGGGACCATCGACCGTTCCCATCGTCTCAATTGAATGCACGCGACCCAGGGCATACGCAGAGTCCTCGGGATGAGCGTCCACACCCTCAAGCGTCATCTCAGCCATTCCCGCTACCTTGCCTCTCTTTGGTTTTTGCCAATTAAAATGCCAGAGCCATTCTAGCCCATACGCATGATGGCGAAACGGTTTAGCGGTCAATTGGGTTGTTCTATTTGGCCCCACGCAAGAGCGGCGGGAGGGTTATCGCAACCCGCCCGCCGCCGTGGCAATAGAATTCGATAGACGCCAGACCTTACGCCTTAAGCGTGAGCACCGCACCGAAGGCGGTCGGGCCGCAATGGCTCGAGATGACGCCGCCAACCTGAGTCCAGGTAATATCCTTAAAGCCCAGGTCATGTGCATAGACCTCCATGTCATCGCGCAGCTCTTCGGAAAGACCTACCGAATACGCCAGGCCAATGTGCGAGTAGTCAATCTCGCCCTTCGCAACCATGTGGTCGATAAAGGCACGGGCGCACTTGAGCATAGAGCCGCGGAGCTTCTTGGTCGCCACGAACTTGCCGCCCGTCACCTCAATGCAGGGCTTAATCTTGAGCAGATGGGCGCCTAGGAACGCGACGTTGGACAAGCGACCGCCCGCCTTAAGGAAGGCAAGATCGGTAGGAACAAAGCCCAGCAACACGCGGTCCATGACGAAGTTCGTAAATGCAAAGATCTCGTCAACGGTGGCATCGGGATGAGCCTCGATATACTTAGCGGTCTCGACGACAACGAGCGACTGGCCCACCGAGACAAAACGCGTGTCCATGGAGAATACGTAGTCGCGCCCCTGGGCCGCAATCTTCGAGGACTGATACGAACAGGTCGTGGCCTCGGAATACGCGAGATGCAGAATAGTCGCGTCGGGCTGCTCGGCATGGATGCGGTCGTACACGTGAGCAAAATCCGCCGGCGAGCAACCGCTGGTCTTGGGCATAACGCCAAACTCGTTGCAGCGCGAATAAATCTCGAGCGGATCGATCGAGCCGTCCTCGACGGTCTCGTCACCAATCGTGACATGCATAGGCACGCGCACGATGCCGTAGCGCTCGCAGAGCTCTGGCGTCACATCCGAACCAGATTCAACCACGATTACGTACTTGCCCATTCTTATCACGACCCATCTCGACGTTGGCTTTTTAATATGTGACGCACGTCCGCCGTCCTACTGCAGAACGGCCCCAAGCGCCAAAGAGACGCCGCCCCTTGCACACAACAAAGGACAGCGTCTCCCTGGAAAACTCCGTGCTTAACTGAGATTTTACACGGTTTATAAATGAGTGTTACTTATCCCGCAAACGGTCGCTATACGCGATAAACGGTAGTTCGCTGCGGCAACTGCGACACATTCCGACCAGCAAGTCCAATCGTGCTCCACGCACGGTTAATGCGCGAGGCGGTAGAAATCCATCGACGCCGCACCCTCGGCATGCAGCCCTAACGCCGGTACCGCCGACGAATAGGTACGGCTCGTAAATGCCGCCTCGCCGCCGTTGGCAAAAATCTCGACCATCGTAGTGTCCGAAAGCACGCGCAGGTCGCGAA
>CATVZP010000110.1 GCA_958348565.1 uncultured Collinsella sp. | reverse complement strand
AACAGCCCCAAGGCCCGCGAGGCGCGTCGCACCAACGTGCAGCTGCTGCTGTCCCAGCACGACTCGCGCTGTACGAGCTGCGTGCGCAGTGGTAACTGCAACCTGCAGACCATCGCCAACGACCTAGGCATCTTCTATCTGCCGTACGAGCAGCACCTGGCGCGCGAGGGCTGGGACTTCGATTTCCCCATCATCCGCGATAACGACAAGTGCATCAAATGCATGCGCTGCATCAAGGTGTGCGAGAGCGTGCAGGGCTTAGGGATTTGGGATCTGACCAACCGCGCCACGCATACCGCCGTGGGCACCCGCGGGCGTGCGCCGATCGGCAAGACCGATTGCGTCGCGTGCGGCCAGTGCATCACACATTGTCCGACGGGCGCCCTGCGCGAGCGTGACGATACCGAGACCGTGTTCGACGCCATCGCCGATCCCGACAAGATCGTGCTGGTGCAGATTGCGCCGGCCGTGCGTAGCGCCTGGGGAGAGGAACTCGGCATATCTCGCGAGGAGGCCACCGTTGAGCGCCTGGCTTGCGCACTGCGCCGCGTTGGCTTTGAGTACGTGTTCGACACCGACTTCTCGGCTGACCTCACCATTATGGAGGAGGGCTCCGAGCTGCTCGAACGCCTGGGTAAGGCCGCCAAGGGCGAGGGCGACAGCCGCGGCTGGCCCATGTTTACGAGCTGCTGCCCGGGCTGGGTGCGCTTTGTGAAGGCGCGCTATCCGGAGTTTGTCGACAGCCTGTCCACGTCAAAGTCGCCGCAGCAGATGTTCGGCGCCATCGCCAAGACCTACTACGCCAAGGTGCTGGGCGTGGAGCCCGAGCGTCTGTTTGTGGTGTCCGTGATGCCGTGCACGGCCAAGAAGGCCGAGTGCGCGCTACCGAGCATGGTGGGCGAGGACGGTACGCCCGACGTTGACGTTGCGCTGACGGTGCGCGAGATGGTGCGTATGATCCGCGCGAGCCACGTGAGCGTGGATACGCTGGTTGAGGAGCCGCTCGATACGCCGCTGGGCTTTGGCACGGGCGCGGGTGTGATCTTTGGCGCCACGGGCGGCGTGATGGAGGCCGCCGTGCGCTCGGCCTATTACCTGGTGACGGGCAAGAACCCCGACGCCGACTTTTTTACCGATGTGCGCGGGCTGGACGGCTGGAAGGAGGCCGTGGCCGATATCGATGGCACCAAGGTACGCGTCGCCGTGGCACACGGGCTGGGCAATGCCGCCCGTCTGCTCGACGCGATTCGCGACGGCCGCGTGAGCTATGACTTCGTTGAGGTCATGGCATGCCCGGGCGGCTGCGTCGGTGGCGGCGGTCAGCCCATCCACGACGGCTGCGAGCTGGCAGCCGAGCGCGGTCAGGTGCTGTGGGGTCTGGATGCCGCTGCGGACATTCGCTTCTCGCACGAGAATCCCGATGTCCAGGCGTGCTACCGCGAGTTCTTGGGCGAGCCGCTCTCGCCGCTGGCCGAGGAGCTGCTGCATACCGACCATCACGCATGGACGATGCCTAACGAGGGGACGTGCTAGCGATGCGCGCGTTTGATTTTGAGATGTCGCGCCGGGGGTTTGCCTCGGCGCTCGCCGCGGGCGCCCTGTCGCTTGCGCTCGCGGGCTGTGGCGGCGGGGCTGCTGGTACCGGGTCCGCCGCGGGCTCGGCTGCCACGGACGGCGCCGGTGCTGCTGCAGAGCCGGTCGAGGTGCACGTCGCCTCGCTCAAGGGGCCGACCTCGATTGGTCTGGTGCAGTTTATGGACCGGGCGGCCGATGGCGAGACGGACAATGAGTTCGACTTTGCGATCAACACTGCAGCCGATGAGATCGTGCCCAAGGTCATTCAGGGCGATATCGACATTGCCCTGGTGCCCGCCAACGTGGCGAGCGTGCTCTACAACAAGACCGAGGGTGCGGTGCGGGTCATCGACATCAACACGCTGGGTGTGCTGAATGTGGTGACGGGCGACGCGAATGTGGCCTCGTTTGGCGATCTGGCGGGTCGCACCGTCTACATGACGGGCAAGGGCACCACGCCAGAGTACGTCATGAACTTCCTGCTGGAGCGCGCGGGCCTGACCGGCCAGGTGACGCTCGAGTTTAAGAGCGAGCCCACCGAGGTGCTGTCGGCCCTGCTTGCCGACCCGTCTGCCGTGGGCGTGCTGCCGGAGCCGTTCAAGACCGCTGCCATCGCCAAGAGCGAAGGCAAGCTGTCAGCGCCGGTAAGTCTGACCGATGTGTGGGATGAGCTGGCGGGTGACACGGGTTCGCGCCTGCTGACGGGCGTGACCGTGGTGCGCCGCGCGTTTGCCGAGGAACATCCCGAGGCCGTGGCGGAGTTCTTGAGCTGCCATGCGGCGAGCGTTAAGGCTGTCAATGCGGCGCCGGCAGACTGGGCGCAGGCCGTGGTCGATGCCGGCATCGTGGACAACGCCAAGATCGCCGAGAAGGCGATTCCCGGGTGCATGCTCGTGTGCCAGACGGGCAAGGATATGAAGGCGGCACTTAGTGGGTATCTGCAGGTGCTGTCCGACGCGGACGCGAGCGCCGTGGGTGGTAAACTTCCGGCTGACGATTTCTACTACATGGAGTAGCCCGTGCGTGCGTTTGCTCGACAAATGACAGAGCGTATGAAGGCGGTGGCGGCAGCAGGTGCCGTCGCCGCCTTTTGGCTTGCCGTGTGGGTCTTCGCGGCGGTGCTGGTGGCGCAGCCACTGATCTTGCCGGGGCCGGGTGCTGTTGCCTTGGCGCTGCTGCGCCTGGTGTGCGATGGCGGTACCTGGGCGATTTTGGTGGGCTCGGGCGCGCGGATACTGGGCGGGCTGGCGCTTGCCGCGGTGTGTGGTGGCGTGCTTGCCGGGATTTCGTCACGGTTGCGGGCGTTTGCGCGCCTGGTGGCTCCGGCACTTTCGTTTGTTAAGGCGACGCCGGTTGCCTGCGTGGTGGTCCTGCTGCTTATTTGGTTGGGATCGGCGCGCGTGAGCATCGCCGCGGTCTTTTTGATGGCGCTGCCGGGCGTGTATTTTTCGCTGGCCGAGGGCTTGGCACAGGTGAATAAACCGCTGGAGCAGATGTTCCGTCTGCATGGCGTGCGCGGCTGGCGCCTGTTTTGCGCCCATACCTGGCGCGAAGTCCTGCCGTTTGTGCTTTCGTGCGCCCGCGCCGTGATCGGCATGAGCTGGAAGGCCGGCGTGGCAGCCGAGCTGATCGGCATGGCGGTGGGCACCGTGGGCGAGCGCATCTATCAGGCAAAGCTTTTGATTGAGACGGCTGATTTGCTGGCGTGGACCGTGCTGGTCGTTGCCGCCTCGTGGGCGTGTGAGCGCGTGCTGGTGTGGCTGCTGCGGGTTTCGGGACCCGTGGCGTGGCGCGCGGCCGTGCGGGCGCATGGGCATGGACTGCGCGGGCGTGCGGGGGCTGCGAGCGATGGCGCCGCAGCGGAGCTTGCGCTTGCCGTGGGCGATCGTGCGCCCTGGGCGCCGGCGCTGGATGGTCTGGTGCTCAACGTGCCTGCGGGTGGGCGTATCTGCGTGATGGGCGCTTCGGGCATGGGCAAGTCGACGCTGCTTTCGTTGACAGCGGGGGAGTGCGCGCCGTGCTCGATGGTGTTTCAGGATGCACGCTTGGTAGAGGGCAGCTCGGCTTTGGATAACGTGCTGGTGTGTGCCGATGCGCGCGTGGATGCTTCGAACGCTACGACCTTGCTGCGCCGGTTGGTGCCGGGAATCGACGT
The DNA here is from genome assembly GCA_958348565.1 of uncultured Collinsella sp. Classification (GTDB taxonomy): domain Bacteria; phylum Actinomycetota; class Coriobacteriia; order Coriobacteriales; family Coriobacteriaceae; genus Collinsella. The sequence goes on along the minus strand of CATVZP010000110.1, from coordinate 1,714 downwards.
GCATGTTCGCGTGGCTGAGCTTTCGGGCGGGCAGCGCCGTCGTGTCGAGATCGCTCGAGCCCTGCTGTGTGGCGGCTGTGCCGTCATTCTGGATGAGCCCTTTACCGGCCTGGACGCCGCCGCGCGCGATGCGACGGCCGAGGCCGTGCTAGACCTGCTCGACGGTCGCACGCTCTTGCTCGCCACGCACGATGTCGTCGACGTTCAGGCCCTCGATATCTCGGACATCATCACGCTCTAAATACTAACTGAGCAACAAAATGATTCGTTTTCCTCCGTCCCCATGGGGTCGGGTGTGGTATTCTATCTGCGGGGTAATACTTAGGAATACCAAGTAATACCAACGCCGCAGAAACAAACTCCAGATGCGGGCCAATCGGGTTGCCTTCACAGCCCGTCGCCCAGCCGCGTGGCCCGCATCTATCCGCACTACCGTCGTTTCAAAAAGGAAGCGCCATGGCAGAACACATGACCCCCGTAGTCGCGAAGGTCTTGCCCGAGGAGAAGGCAGCCTTCTCGGCGGCAACTCAGCTCGTGGGCACCACGCCGTCCAACGCCATCCGCATGTTTATCGCCGCGTTCAATCGCTGCGGCACCTTCCCGTTCGACATCTCGCCCAGCGGGGCCTTTGGCAAAGAGTGTCCCCAACAGCTAGTCGTTGAAGAACGTCCCCAATGACTAGTCGTCGGGAGGAGGTTGGCATGCTCAATGCGATGATTTGGGCGCTTGCCTGTTTTGGCGTCGTCGCTGCCGATATTGCCCTGAGCGTCGTTTTGTTTTCCGCCCTTGGCGTCGCATCGGTGTTCATGGGTTTTTCGATCGATGACCTCGACATTCAATTGCTTCAGGCCGTCGCGCAGACAGCATCGTTTTTGATGGCGCTGCTGTGGTGGCGTTATCTGTGGCCGCGTTCGTTTATGGCACGCCGGCAAAGCGAGCACCCGCTCGGCGGGGGAGCGCGTGGGGCGTGGAAACGCATCGCCTGCGTTATCGTGATCGGCCTGGCCCTGCAGGTGGTTGTTGGCTACGTGACCGACGCCGCGCTGTCGTTGTTGCCCGATGCCGCGGCCGACTACAGCGAGCTTGTCGAGGAAACAGGCATGGGCGACACCAGCTATCTCGCCGTCCTGACCACGGTGCTCGGCGCCCCGTTTTGTGAAGAGCTGCTGGTGCGCGGCATTATTTTTGAGTTTTCGCTCCGAGCGTTTAATCCGCAGTGCCGCCCACTTTGGAAGCGCCGGCGTCGTGCGAGCGCGCAGGACGGCGCCATGGTGCCCTGGGCGGCCCCAAGCACGTGGGGTATCGCTGCGGCGATTGTGCTGCAGGCGGCAATCTTCGGCTTTATGCACATGAATTGGGTGCAAGGTTGCTACGCGGGTGCCGCCGGCCTCATCTTTGGTTGGGTGCTCGTGACGACCGGAAAGCTCCGCTACACGATCCTGCTGCACTTTGCCTTTAACGCCGGGTCGTATCTCATGACGTTGCTCTGGTTTGTGAACACCTCGCTCGACGTGGTGGTCACGGTCGCCATCGCCGGCGTCATCCTCGTTGAGGCAATGCGCTCGCTGCGCCACGCGTGTGGGATGGACGCAGCGAGCGCACCGCTGCCCTAGTTGCGCCTGCCGCCTCCGTTGGCGCCCTGCCGTCCCTGGGCCGCGCGATTGCGACCTGCGGTGTTTTGCGCACGCGACATGCCGCCGTGGCCCTTGCTGCC
>CATVZP010000109.1 GCA_958348565.1 uncultured Collinsella sp. | reverse complement strand
TTTTAATGGCTGGGACGGAGGGATTCGAACCCCCAACAGCCGGCACCAAAAACCGGAGTTCTACCGTTGAACTACGTCCCAGTATGGGTGTTGCACAAAAGCAACTCGTTTAGTTTACCTAATCTGCGAGGGCATCGCAAACGCCATCGAGCAGGCGTACGGCGAGTGTCTGCGCGTCGCTGGCCGTGAAGGTGCCGTTGTAGCGCGTCATGCCCGTGAGCTCAATGCGAATGCGAGCCGGCTTCTGCTGCGCGGCGACATTGGCGGTGCGGATGCGCTGGGCCAGGTTGTGGCACTCGGCGAGGGCAATCGTGGCGCGCGGTGCGGCGTCGGCGGGCAGCTCGTCGCTTGCGATTTCGAGCACCAGGTCAACGTCGGTTGGGACCTCGGAGTCGCAGAGCATCATGCCGCTGTTGTCGGTCGTTGCCGTGGCGATATTCCACATGCGCGACGCAACACTGCGTGCGATGGGGTCCTCGCCGATAACGGCAATCTGGAAGCGCTCGAGCACGTTGGCGGCGCGAGCAAAACCGATGCGGGACTCGGCTTCGGTGACCGAGGGCTTGCCCTCCCACACATGGTGCAGGCGGTTGATGTAGGCGTAGGTGTCCTGGAAGGCCATGCCGTCGGCAAACAGGCCGACATTTTCCTGGAACTGCTGCAGGGCGGCCTCGGTATGCGGACCAAAGTAGCCGTCGTCTTCGCCACAGGCAAAGCCCAAAACGTTGAGAGCGCGCTGCAGGGCCTGCACATCGGCGCCATGGAAATTGGGCATGCGCAGATAGAGGGTGCGGTCGCCCAGCTTATACGAAGCGTCTACAAGGGCGCTCCAACAGGGGATATCGACGGCATGACCGGCAGCAAGGCCGCTGTCGAGCCTGAAGGTGCTGACGGCCTGCTCAGTGGTGGCTCCAAAGTACTTGTCGGTGACTTCGGCGGCATCAATCGTGTAGCCGAGCTGCAGGAGACGAGACTGCACGTCCTCGACGGCTGCTCCTTGCATGCCCGTTGTAATAGGTTCCATGAACGAACCCCTTTCGGCGTACCATTCGTACTATTTGAGCGTCTGTCGGATAGACAACGCAAAGGGATGCATAAACATGCACTCAACAGTGTAGCAAGTTGTGCCTAAATACGCTGCTGACAGGTTTTATAACCCCCGTTAGTTAAGGCGCTCCACAAAGAAATCTGCCATGGAGAGGAACAGCTCGCGTGCGTGCGAATCAAGCTCAACGTTCTCGATGGCCGCTTTGGCCTTAGCGGTCAGGTCGAGCGCGTAAGTGTGGGCGTAATCGATGGAGCCGGTCTCCTGGAAGATCTCCACGGCGCGTGCGAGCTGCGCGGGATCATCGGTGCCTGAGGAAAGAATCGCCTCGACCTCGTCGTGGTGGCGCTCATCAGAGAGGGCGTGTACGGCGACAAGCGTGCGCTTGCCCTCGGTGATGTCGGTGCGGAAGTCCTTGTTGGCGGCTTCCTTAGTGCCGACAAGGTTGAGCAGGTCGTCCTGAATCTGAAAGGCGAGGCCTGTGTGTAGGCCAAAGGCGCGCAGCGCTTCGATTTGCTCATCGCTGCCGCCGCCGATAATGGCTCCGGTGGCAAGCGGCGTGGCTCCGCTGTAAAACGCGGTCTTGTGCGTCGCCATGTCCAGGTAGTCATCAACCGAGATATCAAAGCGCCCGTCGCGGACCCAACCCAGGTCGAGTGCTTGACCCTCGATGGTGCGGACGATCATCTCGGTAAGCTCGTGGAGCACGCGCAGCTTCACGTCGGACTCCAGCGTAGGGTCGTCGAGAACCGTCTTGGTGACCATGGTGAGCGCCAGGTCGCCACAATTGATGGCAAGGCCCGTGCCCTCGGTAAGGTGCATGCAGGGCTTGCCTCGACGAAGCTGTCCGTTGTCGGCGATGTCGTCGTGGATCAGCGCGCCCGACTGGAAATGCTCGATGGCTGTCGCGGCGCTGCGGGCGCTCTCAAAGCTACCGCCCACTGCGGTTGCGGCGAGCATGCAGATAAGCGGGCGGTGGCGCTTGCCGGCGTTGGCCGTAAAAGCCGAGAGCGGCGCATACAGGTAGCGCTCGATATCGGCAGAGGTCGCCTGTCCGTCAAAGAACGTGGCCAGATAGTCGTTAATCTGGTCAAAGTGCTGGGCTAAAAAGCTGGTAAACGGACTGGACACGGGTTCTCGCATTCTTTCTGAGGTTGCATTGATGCAATATGCAGACAACATATTGCCACATCAGGGCGTTTGGCGCGGCAGTTTTGGCGATTTAGGACAACGGGCGTGCGTTTGATGGAGTGTGCCTAAATCAGCCTAAAATGCTCGAGCGCCGCAACGACACCGTCGTGATCGACGGTGTCGGTCACGTAATCGGCCTTATCCTTGAGATAGTCCGGCGCATTGCCCATGGCGATACCGACATCGACGGCGTTCATCAGCGAGACGTCATTGCTGGCGTCGCCAATGCCGTATACGGTTCCGTGGTGGGGGTCGAGGGCGTCGAGTACAGACTGGATGCCCCCGCGCTTCGTGCATTCGCGGGGCGAGATTTCGGTTACCTCGAGTTCGAGCTCGTTAAAGCACAGCAGCGGCTCAAGTGCCTTATCTTGAGCGATGTGGTTGGCGAGCGATGTAGACATCAAGATCTTGTAGACACTGTAATGTTGCAGCTGCGTGACTGCGTCGCCCAGGGTGCGCGCGTATCCGGGGGCATCGGGGGCATCGGCACTCATGCGCACGACGCCGTTGAGGCCCTCAAAGCGGATGACCTCGCCCGATTGCTCAAGATAGGGGGCAAGATGCTGCAGCATGCTGGGCGTCATCGACAGATCGCGAATTGCGTGTCCGTTGATCTCGGCGTAACCGCCCGCAAGACAGACGATGCCGGTCCAGGGCAGCTCAAGAAGTTTGGGGTGGATGCAGCTGAGGGTGCGCCCCGTGCAGATAAAGGCCATGTTGCCGTTGGCGACAAACTCGCGGATTGCCTGCGAAACCGCCTCGTTGGGATAGGGGGAGAGGTCCCGCTCGTCTTCGGGAAGGTCTTGGGCGAGCCTGGGGTCTTGCCAGGCGAGCGTGCCGTCGATATCGAAGAAGCAGATATCGCCGCGCTTATGGGCTGCGCTGGCGGCAGGGGAGGCCGAGGTGGTGGGCACAAATTCCGGCTCGAGGCCCATGATCTGGTCAAAATGCTCTTTAACGCGGGGAACGGAGATGCCGATGACCACCTGGGCGGTCTTGCCCGTAATGATGAGGCCCTTGGCGCCCACCGCGACAAACGACGCGTTATCTGCAACGATGGAAGGGTCTGCGACCTCGACGCGCAGGCGCGTGGCGCAGTTGGTTGCGCCCACGATATTGCCAACGCCACCTAAAAGCTGAATTACCCGCTCAGCGAGGACGTGATCTTGATCGGATCGACTATCGACCTCGTCATTGGGGGATTGCTCTTTGGCAAAGTCGCTTCCCGTTAAACAATCGATTGCCGCGCGATTGGCAACATGATCCTCGCGGCCCGGTGTCTTAAGGTCATAGACCAAGATGAGTGCTCGAAAACTAACAAAAAAGATGAGGCTAAAGGCAAGGCCGATACCGAGCGCCAAAAGATAGGCACCGGCATGCGTGCGCATGAGCGGAATAAAGTTGAAGGCTGCCATCTCCATGAGGCCGCCCGAGAAGATGCCGACGATGCCAAAGAGATTCATGGTTGTGGCAAGGCAAGACGATAAGACGGCGTAGAGCAAAAAGAGCCCGGGGTGGGTGAACATAAAGAGAAACTCGAGTGGCTCGGTAACGCCGCAAACCACCGAGGCGACGATGGCGGGCAAAAGGATGACCTTAAGGCCGGCGCGGCGCTCTGGTTTTGCGGTGGAGTAGAACGCGGCTGCGATGGCGGGAAGGCCAAAGAGCTTGACCCAGCCGGTGGCGGTAAAACCGGCCCACGGCGCAAGTTCATTAAGGGGGCGCGTGCTATGGGAGAGGATGGGGAGCAAGCTGCTCCACGTGGCGTAGATGCCGTCGTTAATGACCAGGTTGTCGTAGTAGATCGGCATGTAGAGCAGGTGGTGCAGCCCCATGGGCTCGAGCGCTCGCTCCAAAAGCACAAAGATGCCCACGCCAAAGGGGCCGACGCTCGTAAGTGCATGGCGCAGCGTTTCGGTCATTGCGTATACGGAGGGCACGATGGCGGCCGAGATAGCGGCAAGGGCAAACACGGCAAAAAAGCTGATGAGGTAGACCAGCGAGGAGCCCGAGAAGGTGCCGAGCCAATCGGGAACCTTGGCATCGTAGAAGCGGTCATGGATGGCGACGACGGTTGCCGATACCGCCAGCGGGCCGATAATGCCGGTGTCGAGCGTCTTGATGCCGTCGATGATGGTGATGCCGCTAGCGGAGGTCAAAGACGACGGGTACTTAAGTCCAAGATTGTCTCCGCTCAGCTTAATGATCTCGCTCAAAAAGAAGCAGTAGGCAAAATAGGCGACGAGAGCCTCGAGGCAGCAACGAGCCGGTTGTTTTTGGGCAAGACCGATGGGCAGCGCTACGGCAAAAAGGAGCGGGAGGCGTTTAAAGACCGTCCACGAGCCGCGCTGGATGATGGTCCAAAAAGCGTACCAAGGGGTTCCGTATACGGCGAGATCGCCGACGATGTCCGCAGTCGTTGCGAGAGCGGAGACGCCGACCATGAGGCCTGATATAGAAAACAGCATGGCGGGCGCGAACATTGCCCCGCCAAAGCGTTGGATTTTTTGCAGCATGTTCTGCCTTCCGAATATCGAGGCGCGTTGCGCGTGGGGAAACGTTTAAACAATGGATTCATTGTAGAGGACCAGACGAGTGTCGTACCGGCAGTTTTGAGCGAAACCGATTTGGGCATGACAGAAACCGTCAACGGCTAAATCCTGTCGCTTCACCGATATTCGGTTTAAACAACTTTAAGAAATGCTATCGTGCCTAGCCGGAAATGAATAATGTAGAGGTGAAACAATGCCAAAAGCGATATACGAAGGAATCTACCGAGAAATACGCTCGCGCATCATTAATGGGACCTATGCGTTTCAGGAGATGCTGCCAACCGAAGCCGAGCTGACCGCGGAATTTGGCTGCACGCGCAATACCGTCCGCCGCGCTTTGAGCATGCTGGCCGACGGGATGTTTGTGCAGCCCATACACGGCAAGGGCGTGCGCGTTATTTGGCTTAAGGGCGAAACCGACATGTTGGGCGCACTCGAAGAGGTTGAGTCGTTTGGCGAGTTTGCAAAGCGCAACAATGCCGTTGCATCGACGGACGTTAAGTCTTTCGAACATCTGGTTTGCACCGAGCAACTCTCTCGTCACCTGGGCTTTAAGGTGGGCGAGGAGTTGATTCGCGTAGTGCGTGTCCGAAGCCTCAACGGCAACGCGCGCCAAGTGGACCATGGCTATTTTTTGGCGTCGATCGCCAAGGGCCTGACGCCCGAGATCGCGGCAGATTCTATTTACGGCTATCTGGAGCACAAGCGCGGTGTCAAAGTGATGGCGAGCCGTCGTACGGTGAGTGTCGAGCTCGCCAACGATGAGGACTGCAGCTATCTTGACCT
>CATVZP010000108.1 GCA_958348565.1 uncultured Collinsella sp. | reverse complement strand
ATTCGGTAGCAGAGAAAGGAAGGAGGGTGTCATGGAGAAGCATAAAGTGATCTGCCCGTACTGCGGCGCCGGTTGCCAGTTTAACCTCCTGGTCCAAAACGGCCAGGTCGTGGGTACCGAACCGCTCAACGGCATCACCAATCAGGGCGAGCTGTGCCTTAAGGGCATGAGCGGCTACGACTTCATCAACGACACCAAGATCTTGACTCCCCGCGTACTGCACCCGATGATCCGCCGCACCAAGGGCGCGGATCTTGAGCGCGTAAGCTGGGACGAGGCACTGGATTTCACCGCATCTAAGATGCAGGCCATAATTGACGAATATGGTCCTAACGCTGTCATGACCACCGGCTCTTCGCGAGGCGGCGGCAATGAGGCGAACTACGTCATGCAGAAGTTTACGCGTGCGTGCATCGGCACCCACAGCGTGGACAACTGCGCCCGTACTTGACACGGCCCTACTGTCCTCGGTCTGATGGACACGGTTGGTTCAGGTTGCATGTCATGCTCCATCCCCGGTATGGAGGATGCGGGATGCATTTTCCTCTTCGGCTATAACCCTGCCGATTCGCACCCCATCGTCGCAAGGCGTATCGTGCGAGCCAAAGAAAAGGGTTGCAAGATCATCGTCGCCGACCCGCGCCATATCGAAACCGCGCGTATCGCCGATCTCTACCTTCCGATCAAGAACGGTTGCAACGTTGCGTTCCTCAACGCCTTTGCCAACTGCTTGGTCAACGATGGCCTCTACGACAAGGAATTCGTCGCCGAGCACACGAACGGCTTTGACGAGTGGTGGGAGACCATCAAGAACTACACTCCCGAATCCGTACAGGACATCACGGGTGTCGAGCCCGCGTTGATCCACCAAGCTGCCGAGATGTACGCCACGGCGAAGCCCTCTGCCATCATTGGCTGGGGCATGGGCGTATGCCAGCAGAAGCAGAACCTGAAGACGGTGCATACCATCGCCTCCATCGCCTGCGTTGCCGGCCAGATCGGCAAACCCAATTCCGGCCTCGCGCCCGTGCGCGGTCAGAACAACGTCCAGGGCTCCTGCGATATGGGCATGCTGCCCAACCTGTACCCTGGCTACCAGAAAGTCACCGACCCGGCTGTGCGTGCCAAGTTTGCCAAGGCTTGGGGCGTGCCCGAGGAAAAGCTCCCGCTCGAGGAGGGCTACAAGCTCACCGACCTGGGCCACCTGGTCGACGAGGGCAAGGTGCACTGCTTCTACAACTACGGCGAGGACCCGGTGCAGACCGAGCCCGATTCGGCCGGCATGCGCAAGACGCTCTCCGAGCTGGATCTGTTCATTTGCCAGGACATCTTTATGACGCAGACGACCATGCTCGCCGACGTCATCCTGCCTGCCACCTCTTGGGGCGAGCACGAGGGTGTCTTTACCGCATCCGACCGTAGCTTCCAGCACTTTGACGCGGCCGTTCCGCCCAAGGGCGAGTGCCGTCACGACTGGGAGATCTTCGCGGACCTGTCCACGCGTATGGGTTACCCCATGCACTACGACAACACCGAGCAGATCTGGAACGAGTGCATTAGCCTGTGCCCCAACTTTGTGGGCGCGACCTATGAGAAGATGGCTCCCGAGGGCGGCTACGCCCAGTGGCCCGTCAAGAGCACCGATGTGAACGACCACGGTACGCCCGACATGTTCGCTGGTGGCAAGTTCACCACCAAGGACGGCCGCGCCAACCTTATGGCGCACGACTGGGAGGCGCCCTCCGAGCTTCCCGACGATGAGTACCCGCTCATCCTGTGCACCGTCCGCGAGGTCGGCCACTACAGCTGCCGCTCGATGACCGGCAACTGCAAGACGCTGGCGCTGCTCGCCGACGAGCCCGGCTTTGTCCGCATGAATCCCGCGGACGCCCAGGCGCGCGGCATCAAGAACGGCGACATCGTCTCGATTCACAGCCGCCGCGGCCAGGTATACAGCCGCGCCGACGTGAGCGACCGTATCAACAAGGGCACGGTCTATATGACCTACCAGTGGTGGATCGGCAAGTGCAACGAGCTGACCATTCACAAGGTCGACCCGGTCTCGCATACGCCCGAGGACAAGTTCTCCGCCTGCCAGGTCGACGCCATTGCCGACCAGGTTTGGGCAGAGGGCGAGGTGGAGCGTCAGTACACCGAGCTCAAGCAGGCTCTGGTGGACGCCGCCGCTCCTCAGGACGTTGAGCCCGGCGCCGCCAAGTTCGACGACGAGACACACGTGAATCAAATCGTGTAGTCCCGTTCTCGTTGGCTTTTTGGGCCGGGCGTCCCGTACGTTCGGGAGCCCGGCCCGTTATTTTGAAAGGAAGTGGGGATGAACCGCTTCATCGACATCAACCCGGAGAGGTGCATCGGCTGCGGAACATGCCAGTCCGCCTGTGCCGACGCCCACCGGATGCAGGGTCTTCAGGATATGCCGCGCCTGGCGCTCGTGAAGACCGGCGGTATTTCGGCCGCCCTTGCCTGCCACCATTGCGAGGGTGCCCCCTGCGCCGAGGTCTGCCCGGTGAATGCCATCGAGCACGATGGCGACCGCATCCACGTCAAGGAGCAGGAGTGCATCGGGTGCAGGCTGTGCGCCATCGCGTGCCCCTTCGGAGCCATCCATCCCGATGGCACGTCTATCGCCGGCGTCGCAGGCATGTGCGACCCGACGCCTTCGTATCCTAAGTCCCTGAGCAGCCTGCTTACGTGGGCTCCTGGCCAGTACACCTGCGCTGTCAAGTGCGACCTGTGCGCCTTCGATCCGGACGGCCCGCATTGTGTGGCGGCGTGCCCCACCAAGGCGCTGACCGTCATGGGCGGCGCGGCCGATCGCGAGCTCGACGAGGCCAAGCGCCTGCGCTCGATCGAAAACGGTCCGGTCGTCGACGTTGCCGCCGTGGCCCAGGGCCTGTCCGAGAAAGCAGAAGGGAGCGTAAACAATGGATAGCATGACGCTGTTTATCGCATCGCTTACCGTCTCGTGCATCGGTGCGCTCGCCTCGGTTCTGCTAATCAAGGCCGATAACGCCGCCAAGACCGCCGGCTGCCTTATCGGCGCCGTCGCCGCGGTGCTTTCGTTCGTGGCCGGTATCCAGGCCGTGCTGGGCGATGTCACGTCGGTCGACACCATCGTGTTCTTCCCGTTTGCCCATTTCCAGCTGCTACTCAATCAGCTGTCCGGCCTGTTCGTGGCGCTCATCTCGGTGCTCGCGTTTGCCGGTTCGATCTACGGTCTCAACTACTTTGATGAGTACCCGGGCAAAAAGGGCCGCGCCGGTTTCTTCTTTAACACCTTCGTGGCGTCCATGATGCTCGTCATCACCGCCGATAACGTGTTTTGGTTCCTGGTCGCCTTTGAGCTCATGTCGCTGACCTCGTACTTCCTGGTCGTGATCGAGGAGAACGAGAACTCCATCCATGGCGGTTGGCTCTACTTTGTGATCGCGCACGTGGGCTTTGTGCTCATCATGGCGAGCTTCCTCACCATGACCAACTTCGCCGGTGGCTCGTTTGCCTTTGCGGATTTCCGCGCTACGCAGTTTAGCCCCGCGGTCGCATCCGTGTGCTTCGTGCTCGCCTTCTTTGGCTTTGGCGCCAAGGCCGGTATCATCCCGCTGCACGGCTGGCTGCCCAAGGCGCATCCCGAGGCGCCGTCCAACGTGTCGGCCCTTATGTCCGGCGGCATGATCAAGATTGGTATCTTCGGCATCCTCAAGGTGGGCCTCGACCTGCTCTCCGCCTCGGGCGTTCAGGTCTGGTGGGGCCTTATGGTCATGGTCTTCGGTGCAATCTCGTCGGTTCTCGGCGTGGCCTTCGCCCTGCAGGAGCATGACATCAAGCGCCTGCTAGCCTATCACTCCGTCGAGAACATCGGCATCATTCTGCTCGGCGTCGGCGCCTCCATGGCCGCCATGGCGCTCAACTCTGTCGGCATCGCCGTCCTGGCTTTGATGGCCGCCCTCTATCACACGTTTAACCACGCGATGTTTAAGGGCGAGCTGTTCTTGGGCGCCGGTGCGCTGCTGTACTCCACGGGTACGCGCAATATGGAGAAGATGGGCGGCCTGTTCCGTCGTATGCCGGCTACGGCCATCTGCTTCCTTATTGGCGCGCTTGCCATCTCGGCCATCCCGCCCTTCAACGGCTTTGTGTCCGAGTGGTTTACCTACCAGTCGCTGTTTAACGCCGCCATGCAGGGCGACAAGGCCGTCATGATTGTGGCCGTGTTCGCTGCCGTCGCGCTTGCCATTACCGGCGCTCTGGCTGTCACGTGCTTCGTCAAGGCCTATGGCGTCTCCTTTGCCTCCGCGCCCCGCTCCGAGGCCGCGGCTAATGCCAAGGAGGTTCCCGCCCCCATGGTGTTTGCGCAGGGACTGCTCGCGGCCATCTGCGTCGTGCTGGGCATTGGCGCTCCCGTGATCGCGCCCGTGCTGATCGAAGTCGCCGCGTCCGTGCTGCATCCGTACGGTGGCGTGTTTGCCGCCGAGGGCATGGAGCTCATGAACCAGTACTCCGGCGCTGCCACCTCCACGCCCGCGATCGCTATTGCGCTCGTGGTGCTCGTCGGCCTTGCCTGCGGCTATCGCAAGCTCAAGACCGTCGGTAAGGTGCAGAAGTCCCAGCCGTGGGCATGCGGCTATGCTCCCAACGAGCATATGCCCGTCGTGGCCACGACCTTTGCCTCCGAGGTGTCCTGGTTTATGCAGCCGCTCTACACGCTGCGTGACCGCTGCACGGCCGTCTGCTGGTCCATCGCGCACTTCTTCCAGAAGCTCACCGGTGTGGCCGAGGCTGTGGAGACCGTACCCGACAAGGTTCTCGTCGATGCCCCGCATAAGGGTGTCGAGAAGCTCGCCGACCTCGCGACCAAGCTCGAGGGCGGCAACTACAGCATCTATATCTGCTACATCGTCGCGGCACTCGTGGTGTTCCTCGTGCTCGCCGTGCAAATGGGTTAAGGAGGGGAGAGCATGAACAACATCGTACTTGCCGTTCTGCAGGGCGTGGTCGTCATGGCCGTCGCGCCGTTCTTCTCCGGTCTCGGCCGCGTGATCCGCGCCAAGATGCACAACCGTCGCGGCCCCAGCATCATGCAGGACTACCGCGACCTGGCCAAGCTCTTTGCGCGCCCCGAGTCCCAGAGCGAGGACGCGAGCTTTGCGCTGCGCATTATGCCGCCGCTGTTCTTCGCCGTCGCCTTTATGCTCGCGATGGGCCTGCCGCTCTTTACGGCACAAAGCCCCATCCCGGTCTTTGGTGACGCCATCACCATCATGTACAGCCTGGCGCTCGCCCGCTTCTTCTTCGCCCTCTGCGGTGTGGATTCGTCCAACGCCTACGCCGGTATCGGCGGCGTCCGCGAGCTGCTCATGAGCGTGCTCATCGAGCCGTCCATGCTGCTTGCGCTGTTTGCAGCCGCCCTAGTGTGCGGCTCCACCGACATCGCCACCATGGGTCAGCACATCATGACGGGCGCCGTCGACGCGCCGGTCGCCGTGATCCTCGCCGGCATCGCCTTTGCGATCGCCTGCTACATGGAACTCGGCAAGCTGCCGTTTGACCAGGCCGAGGCCGAGCAGGAGCTTCAGGAAGGTCCGCTCGCCGAGCTTTCCGGCCCGTCGCT
>CATVZP010000107.1 GCA_958348565.1 uncultured Collinsella sp. | reverse complement strand
TACAGCGCGAAGTCGCCGCCGACGAGCGTGGAGACGGGCTCCTCGTGGTAAACGGCGGAGATGGCCTGAGCGAACTCCTCGGCGACCGAGATGGTCTTGATCTTGCCGCCGACCTCGACGGGAATGGCGTCGGTGACGACGCACTCGACGATCGGGGCGTCGTTCAGGCGCTCGATGGCCGGACCGGAGAAGATGCCGTGGGTGGCGCAGACGTAGATGTCGCCAGCGCCCATAGCCTTGAGCTCCTTGACGTTGGCGCACAGGGTGCCAGCGGTGTCGATCATGTCGTCGTTGATGACGCAGGTCTTGCCCTTGATGTCACCGATGATGCCCATGACCTCGGCGGCGTTGTGGCGCGGACGGCCCTTGTGGGCGATGGCCAGGTCGCAGCCGAGCATGTCGGACAGCTTCTTGGCGGCCTTGGCACGACCCACGTCGGGGGAGACGACAACCAGGTTGTCGGTGTCGAAGTGCATGTCGTTGTAGTACTGGCCAAACAGCGGCAGTGCGGACAGGTGGTTGACCGGGATATCAAAGAAGCCCTGGATCTGACCCTGGTGCAGGTCGAGGGTGATGATGCGGTCGACGCCGGCGCGCTCGAGCAGGTTGGCAACGAGGCGGGCGGTGATGGGCTCGCGCGGGCCGGCCTTGCGGTCCTGGCGGGCATAGCCGTAGTGGGTGATAACGGCGGTGATGGAGCGGGCGGATGCGCGCTTGGCAGCGTCGGTGGCGATGAGCAGCTCCATGAGCATGTCGTTGACGTTGCCGCCGGCCACGGACTGAATCAGGAAGACGTCGGCGCCGCGGACGGTCTCGTCGTAGCGGGCGTAAATCTCACCGTTGGCGAACTGCTTTAGCGTAAGGCCCGAAAGCTCGACCCCAAGGTACTCAGCGATCTTCTGAGCGAGGGGACGGTTGGAGGAACCGGAATACACGCGGATGGACTTGCGCATATTCTCCGACTTCTCGGGATCATTAATCGGCATTACCCTTCTCCTTTATATATCGAATGCCATATAGATGCCTTTTTGCATTGTAACCGTGCGGCGGGGTTAATCGGGTCTTGATAACGTCTTTACCGTCAACGGACACGAACCGACCACTCATCCGGTCGCGCAGGTCACGATAGAAAAAGAAGCCGTCCCCATGGAACAGCTCCTTTTGTGCTTGGCGAAACGTTATGCCTCGTCGTCCTCGTGCAGACGGCGGCGATAATCGGCGGCCCAGCCCTCAATATTTACCTGACGGGCGCGGCCCAGACCGAGTGCGTCGGCCGGGACCGGCTCGGTGATGACGGAGCCGGCGGCCACGAGCGCGCCGTCGCCAATCTGGGCGGGCGCGACCATCATGGTGTCGGAACCGATAAAAGCATCCCTGCCGATGACGGTCTTGTGCTTGTGGACGCCGTCGTAGTTGCAGGTGATGGAGCCCGCGCCTACGTTGACGCCGGAGCCCATGGTGGTGTCGCCGATGTAGGACAGGTGGGGCACCTTGGAGCCCTCGCCGATCGTGGACTTCTTGATCTCCACGTGCGTGCCGGCCTTGGATCCGTCGAGCATGTGGGTGCCCGGGCGCAGGTAAGCGCGCGGGCCGCAGTCGACGCCGTTCTCGATGACGGCCTCGATGGCGATGGTCTCATCGATGATGCAGCCGCTGCCGACGGTGGTGTCGGTGAGGCGGCTGTTGGGGCCGAGCTGGCACTCCTCGCCCACGGTGACGTGACCGATCAGATGCGTCTGCGGCCACACGACGGTGTCGCGGCCGATGGTGGCGTCGGGACCGATCCAGGCCTGCGTGGGGTCGATGAACGTAACGCCCTCGGCCATCCAGTGCTCGTTGATGCGGTCGCGCGCGATGGCGGTGAGCTGCGCGAGCTGGATGCGGCTGTTGACGCCCAGGCCGTCGCGGTAGTCGTCACAGTGGAAGATGGAGACCGCCTGGCCATGACCCTTGAGGATTTCGAGCATGTCGGGCAGGTAGTACTCGGACTGCGCGTTGTCGTTGCCGATCTCGTTAATGTGGGCGGCAAGCTGCGCGCCGTCGAAGGCGTAGCAGCCGGCGTTGCACTCCAACAGCGTGGCGGCCTGCTCGGGAGTGCAGTCCTTCTGCTCGATGATGCGCTCGATCTGACCATCGGCGCCCAGCTTGATGCGGCCGTAGCCAAAGGGATCGGGCGGGGTCATGGTCATGACGGTGCAGGCGAGCTCGCCGGTGGCGACGGTCTGCGCGAACTTGGCGACGGTGTCGGCGGTGATGAGCGGCAGGTCGCCGTTGAGCACGACGACGGGGCCTTGCGTGATGCCGCAGGCCTCGAGCGCGACCTTGACGGCGTGGCCGGTGCCCAGGCGCTCGGTCTGCTCGACGCACTCGACCTTGGTGGCGCTGTTGGGGTAGGCGCCATCGATGAGGGCGCGCATCTCGTCGGCGTGGCTGCCGATGACGACCACGACGCGGCTGCAGCCGGCCTTGATGGTGGCGTCGACGATCCACTGGACCATGGGCTTACCCAGGATCTTGTGCGAAACCTTGCAGTGGTTCGACTTCATGCGGGTGCCCTCGCCGGCGGCGAGGATAATTGCGGTTGCGTCCATGTGATCTCCTGTTACGTTATAGAGACGTGTGTTTGGAAACGATACACGGCGCAATATGATACCGCAGGCATATGATGAGCGCGTAACGATTGGTTTGCGGCGGTTGAGGCTTGCGCCGCCGGCGTGGTGTTTGCGCTGCTTGCGGGCGGTGCCGGCAGTGCTTCGGCGTCGGTGATTTGGCGGGAGGGCGGGGATGCCTATGGACAACATGCGAGAGGGTTCGGGCGCCGAGCCCGTGGGGGCATTTTCAATGTCGCATCCGGCGGTGCCGGCGGTCTACATAGCGTTGACGCTGGGGCTCACCATGTTCTCGATGCAACCGGTGCTGATTGCGCTGTCGCTTGCGGGCGGGCTGGCGTACGGGCTTGCGACGCGCGGTGCTGCGCGCACGTTAGGGGCGCTTCGCTGGCAGCTGCCGGTTATTTTGATTATCGCGCTGGTCAACCCTCTGTTTAGTGCATCGGGCTCGACCGAGCTGTTTCGCATCGGCGTGCGCGCGGTGTATCTGGAAAGCATGGTATATGGCTTGTGCATGGGTGGGCTGTTTGTGGCGAGCGTGCTGTGGTTTGAGGCCGCGGCGTCGATGCTCGAATACGACAAGGTACTCGCACTGTTGGGCAACGCCGCGCCGGTGATCGCGCTCATGATCTCGATGTGCATGCGGCTTATCCCACAGTTTTTGCGCCGCGGCCGCACGGTGCTGGCGGTGCAGGACGCGATCGATGTGCCGGGGCGTGCGCCCACCGATCCCGTGCGATTGCACCTGCGGGCGTCGAGCGTGCTGATGGGCTGGGGCATGGAAGATTCGCTTGAGCGCGCGGATGCCATGCGCTCGCGCGGGTGGGGTGCCGCGACGCGTCGCACGACGTACACGCGGTATCGGCTGGGGCGCAGCGACGCTGCCGCGCTGGTTGGGCTTGCGCTGTTTGGCGTGGCCACGGCGGCAGTGGCGTGGGCCGCGACGACGCAGTATTCGTTTTACCCGCAGCTTTCGGTGCCTGCGCCGTGGCTGGGCTATGCCGTGTATGCTGTTTGGATGGTGCTGCCCTGTGTGTTGCATGCGATCGATGAGAAGAGGTTCGGCTGATGACTCGGTTGGATAGGGGCCCGGCCTCACGCGCGGCGTGCGGCTCGGATATGCCGGCGATTGAGGTGCGGAGCCTGAGCTTTGCCTACCCCGGGGCTGATGCTGCGGTGCTCGAGGGGCTCGACTGGTCTGTTCCCCAAGGTGCATTTGCGCTGCTTGTTGGCGGTACCGGATCGGGTAAGTCGACGCTGCTGTCGCTGCTCAAGCCCGAGATTGCTCCGGCGGGCGAGCGCGCTGGCGAACTGCTCGTGCTGGGCGAGAACGTTGCCGACATGGACGTGCGCGCGTCTGCGGAGCGCGTGGGCTACGTGTTCCAGGATCCCGAGAACCAGATTGTGTGCGAGACCGTGTGGCACGAGATGGCGTTTGGGCTAGAGAATCTGGGTGCGTCGCGCGACGAGATGCGCCGCCGTGTTGCCGAGACCAGCTATTTCTTTGGTCTGGAGGACTGGCTTCATCGCGATACCGATACGCTTTCGGGTGGCCGCAAGCAGCTGCTGTCGCTTGCCGCCGTCCTGGCGCTGCGTCCGCGTGTGCTGTTACTCGACGAGCCCACGTCTCAGCTCGATCCCGTTGCCGAGAAGAATTTTCTGCACGCGCTGTTTCGCGTGAACCGTGAGCTGGGCTGCACGGTTGTTGTGGCTACGCATCAACCGCGGCCGATGCTCGAGTATGCGACGCGTGCGTACCGGATTGAGGGCGGTCGCGTGCGCGAAGTGGCGGATATGGCTTCTTTGGGACGCCGAGAATCGCTGTTTTCCGATGACATGTTGGGGTGGGGTGCCATCCGATGTGCAAAAAACGGAGTATTCAGCAGGCGTGAGGACAATTTGGGCTCTCTGGAGCCGCCCGGGGACGTATCGAGCGCGAAAAAAAATTCGGAATTGGACAAATCGTCCGAATTTGTGGCGCAAACGTCGTACGAGAACGGCTCGGAAGCCTTCCCGCGCACGGATGGAAGCAGAATACTCCAAAAAATGCACGGCGGGTCGGCTACCACCCTGTCGGAAGGCTGGTTTCGCTACGATCGCGTGGGCGGTTGGGTGCTGCGCGGGCTCGATGTGACGTTTTCGGCCGGCGCGGTGCATGCGGTCGTGGGCGGAAACGGCTGCGGCAAGTCGACGATGCTCTCGGTGCTGGCCAAGACGGCTAAGCTGCAGCGTGGCCGCATGGTGCGTGGGACGGCTTCGGCGGCGCTGCTGCCACAGAACCCCAAGGCATTGCTGGTCGCCGAAACGGTGCGCGACGAGCTGATGGAATGGGCTTCGACCTGCGGATACGACGAGGCCGCAGCACAGGAGCAGACAGCGCGCCTGGGTCTGGCGGGCTTGGAGGCGCGTCACCCGTACGATCTTTCGGGCGGTCAGCGCCAGCTGCTTGCGTTGGCAAAGCTGCTATTGATTGGTCCGGAGCTGCTGCTGCTTGATGAGCCCACCAAGGGCCTTGACCTGGCAAGTCGCTGCATTATCGCCCGAGCCCTGCGCGAGCATGCGCAGGCTGGCGGCACCGTTGTCATTGCCACGCACGACCTAGACTTTGCCGAGCAGGTGTCCGACGATGTCGCCATGATGTTCGACGGCGAGATCGCCTGCATGGAGCCTCCGGCAGATTTCTTTGCCGACAACGTGTTCTACAGGGCGTGATGCGATGACGGATCATCGCGCCTCGCGCCTACTCACAAAAATGGAGATCCCGCTGCTCCTGGCGGTGCCGGCAGTGATGACTGCGGCGTTGCTGGCGGGCATTGAGCAGGCGGCGCTTGCCATGCTTGTCGTGGTGGCGCTCGTGCTTGCACTGTTTTTTGCGGGCTACGAGGCGTCGCGCCCGGGCTTGCGCCAGATTGTGCCAACGCTGGTTCTGGCGGCGTTGGCCGCGGCGGGCCGCATCTTGTTCGGCCCCATTCCCGACTTTAAACCCGTGAGCGCCATCGCTATTATCGCGGGGGCGACGTTGGGCCGACGCAACGGCTTCATGGTCGGCGCGTTGGCAGCGCTGACCAGTAATTTCTTTTTTGGACAGGGCATGTGGACGCCGTGGCAGATGTATGCCTGGGGTCTGGTGGGCTATATCGGTGGCGCACTGGCGCATGCGGGCGCGTTTGACCGTGCCGATGGAACCGTGCGAATGCCGGCGCTGTTGGCGTATGGCTTTGCCTCGGGCTTGCTGTATGGCGTCGTGATCAACGCGTATGACATCATCGGTTTTGTGCAGCCGCTCACCTGGGCAGGCGCCG
>CATVZP010000106.1 GCA_958348565.1 uncultured Collinsella sp. | reverse complement strand
GGCGCGATTAGGCCTTGAGGGCCTCCTCGACGGCGACAGCGCAGGCGACGGTGGCACCGACCATGGGGTTGTTGCCCATGCCGATGAGACCCATCATGTCGACGTGCGCAGGCACGGAGGAAGAACCGGCGAACTGGGCGTCGGAGTGCATACGGCCCATGGTGTCGGTCATGCCGTAAGAGGCAGGGCCGGCGCCCATGTTGTCCGGGTGCAGGGTACGGCCAGTGCCGCCACCAGAAGCGACGGAGAAGTACTTCTTGCCAGCCTCGATGCGCTCCTTCTTGTAGGTGCCAGCAACGGGGTGCTGGAAGCGCGTGGGGTTGGTGGAGTTACCGGTGATCGAGATGTCGACGTTCTCGTGCCACATGATGGCAACGCCCTCGCGGACGTCGTCGGAGCCGTAGCAGTTAACGGCAGCGCGGGGACCATCGGAGTAGGGGATGGTCTCGACGACCTTGAGCTCGCCCGTGTAGTAGTCGAACTGGGTCTTCACGTAGGTGAAGCCGTTGATGCGGGCGATGATCTGAGCAGCGTCCTTGCCCAGACCGTTGAGGATAACGCGCAGCGGCTTCTTACGAGCCTTGTTGGCGTTCAGAGCCAGGCCGATAGCGCCCTCAGCGGCAGCGAAGGACTCGTGGCCAGCCAGGAAGGCGAAGCACTCGGTGTCGTCGGAGAGCAGCATAGCGCCCAGGTTGCCGTGGCCAAGACCGACCTTGCGGTCCTCGGCGACGGAGCCGGGAACGGTGAAGGCCTGGATGCCCTCGCCGATGATGGCAGCAGCCTCAGAAGCGGACTTGGCGCCACGCTTGACAGCGAGAGCGCAGCCGAGGGTGTAGGCCCACTCAGCGTTCTGGAAGGCGATGGACTGGGTGTTGTTGACGATCTCACGCGGGTTGAAGCCCTTGTCGGTGCAGATCTGCAGAGCTTCCTCGAGGGAGGCGATGCCGTTGTCGGCGAGGCACTTGTTGATCTTGTCAGCGCGGCGCTCGTAACCTTCGAACGTAACAGTCATAGTTATTTCCCTCCCTTTCTACTCGTGAACCGGGAACACGCTGGCGACGGAGTGAGTCTCCTCGTCGGTGCGCGGGTCGATGTACTTGGCAGCGTTCTCCCACTGACCATAGTGGCCCATAGCGCCAGCGATGGCCTCCTCGGGGGTCTTGCCGGCCTTGACGGCGTCGGTGAACTTACCGAGGTTCAGGAACTCGAACGCGATGATCTCGTTCTTGTCGTTGAGAGCCATGCGGGTGACGTAGCCCTGAGCGAGCTCGAGGTAACGAGCGCCCTTGGCCTTGGTGCCGAACATGGTGCCGACCTGAGAGCGAAGGCCCTTGCCGAGGTCGTCGAGGGAGGCGCCCACGGGCAGGCCGCCCTCGGAGAACGCGGTCTGGCTGCGGCCGTAAACGATCTGCAGGAAGATCTCGCGCATAGCAACGTTGATGGCGTCGCAGACGAGGTCGGTGTTGAGGGCCTCGAGGATGGTCTTACCGGGAAGGATCTCGGAAGCCATGGCGGCAGAGTGGGTCATACCCGAGCAGCCGATGGTCTCAACGAGGGCCTCCTCGATGATGCCGTCCTTGACGTTCAGCGTGAGCTTGCAGGCGCCCTGCTGAGGTGCGCACCAACCCACACCGTGCGTAAGACCGGAGATGTCGGAAATCTCCTTAGCCTGGACCCACTTGCCCTCCTCGGGGATGGGTGCGGGGCCGTGGTATGCACCCTTGGCAACGGGGCACATGTTCTCCACTTCCTGTGAGTACTGCATGCCTCTCCTCTCTATCGTGTTGGCGTCCCGTCTGGGGGTCGTGGCTGGCGATTGCCGGGCGACCCTTCGAAAGGGACATGACATGCAGCCCCTATAATACCGCGAAATGCACGGAATATTCGGCGAACGGCTCAGTTTTCGTAGCGAGAAGCGCGGAACTTTCAATTGAAGCGATTTAACTCTATGTTCTGAGGTCGCGAACTTCCGTAGAGGGGGTCCGTCTTGGGCAAGCTTTTGCTCAGCTTTTGTAAGCGTTGCAGGGGTTGACCTGTTGCAACGGTGCCGTTCGCCGCCTGTTTACTGCCTTTGGCCGCGCGAGTGTATTGTTTTGCGTGAATGTTTTGATGGCACGCTTCAATCGTGCTGTATTGGATGGCAAGCAGATCCCGGCGAAGGGAACGTCATGCAGCGCGTTTGGAAAACGATCACCGGTTTTTACCATGTTTGTGCCCGCGGTATAGGCAAGCAACTGATCTTTGAGAACGATGCGGATCGCTGGGAGTTCCTGGAACTGATGCGTGAGTGCTGCTGTGATGCCCGGGTGACGATTGTGGCGTGGTGTCTCATGGGCGACCACGTGGATTTGGTGCTTTTGGATTACGAGGACGAAATGAGCGCGGGCATGCAGCGGCTGCTGTTGACGTATGCTCGTCGGTTCAATAAACGTACCGGGCGCACGGGCCATCTGTTTCGTGAGCGTTTTGAGCGCCGCTCGCTCGATACCGACTGGCAGGTGATGGAGGCTATTCGCTCTGTACACGCTGGTCCGCAGGAGGCGGGTATTGCTCTGATCGAGCGCTATCCGTGGAGCAGCATTGCCGAGTATCTACGGGCTTATGACAACGATATGACGAGGGGATTTTCTGATCCTTCTTGCGTGCTTGAGCTTTTTGGTTCTGCCGAGGGCTTTATTGCCCATTCGCTTTCGACGCCCAACGACAGCGAGCCAGCGCCGTGCGATATGAAAGAGGCGGAGTGGGAGCGACACGCCTTTGCCGATAAATTGGCGAAGGGACTCGGGGTTCCGCTCCACGGGGTTAAAGCTGCACCGCCGGCGCAGCGCAATATCGTAATTCTCGGATTGCACGATGCCGGGTTTACGGTTCGCCAGATTGAGCGGTATACGGGGATTGGCAAAAGCACCGTTTCTCGTATTGTGCGCGCCCGTGCGCGAACGGCGGTGAGAACTGGCGGAAACGTGGTGTAGGGCCGCCCGGGCACCGCAGCTGGGGTCGCCCATCCGCCACAACCATTGTTCTAAAAGCCTGGTACGGTAACTGCACTTCTTGATTTGCATAGAACGATCGCCGCCTTGCATAAAATTACGCCTCAGCTCGCTTTTGCCCGTACCTACCCCCGTCTGTGCCGTGCAAAAAGCGGAGTTTTCTGCATCGTGGTGCTGTCGGCACCGCCGCAATTTTGCAACATATAGGTCCCGAAGCTATTTATGCCTGCCGATGCGCCCCTGAAGCCCATGTTTGGGCCCCCGAGACCACGATGTTTGTTCTAAAACGCAATATAAAGGCGCCTGGAGATGTTGATAACGCTTCCGATGCGTATGCACACGACTTGGCGTGCAGAATACTCGAAAAAATGCACGCCGCACCCTATGGGACCCGTCCGCGGCAGGCGCGAGTCGAGCCGGAGCCCGGCAAGACGAGGCTTGGGACATTGCCTGGCGTGCCTGTGGCCATGTCGCAAGCCTTTGGTACGGTGGAAAACGCTCGTGTTTGCGGTTGACCGTGCGATAAATGACAGACGGGGTGCCGGACACGTGGGCTGTGTGTGCTCGTTATGAAAAAGCCGAGCCGCCCGTATCGGGCGGCTCGGCAATCAAAATCATTGGGGCATCCGCTACTGGTTAGCTTGCCCCTCGAGCATACCGTCGAGGGTACGCCAGGCGAGCTCGGCGCACTTGACGCGGGCGGGCATGTGCGAGATGTCCTGAAGCTGGGCAGCCTCGTCCAGGTCTTCCAGGTCTTCCTCGGAGAGCTGCTCGCCGCGGATCATGGCCAGGAAAAGCCCTGCCAGACGACGTGCCTCCTCGACCGTCTCGCTGGTGATGAGGTCGGCCATGATGTCGGCGCTGGCCTGGCTGATGGCGCAGCCATGACCGGTAAACGAGGCCTCCTCAATCACGCCGTTCTCGACACGCAGCTGCAAGGTGAGCTCGTCGCCGCAGCTGGGGTTGATGCCTTCGTGCTCGTGCGTGGGAGCGTCCATCTCGTACTTATAGTCGGGGTGCGAGTTGTGCTCCATAAACGTGGTGGAGGTGTACAGATTACCCATTGAACGTGCTCCAAACGTGATGCAGGCCGGCGATGAACTTATCGATGTCGGCCTTGTCGTTGTAGAAGGCCACGCTGGCGCGGCAGCAGGCGAGGTTCTCGACGCCCAGCCAGGTAAGCAGCGGCTGCGCGCAGTGGTGACCGGCGCGGATGCAAACGCCGTCCATGTCCATGATGCTCGCGACATCGTGCGGGTGGATGCCCTTGACGTTAAAGCTGACGACGCCGTGATGGTTGTCCCAGTAGATGGAGCCGATGATCTGGACAAAGTCGAGCTGCATGAGCTCGCCCATCAGGTAGTGGACGAGTGCCTGCTCGCGTGCCTGGATGTTTTCGTAGCCAACGGTGTTGACGAGGTAATCAAGCGCCGCGCCCGTGGCGAAGATGCCGGCGGCGTCCTGCGTGCCGGCCTCGAACTTCTCGGGGACGGGCGCCCAGACAGCGTCCTGCTCGGTGACCGAGTCGATCATCTCACCGCCGGTAAGCATGGGCGGCATGGCGTTGAGCAGGTCCATCTTGCCCCACAGCACGCCGATGCCCATGGGGCCCATGGCCTTGTGTGCGCTAAAGGCAAAGAAGTCGGCGCCCAGGTCGGCCACATCGACCGGCATGTGCGGCAGCGACTGCGCGCCGTCGACAACCAGATAGCCGCCGTATTTGTGCACGAGCTTGCCGAGATTCTTGACCGGATTCTCGACGCCCAGCACGTTGGAGACCTGACCCACGGCCAGAATCTTGGTCTTGGGACCCACCTTGGACAGAACCTCCTCGGTCGTGAGCTGGCCGGTCTTGGTGGGATAGAGGTAGACGAGCTTGGCACCGGTCTCGCGGCAGACCTGCTGCCACGGGATCAGGTTGGAGTGGTGCTCCATGATGGTGATGACGACCTCGTCGCCGGGCTCCAGCACCGTGGGCGCAAAGCTCTTGGAGACCAGGTTGAGCGACTCGCTCGTGTTGCGGGTGAAGACGACTTCGTTGGCCTGGGCGGCGCCGATGAGATTGGCGATCTGCTGGCGGACCTTGGCGATGGCATCGGTGGCCTCGACGGACAGCGAGTACAGACCGCGTAGGGGATTGGCGTTCATGCGCTGGTAGAAGTCGCGCTCGGCGTCGAGCACGCAAGCGGGACGCTGCGCGGTGGCGGCACTATCGAGGAAGGCGATCTCGGGATGCTGCTGGAACAGCGGGAACTGCGCCTTGTAGGGGTTAGTCTCGATGTCCACGGTGGGCCAGCCGCGCGAAGCCTCGTCACTGGCGTCGAGCTCCATGGGCTCCGGTGCGGTACAGGTATCGCATTTAACGTGCTCGGTATCGATCATGCGAGCTCCTCTTCAAAGTTGTCGATCAGGTTGTTGCCCAGGCGGACGACGGCAGCGCGGGTGCGCTCGTCGGTGGCGGAAAGTGCAGCGTCCTCCAGCTTGGCGCGGATGAACAGATCCTCGACGGCGTTTTGGTTAAGGCCGCGGCAGGCGAGGTAGAACAGCTGCTCGTCGCGGACGTGGCCGATGGTGGCGCCGTGGTTGCCGGCGACGTCGTCCTCGTCGCAGAGGATGACGGGGACGGTCTTGTTGTCGACGCCCTTGTTGGCCAGCAGCACGGTCTCGCGCTCGGTGCCGGTTGCGCCCTTGCAGCCGTGCACGAGGTCGATGGTGCCGCGGTAGACCTTCTTGGACGTGCCGGTCAGCACGCCGTTGGCGTCGATCTCGCATTCGGTCTTGCGGCCGCGGTGGCGCAGCTCGTAGTTAAAGTCGCGCACCTGCTCGCGGGCGCCCAGGTAATCGGTATCGATGGTCACCTTGGCGGTATCGCCCAGCAGGTCGCCGGCAAGGCCGGTGGCGCTGGCGCCGGCACCCAGGACGGTGTGCTGCACGTTGACGCGCGCGCCCTCGTCCAGGAACAGGCCGGTGTCGTCGAG
>CATVZP010000105.1 GCA_958348565.1 uncultured Collinsella sp. | reverse complement strand
TGGTCGAACTCTATAGTGCAGGTTATAGATTAAGCGATTCTTGAGCCAAGATTAATGTTGGATGAGTTTTTGGGTGGCGGTGGGGAAGGGCAGAAAAGGCAGGTTTTGCGGGGCGTGAAGGAGGGGCGGTCTGATCTTTGGGACAGCTGATAGCGAGGTCTAATACTTTTCCGAGATGTGAACGAGTGAAAAGGGACCCCCGAAGCATCGACACTTTAGAGGTGCCGCTTCCTGCGGTTTTAATGCCGAAATCCTGCGATTTTGCCGCCGAAAGGTGCGGATGTTTCAGGGGTCCAAAAACAGCCGTTCACTTCGCGGAAAAGTATTAGACCTCAATAGCGGGGGATGGGGTGCCGGTAGCAAAGCGGCGTCAAGGGTTGGTCGTGCAGGCGGTTTCTCCATTGATGTCCGCACGACATGTGACACTTTCCCTGCCGCCCTGCTCTGCCGCGGCGGCATGCATCTGAACGACGGTCCTCTAAGGAGTTCGATATCGATGAGTGACAACACCAAACATCTCGCAAAGAAGTGCGTCAAGGACGCGGGGCCGTGCCTCGTGCTGTGCCTTGCCGGCGCAGCGGTCGCGCTGCTGGCTGTTCTGGGGCCGTTCGACATGCTTCGAAGCGCCAGCTCTCTGCACGTTTGCATGGCCCTTGCCGGCGCCATGATGACCGGTGGCGTGCTCGATCTGGTTTTTTGGGTACTCGACCCGTTTGGATGGAAGAACGAGGGGTAAGCCCTAAGGGATGGAAGGGCTGGAACGGTTGGCTTAGTGATCGTGCAGAATGTGGCTAGCGACTTACAGGGGAGTGGTGATCCGATGACGGTCTATGTGACGGGCGATATTCACGGCGGCCTCGACATGCAAAAGCTGCGCGATTGGGAGCTTGGGGATAGTCTGACGAGCGACGACTATCTAATCGTCGCGGGCGACTTTGGCTTTCCGTGGGATTTCTCTGCCGAGGAGTGCGCTGATATCGCCTGGCTGGAATCGCGTCCCTATACCGTACTGTTTGTCGACGGCAACCACGAGCGTTTCGATCACTGGGCAGAGCGCCCCATGGAGTTGTGGCACGGTGGGCTGACGCAGCGCCTGTCGGATGCCTCTCCCATACGGCGTCTGGCGCGTGCCGAGATTTTTGAGCTCGATGACTCAACGATCTTTACTATGGGCGGTGCCACGAGCGTGGACAAGGAATACCGCATACCGTATTCCAGCTGGTGGCCACAGGAGCTGCCGGACGAGCGCAACTTTGAGGGGGCGCGGGCAAAGCTCGACAGCGTGGGCTGGAAGGTCGACTACGTGATCACCCACACCTGCTCTACGCGCATGCTTTCGCCCACGCTTTATCCGGCACCCGGCTGGAATTACCCCGCCGTTGATCAGCTCACGGCATTTTTCGATGAGCTGGAAGACCACTTGGATTACAAACGCTGGTACTACGGGCATTTCCATCGGGATGCCAACCCGGCCGAACGCCACACCGTGCTCTACGACTGCATCGTTCGCCTGGGTGACGAACTCCAGCCCTGGGATGTTGCGTAGAGGCGCGGTGGCTGGCTACTCGACCGTTACAGTGATGTTCTCCCGGTGCGCGCGGATGACATCCCAGCCAAAGTGCTCGACCAACTGCTCGGCGGTACGCGGCGTGGTGTCCGGCGCGATGCCCGTTTGCCCGGCGAGCCAGCCCAGCAGTGCCTCGGGCGTGCCAAACCGGGCGCGTAGTTCGCCCAGGTCCAGATCGCGGTCGCGCTTGGAAAGGCGGCGGCCGTCCGGCGACATGAGCAGCGGAATGTGCGCGTAGTGCGGCGTGGGAAGTCCCAGCAGATGCTGCAGGTAGATTTGGCGCGGCGTGGAGCCCAGCAGGTCGCATCCGCGCACGACCTCGGTGACGCCCATGGCGGCGTCATCGACCACCACGGCTAGCTGATAGGCAAACACGCCGTCGCTGCGGCGCACCAAAAAGTCGCCGCATTCGGTGGCGAGCGCCTCGCATTGGGCACCATACGTGCGGTCCACAAATTCGACCACATCGTCTGCGAGGTCGTCGACGGCGGGCACGCGCAGGCGCGTGGCCGGAGCGCGCAGGATGCTGCGGCGGGCAACCTCCTCGGCAGAAAGGCCTCGGCAGGCGCCGCGATAGATGGGCGTGCCGTCGCTGGCGTGCGGTGCGCTCGCGGCGTGGAGCTCGGCGCGCGTGCAAAAGCAGGGGTAGGTGAGGCCGGCGTCTTGCAACTGGTGCAGGGCGTCCTCGTACAAGTCCAGGCGATCGTGCTGGTAGTTGGGGCCTTCGTCCCACTCAAGCCCCAGCCAGGCCAGGTCGTCAATCAGTTGAGCGGCAAGTTCCGGACGCTTGCAGCGATCGTCCAGGTCCTCGATGCGCAGTACGATGCGGCCGTCCTGCCTGCGGGCCGAAAGCCACGCGCACAGGCAACTGAACACGTTGCCCAAGTGCATGCGGCCCGAGGGCGACGGGGCAAAGCGGCCCACGACGGGCGCGGGGGCAGAGGTGGGCGGCATCGCTGGCGCGTCCGCGGCGTGTGTTGCTATGTTGCGTGCGTTGATATCCATGCGGACGAGTATAGCGCGGGGCTTGGCAGGGAAGGCGTTGCTGCGCTCACAAGTTGGCGGCGGTACGCATTGCGCACGGTGGGTTTGCGGCTCAAGGTCTCGATCGCTGCGTACCGACTTAGCCTCACAAACGACAGAAACCCCGGCAGCTCTTCGCAACTGCCGGGGTTTCCGCGGAAAAGGGGGACATGATCCTCGAGCGAACGGCAAAGGGGCAAACCGCTTTCGCTCAACTGTTTTATGCCCCTTGCCCGCGGGCTCAATCAGAGCGCGTCGCAGCAACACAAAGCCGCTACACCTGTGACGGAGCTGTGAAGTGGCATCTATCGTTGGTGCATGCCATGCCAAAGAGTGTCCCTAACGACTAGTCATTTAAGAACGTCCCCAATGACTAGCTGCTGGCGGCGGGCGTGACTTTCATCCCATTTGGCGCTCCGGTCGCCTAGATATTCGTCATGTGCGCCCGTAAACGTGGGACAATGGCGCTGTTGGTATCACAGACGAAGGATGTGCCTATGAACGCCCCCGTTGCCAAGACCTGTCGGCAGCGCCGCCTATTCGCGCGATTCGCTTCCGCCTGCGCGCTCGTCGCGCTTGCGTTGTTACTGCTGCCTGTCGCCGCGCACGCCGACGGCTATTCCATGAGCCAAACCTACATCGGCGCCACGGTCGAGGCCGATGGATCGCTGACCGTCGTCGAGGGACGCCAGTTTGATTTCGATGACGACATCAACGGCGTGTTTTGGGAGATCAATGCGGGCACCAACCAGCAGGGCGGCGCGGCGGGTGTCGACGTGCTGAGCGTCGAGGAAGACGATGTCGCGTTTAACAGGGTCGACTATGCAAACAAAGGCGACAGCGGCGTCTATACGGTTGAGCAGTCCGACGGCGGCGTAAAGATCAAGGTTTTCAGCCCTCACGAGAGCGGCGACAGCGTGATCTTTTACGTGAGCTACACCATGACCGGTGCGGTCATGAACTGGTCCGATACCGCCGAGCTCTACTGGAAGTTTGTGGGCGACGGCTGGTCTGCGGACTCCGATGACGTCGAGATGGAAGTGTACTTCGCAAATGCCGCTGCCGGGACGGCGGCCGTCAAGGGCGATAACTTCCGCGCATGGGGCCACGGCCCGCTGACGGGCGACGTATCGCTCGATGCGGATGAACCCATGGTTACCTATACCATACCCTGCGTGCATCAGGGCGAATTCGCCGAGGCGCGCATCGCCTTCCCCAGCGACTGGGTGCCGCAGCTTGCCGCCTCGGGCGAAGAGCGCACGTCAACGATCCTGAGCGAAGAGAAGGAATGGGCTGACGAAGCTAACGCCCGCCGCGCTCACGCTCGCATGATTGCCAATGCACTTGCCGTGCTAAGTGTTGTCGCGGCAGTGGCCTTTACCGGCACAATCGTTGTGCTCAAGCTGCGCCGCCGCAAGCCCAAGCCGCTTTTCCAGGACGAATATTTCCGCGATGTGCCTTCGGCCGACCATCCCGCCGTGCTTTCGGCCCTCATGAGCTGGAACGAGGTGCCCGATCAGGCATATATCGCCACGCTCATGAAGCTCACCGACGATCGCGTGATCAAGCTGGAAGAAGCGACCGAGACCAAGAAGAAGGGTCTGCTCCGTCGCGAAAAAGAGGAGCAGACGTATCGCATCACAGTGACCGACGAGGCCTGGAAGGCTGCCAAGAAGGACGGCATCGATCGCGATGTGCTCAAGGTCTTCTTCGCCGGCGTTAAGCCCGATAAGGACGGAGTCCGTTCGCGCACGTTTAGCGAGCTGGAGGAGTACGCTAGCGAGCGCACCACATCTGTTGGCGACAAGCTCGAGGACTATCAGAACACCGTTAAGGGCAAGTTGGCCGATAGCGAGTACGTTGCCTCGGACGGCATTGTCGCAATGGTGTTCTGCCTGGTTCTTGGTATTCTGATCGCCTTTGTTCCCATGGGATCCATTTTCTTTACCGACGGCGCACAGGCGAACATTATCGCCGCGGTTATCTCGGTGCCGATTGTGCTGGTGGGTATTGGCGTGGGCCTTACGTTCCGCCGCTTTACGCCGGAAGGTGCCGAGGTAGCGGCCCGCTGCAAGGCGCTCAAGCATTGGCTCGAGGACTTCACGCGCCTAAAGGAAGCCGTCCCGGGCGATTTGGTGCTGTGGAACAAGCTGCTGGTGATGGGTGTGGCGCTGGGCGTTTCGAAGGAAGCCCTGCGTCAGCTTGCCGAGGCGGTGCCTCCCGAGGTGCGCGAGGCCGACGGTTTCTACGACAATTACCCCTGCTACTGGTGGTACTACCATCATTACGGCATCGATTCGCCGCTCGATTCGTTTAACGATGTGTATCACGAGAGCATCCGTGAGCTGGCTTCGAGTTCCGATAGCTCGAGCGGCGGCGGTGGCGGTGGCTTCTCGGGCGGCGGCGGAGGCGGCGTCGGCGGAGGCGGCGGCGGAACGTTCTAGCGAGCGCTTGCTTTGGGGTGGACCTTTCTGGGCGGTTGCCAGGGAAGATCCATCCCATTTTTGTGCATCGAAACGGGCCATACTTTCCGCTGCGGACCTTCGCGCAAGGGGCAGTGGGCAAAAAATGCCAAATATGAGTACTGTTGCCTAGATTGTCACATTTGCTTGTACTGAAAAATGGACTCCTAACGAGATTGTTTCTCGTTAGAAATCCATTTTATTGTACATTTGGGGAGATACGTTAGTTCATCCAACGCGTCGAGAGGTCTAAGAGACCCGAAAAGGCCGAATTTCGCTGCCACTAAAAAGGTAACAGTACTCATATTTGTTGTTTTTTGACCACAGCTATATGTGAACCCCTATATAGCGACCTCAAGAAGGGCTTCGTCGGTCGTTTTGATCAAGACTGTCCCCAACGACTAGTCATTTAAGAACGTCCCCAACGACTAGGTATGGCTGCTGGGCCTAGACGGTTAGGTCCAGCTCGTAGAGGAAGCTTTCGCGCGGCATGGCGTGGCGGCGTTCCTCGCGGTTGGCGCGGTGCGTGGCGGTGCGCTTAAAGCCGTGCAGCTCGTAGAACTTCCACGAGCAGTTGGAGTCGGTGTACA
Organism: uncultured Collinsella sp.; assembly: GCA_958348565.1. GTDB lineage: Bacteria > Actinomycetota > Coriobacteriia > Coriobacteriales > Coriobacteriaceae > Collinsella. The sequence continues at coordinate 739 of CATVZP010000105.1, read as the reverse complement.
GGTGTGCGCTGGTCGCTCCGCACGAGGACAGATGCGAGATAGCGGCGTCGAGCAGCACCGTGCCAACGCCCAGGCCGTGGACATCGCGATCCACGGCGAGCAGCGTGACCTCGTTGTCATGCGGCAGTGGGCTTTTCTCGAGCAGGCGGTTGTTGGTTCGGATGGTGGCGCGCACAAACGAGAGGTACTCGGCGCAAGCTTCGGGCTCCAGCTCGCGCATCTGCGACAGCAACGCGCGTTCGGTATCCATCCAATGTTCCCTGACGGCGGTGCCGGAGCTCTGTCCTGCACGCGCAAGCGAAATGCCGCGCGCCTCGCCATCTATAACTGCAACCTGCGAAAACGTCGAGGAAGAAAGGCAGTAGGCAAGGTCGCACGCGGCTTCGAGGCGGTTGTACTCATCGTTATCCGAGTTGTTGTGCCAAAGCTGCTGCAGGATCAGCGCGATGGCGTCGAAATCTTCGGTATCAAACGGTCGGTAGAGAACCCGCGAGACCATGGTGCCTCTTTCTATTGCGGATGCATATCGAGCACAGTTCTACCACGCCACTGGCATCTAATTATGGTGCCCCTGTGTTCCATCAACTCACCGTGCCCAGTGGCGCTCCTGCAACCCCCGCTCGAAGCTTTTTCTGCACAGCCGTGCGTTGCGGGGTGCATCGTCGCGCTCGATGCGCTACATTGAATCAGTATTTTCAATGCCGCTGCGCGAGCGCTGCAGATCGACGTATCACCGACT
>CATVZP010000104.1 GCA_958348565.1 uncultured Collinsella sp. | reverse complement strand
CGGCCCGATCCGGACATTCCGGTGATGATGACGATATCGGGGATGCGCTCCGAGCGCTCCGCCGCATCCATGGCATCTCCCTTTTGCATGTGTGCCTCCTAAAACAAGCGCGGGACCCGGCCAGCGGATCCCGCGCGATCAATTGCCTTTATTGAGTATACCGCCCCAAGCGGATACGAGGCCTGTCTTACGCCTCAAGCGCAGCCTTGAACCAACTTGTAATACTCGTGGGGTGCGTGATGGCGGTGCCGACGACAACGGCCCAGGCGCCCGCATCGATCGCGGCGCGGGCCTCCTCGGGCGTGTGCACGCGGCCCTCGCAGATGATGGGAAGACCGGGGAATTCCTCGGTCGCCTGACGCAGAAGCGGCAGATCGGGGCCATCGGCCATGGTGCAGTCGATGGCGGCAACACCGTGAGAAAGCGTAGTGGATACCAGGTCAAAGCCCATGTCGACAGCACGGCGAATGTCCTCGATGGTGGCACAGTCGGCCATCAGGAGCACACCCTCCTCGTGCAGCGGGCGGAAGGTGTCCTCGACGGTCTTGCCATCGGGACGCGGGCGATCAGTGGCATCAATTGCCACGATGTCAGCACCCGCGGCAACGCAGGCGCGAGCATGACGCAGCGTCGGCGTGATGTAGACGCCCTCGTGTCCATCCTTCCACAAGCCGATAACAGGAACCTCACAGCGACCCTTAATGGCGGCAATGTCGGCAAGACCCTGGCAACGAATAGCGGCGGCGCCGCCAAGCTCGCAGGCGCGAGACATTTGAGCCATGGTCTCGGGCGTACGAAGCGGCTCGCCCATATACGCCTGAACGCTCACGACGAGCTTGCCCTTCAGGGACTGGATCAAAGGATCAACGGTCATGTTCGACTCAACCTTTCTCAAAACAGCCTTCTGAGACACCGCACCTTGACGTTCAAACCGTCGCTCACGTACCGAAGTACGCTTCGCTCCTCTTTCACGTCAATCTGCGGCACCTCAGAAGGCGCACTTGGTAGTTATGTTTACTTCAACGATGCAAGAAGGTGTTCGGCGGCACCGATGAGCGGAGCATCGCCCTCCAGAGAACCGATGAGGATCGGCGTGTCCTGAAGCGGATCGAGCGCCTGGCTGGCATAGCCCTCGTGCACCGAATCCTTCCACGTCTGCGAACGCCAATCGGGACCTTGGTGAATCACGCCGCCCGAAAGCACGATGACCTCAGGGTCCAGAATGTTAGCGAGCGAGCCCAAGCTGGCACCCAGCGCAAAGCCGGCGTCATGGATGACCTCGGTCGCCTTTGCGTCGCCCGCACGGCACAGGTCGTTCACGTCGCGACCGACCGAAGGACGGCTGGGGTCGACGCGACCAAAGCGCTCATCGTACATACGACCAATGGAAGTGCCCGAAGCAACCGACTCAAGATGACCAGAACGTCCGCAGGCGCAGGGAATGCCGGCGGCAGCCGAGCACTCGATGTGGCCCATATGACCGGCAGCACCATGGAAGCCCTGCATCACGCGGCCGTTCTCGACATATGCGCCGCCGATGCCCGTGCCGATGCCCAGGCACAAGACGGAGAACTTGCCCTTGCCGACGCCCCAGTGGGCCTCGCCCAGAGCATGAGCCTGCACGTCGCCCACAACGGCAACGGGGAGACCAAGGTCCTCGCGCAGACGCGGCCCCAACTGAACGCCGGACCAGCCGGGCATAATCTCGTTGGCATACGCGATGGCGCCCGTCTTGGGATCGACGACGCCTGCGGCACCGATACCGACACCGAGGACCTCGACATCGGGATTCGCCTCAAGAGCAGCCTTGATGGACGCCTCGATACGCTGGAAGACGGCCTCGCCGCCCTCCTGGGCCTCGGTAGGAACCTCGGCCTCAAAAACGGGATGGGGCACGCTGCCGTCAGCCGGGTACTCCATAATGGCGGTCGCGATCTTAGTTCCGCCGATATCGACAGAGCAGACGTACTTGTTCTCCATGTCGTTCTCCTTAGGAGATAAAAACAACTACAGGAAATGAAGGCGGTGTTATCGCCGCAGCATGATAAAGGTTTCCCAGGTGCCCAAGGTTGGGGTGAAAGTGGTCGGGCGTTGACCTAATGGGTCACGCCCGACCACTTGAGCCCCAAGATCGGGTGCCTGGGGAAGCTCTACAGGAGACCGTTGTCCTGGAGGACCTTCTTAATCGCCTCGACGTTCTCGCCGGTCATGGCCTTCACCGGGCGCGGCATGGTCGGGCTGTCGAAGATGCCCATGAGATTCATAGCGGTCTTGAAGGCACCAACGCCGCCGGCATAGCCCTGAACGCCCGAGGTGACATCCCAGATGTGGGAGATCTCGTTGAGGCGATCCTGCTCGGCCTTGACGGTAGCCCAGTCGCCGGCCTGAGCGGCCTTCCACTGGCGCACGTAGCCCTCGGGCTCAACGTTAGCGAGACCCGGGACAGAACCGTCGGCGCCACCGAGGTAAGCGCCGTCGACAACGACCTCGTGACCGGTGAGGATGCTCATCGGATGGCCGTTCTTCTCGTTCTCCTGAACGAGGTAGCGGAACGAGATGTCATCGCCCGAGGAATCCTTGACGCCGGCCAGGACGCCCTCGGCGCCGAGCTTAGCAAGGAGCTTCCAGGGGAGCTTGGTATGAACGCACACGGGAATGTCATAGGCAAAGATGGGCAGGTCGAGCTCCTCGTGCAGGATGCGGAAGTGCTCCTCGACCTCGGTCATGCCCTGCAGGGCATAGAACGGGCAGGTGGCGACGAGGGCATCGGCGCCCAGCTCCTGAGCGACCTTACCGTGCTCGATCATGCGCTCGGTCTCGGTATCGATGATGCCGACCAGAACAGGCACGCGGTGATCGACGATGCGCACGGCCTCGGCGATGATCTGACGGCGACGCTCGTCGGTGGAGAAGACGACCTCGCCCGAGGAGCCCAGGAAGAACAGGCCATCGACGCCGGCATCGATCATGCGGTTGATGCTGCGCTCAAAGGAGGCAACATCGAGCTGGTGGTCTTCGGTATCGGGAACAACGACGGGAGGGATAACGCCGGTGAATTTCTGAGTTGCCACAAGAATCTCCTTAGTTGTCTGGCGGGCAGCCCTATGCCGCCCACTCTTGTTGGCAGTGTCCAGGCCGTCTAGGCCAAAGAACACGGGTAGAACGTTTGGTTAAAGAAGTCGACGACTTCGTTTTCGAACGCATTGATGCGCTCGTGAGCGTATTTGGCATAGATGATATGCCTCCGGTCACACTCAAGACCGTTGAATACGGCAAACTGTCCCTTGGGGTCGCTCACGGTATCCATAAGCGATGTGCCTATGAGCACCGATCCGCGCGCCCGAGACGACAGCGCCTCGAGGCCACCGGGAACTGGATTGGCAACCGCCGTGCAGGCAAGGCCCTGCTCGTCCAGAGCAGAAACCGCCAGCGCAACTCCGCCGCCAAGACCCTCGCCCCATGCAAAAATGCGGTCGGGGTCCACGCCATCAAGATTGCGCGCGACCTTCGCCAACGCGCAGCCCCAACGGACGCGCTCGACAAAAGCAGGCGAGGTAATCCCCTGCTGCAGGTCGTCCGCACCAGCAACATCGTCATCCAGCGCGAGGACGGCATACCCCATGGCGGCAAATCTCGTCATGTGATGCCAGCCGCGCACAGGCCGATCGATGTCGTGGAACATCAGGCACAGCGGCACACGCTCAGATACTCGGACACGACCAACAGGCTCAATCAAACGAGCGTGGACCGCATCGTCACCGAGTTCAAAGGAAACCTCCGAGTAACGGGCGCAGGGGTTAACAAAGTCAATCGCCGTAATGGCCAGGCCTTGAATCTCAAGATTCGAAGCGCATGTCTCTAAATCAGAAACATCTGCTTGGACATCACCGTGCCAGTCCCGATATTCTGCGAGCCTTGACGAAACCGTTCCAGCAATCCCCGCAAGCTCGGGGACAATCAGCTCATCGATATTGCTCTCGCACTTAGACATGAGCCTCCCCTCCCTCACAGAAAAACGGAATGATCAGATCATCAAAGTCCTGAATCTCCTCGTGGCCAAAGCCCTCAAAGAACTCATGACGCTTATCGCAGGTCAGGTTGTTGTAGACCGCAAACTGCGTCGCCGGCGGACAGACGATATCAGCTGTGCCCGTGCCAAACAGAACGGGACATTTGACCATGGGGGCAAAGTTCTTGGAATCGAAGTACGCCAGTTTGGCATAGGCTTCGTCAATATGAGCCGAGTCCTCGTCAAACCAGCGCGACCAATAGCGCAGGCCCTCGTAGGCAATATCGTCGGCGTCCAGATCCCAAACCAGGCGGAAGTCCGATAAGAAGGGATAGAGGATGGCAGCGCGATTGATAAGCTCGCTGTTAAGCGCGCAGGTCGCAATACCCAAACCGCCACCCTGCGATGCGCCGTTCACATACACGCGGGTAAGATCGATGCCCTCGAGCTCGCGAACGATACGGCACAGAATGCGGATATCCTGGTGCAAGCGGACATAGTAGAGATTGGCCGGGTCGCCGTCGATACCGGCGACGATATGGCCCGCGACCGTCGTGCCCTCAAATCCACCAATATCCTCGGAGGGGCCACCCTGGCCGGGGCAGTCGAGAGCAATGAGCGCCATGCCCATGCCCGCAAACGACGCCTGCTCAAACCAGCTGCGGCTCGCACCCGGATATCCATGGAACTGAAGCACCAGCGGCATGGGCTCCTCCGAGACCGGCTTGAGGTACTTGGCATGCAGGCGTGCACCACACATGCCGGTATACCAGAGGTCGAAAAACCGACAGGTCGCGGAATCCGCAACCGAAGCCGCCTCGATCGCGTAGTCGAGCTCGACGGCGTCGGCCTCGGCCATGCGGTCCTTCCAAAAGAGATCGAAATCCGATGGACGGGGCATAGCGCCTCGATATTCACCAAATTGCTGTTGTAGCTCTTGAGCACTTGGCATGGCTCGTGAACCCAACCTTTCGAAATCGCAACGGAGGTGCGCCCGGCAAGGGAACCGGGCGCACGGGAGGGAAAGCGAGGCTACTCGCCGAGCTTGGGATGCAGCAGCGACGGCGCAGCGCCGAGCAGCATCTTGGTGTAGGGGTCCTGAGGGTGCTGGAAGACCTGCTTGGCCTCGCCCTGCTCGACGATCTTGCCGCCATTCATAACGATGATGTCGTCAGAGATATAGCGGACCGTCTGGATGTCATGGCTGATGAACACCATGGCCAGGCCGAGCTCCTTCTTAAGGTCGGTCAGCAGGTTCAGAATCTGCGCGCGGACCGAAACGTCCAGAGCCGAGGTGGGCTCGTCAGCGATGATGGCATCGGGGTTCAGCGACAGGGCACGGGCAATTGCGACGCGCTGGCGCTGGCCGCCCGAAAGCTGGCCGGGAAGAACCTCGGCGGCGGAGCTGGGCAGACCGGTGAGCTCCAAGAGCTCCTTGACGCGCTTCTCCTGCTCGGCCTCGGTACCCAGGTTGTGGACGCGCATGGGGTCGAGCAGTTGCTCGCGAACGACCATGCGGGGGTTGAGCGCCGTGGCCGGGTTCTGGAACACGACCGAGATGACGCGACCCATGTGGCGACGGTCCTCAGCGGTACGTTTGGTAACGTCCTTGCCCTTAAAGTAGACCTTGCCGCTCGTGGGGGCCTGCAGGCCGCACATGACGTTGGCGGTGGTGGACTTTCCGCAACCGGACTCGCCGACGATGCCGATGGTCTGTCCGGGCATGAGCTTAATCGTTACACCCTGGACGGCGTGAACCAGGTTGGGGTGCAGAATCGAGCCGGTACGGGTCCTAAAGGTGACGTGGACGTCATCAAGGAAGATGATCGGCTCGACGCCGTTGACTGCGGTCTCGCTCATCTACATCACCTCCGCGTGAGGGGTCAAACCATTTGCCTTGAGCACCTCGTCGGGGAGCTCGGAATAGAAGTGCTCGGTGCCGGGCACGCGCTTGAAGACCGGACGGGTGTCCAGGCCAATGCGCGGATGGCTCGAGCGGGGCGCGAAGCGATCGCCCTTGGGGAAATCGCGCGGGCTCGGAACGGCGCCGGGCACCTGGTGCAGGCGGCCCGAGCCGCTCTCGATGGACAGAACGGAGCCCAGAAGACCGCGGGTATACTCGTGAATCGGGTTGGTGAGCAGCTCCTTGGTGGGCGCCTGCTCGATAACCTGACCGGCGTACATAACCGTGATGTTATGGGCGACCTCGGCGACCAGTGCCAGGTCGTGCGAAACGAAGATCATGGCAAAGCCGAGCTTGGCCTGAAGGTCGTTAAGCAGCTTGATGACCTGCTTCTGGACGGTAACGTCCAGAGCGGTCGTGGGCTCGTCGCAGATGACCAGCTTGGGGTCGCGGGTAAGGGCCATAGCGATCAG
>CATVZP010000103.1 GCA_958348565.1 uncultured Collinsella sp. | reverse complement strand
TTGCTATATCTTGAGCAAAGGTGGCTCACATGCAAACAAACCCTTTTAAGCCCACAGCAGGTAAAACACCTCCCACGATTATCGGCCGCGAAGATGTACTTGAAGAATTCAGTGAAGGCCTCACCAACGGGCCTGGTGCCCCTGGGCGCCTAATGCGCATAGCCGGCGTCCGTGGAACGGGCAAGACGGTCCTCCTTGACGAGTGCTCACGTTTGGCGCAAAGCCGTGGCTGGACGGTCATAAAAGAGGTCGCAACCGAGGGACTTTGCCAGCGCATTCTCGAACAGCTGCAGCCCAAATTCCAGGCCAAACACGCCAGATTTGAGCCCACCGTAGCTGGCATATCCATCGGCAGCATAGATATTGAGCGAATCGGCCCATCGCTACGCGACGCCATGAGACAGACAATATCCAAGAATGAAAATGGCCTGCTCATCACTCTCGACGAGGTTCAAGACGCAGAGCTCGATGAGGTCCGAACGCTCTCCATTGCGATTCAGCAGGTTATCGGCGAAGACCTTGATATCGCCTTTGTTTTTGCGGGGCTGCCTTCGATGATTGAAAGCATCATCAACGGAAAGACACTTACGTTTTTGCGCCGTGCCCTCCCCTTTGACCTGAAGGCTGTGGCAGTAACCGAAGTGTCGTACTCCCTCGAGGAAACCATTGAAGCGTCTGGCATGGAGTTGCAGCCAGGCATTGCCGGCCAACTTGCCGAGGCAACGCAAGGTTATCCTTTCATGATCCAACTCGTTGGATACTACGCATGGCAGTTGGCAAGACGCGCACATACACCGATTATTGGAGAAGAAGAAGCCGAGCGCGGCATTGCAACGGCACGCGAACGCTTCTGTGCCATGGTGATTGAGCCCGCGCTACAGCGCATTCCGCCCACGTGCATCGCTTATCTGCTGAGCATGGCATCTTTGGGGCAGACGAGCTCGACCAGCATGGTTGCCGATGCCCTAAACAAACGCCTCAACAGGTGAGTTCCGTCCGCAGCCGCCTGTTAAGAGAATCGATTATCGAGGCTCCCTCGTACGGCAAGGTCTCATTTGCCATCCCCTACATGCGCGACTACCTCTACGAGCACAAAGCCGAACTGGAAGTTGAACTGTAGAAACGGCAACTGCCCTGCAAGACGAAAACCGTTTTCGTACGGATTTAAAGCAGACGTAAACGATTTTCGTCTTGATTTGCGTACGGAATTAAGACGTAAATTGCGCTTTCGTACGCTTATTACCAGACGCAAATTGTTTTCGTCCGGCCATGCGTCCCCAATCTAGACGAAAAGAGCCCCGAGCTCAAAAATCGGGGCTCGATGTAAGTTCTAGGGTGTCAGAAGTTACATCAGCCGCTTACGACCGCTCTGTCTATCTCTCCGAGCGGGACGGGCGCCGATGCCCTGATCTCTGCCATGTCGAGGTGCGAGATCAAATCCTTGGCGCGCTCGCCGGAGTGGTATGCCTTGTTCGGCGCCACCTTCCTGTAGAGCTTCTTGAGCTTCGTCTTCCCCTTGTTGCCCGGCGGCATCTCCGTCTCAGGTGGCAGCCCTAGGAAGGACAGGACGCCGGGCAGGTCGCACAGCATCACGTCCTCGATGTCGGCCTTGGCCGCCAGGTCGACGACTCTCTGCGCTGTCGGCGAGATGCTCGGGGTGCTGCTACCGCCCGCTGGTTCGGAAGCTGGCGGGCAGTAGCGGGCAGTAGCGGCAGTAGCGGTGTGGCTCGATAGGCCCGAATATCCGTAAGGAAGGTGCTCGCTCTCATATGTGCTGATATGCCTCGCCTCGCGAACCTTGGGATGCTTCCTGAGGTAATCCCTCAATTCGAGCCACTCTTTATGCTCATAACGCTTCGAAATCGTTTCCCCGTCGACAGTTTCCTTCACATAATGGTATGTTCGAACGCCTTCGAACTTGCCGAACCCGTTCTCGACGCTGAAGTTTCTGAACCAGCGCAAAAACCCATTCAGGTCCATGAAGTTGACTTGGGGATGCCTGTCTTTCGTTCGTTCGAATGAGTGGACGAGCGGAGTGCCTTTGACTTGTTCCAGGCCGAAGGCTTCCATTTCGCGGGCCTGCTCCTTTTTCCAGAATTCGAGATACGACGTCAGCGTCTCGCTTATCGAGATCCTCCGCACGCTTTTCTTGCTTTTGGGCGAGCGAACGCTTCGATCGGCCGCGAACTGCTGCTCAATGAGGATGCTTCTGTTCTCGACGGAGACATCGGACCACGTCATCCCGAGGGCTTCTGCCCTTCTCATGTCGGTGTCGAGCATGAGCATCACGCATGTGATGCGCGCGTCCGGTTCTCGATTGAGTAGGATGTCGAGTAGGCGAGCGGCGTGATGGTTCCTTCGCGGTTGTCGTGGAACTTTTTTGCGTACGAGCCGACGGTGTCCCTCGATTTTTGGACGTAGGTGCCGCTGTTGAGTTCTGCCTTGTAGGCTTCGAGTGCGGCGTCGACCTCTCGGCTTTTGGTGGTATGTATGGTCTGCCACGGCGAATAGCGGTATTTGCCCGTGACCGGATCCTTGCCGAGGCTGTGACGGTAGCGCCACGTGTATTTGTCGCGGCGTTGCTTCGTTCCTTTGCCTATGACGAGAGGTCGGTCGTTCATCGTGTTCCTTGCCTGAAGTGCCTGAGAATCGCGCTCGGTTGCGCGGAATGGCGCAAAGGGCTGGGGCGAGTGGGCATTACCCTTGGTGGTGGGCCCTGCGTGGGGTCACACCCCAAGGGTAATGCTCCGCCTGACCGCTTTCAAGCTCGTTGTGGGTCGAATTTGGGTCGAATTATTCCGCGTACTTTTCTTTCGTAAATCTATGAAAACATCAAATGACCTGGAGTTATATTGACTTCAATTTGGGTCGAAATGTCTGAATGAAACAACGTCGTAGCGACCTCATAACCCGAAGGTCGGTGGTTCAAATCCGCCCCCCGCGACCATGAAACTTCAGGTCGGAAGCATAAAAGCTCCCGACCTTTTTCTTTGTCTAGGGGTTTCGGCATCTCTCGTTCTTTGGGTACCTCGAGGCGGGCAATCAGATAGATGCTTACGAGTATCATAGGGTCTTTTTACATCGCGGTCGTGTCTCGTACTGGTGCGCCGCTCTTTGTGGGACGTGTCACTTTGCCATAGGTTGTCCGGCGGCGGGGCGCAGGTCGTTCCCCGTGGCGTCGCTCCTTTCGACGCTACGCTGCCTGGCTACTCGTTCCACTGGTGCTTTTTCATGTCGACGCAGCCGTTGTCTCGGAAGGCGACTCCTTCCTCCGTCAGTAGTGCTCGCTGGTCGGGGAAGTTTGGCGCGAGGCGTCCCGCGTGGTTGACGACGCGGTGGCAGGGATAATCGCCGTAGCGATCCGCCTCGCTCAGCACCGCTCCGACCAGGCGAGAGTTTTTCTCCCTGCCGATGAGGCGCGCTATCTGACCGTACGAGGCGACGCATCCCGCCGGAATCTCTGCCACGACGGAGAGAATCTCATAAACCAAATCTTCGTCCAGGACTTTTCCCATCGTATCGCTCCCGTGTTCGCTTTTGCCTTCGGGGGCGCGGCGCCGATCACCCGTGCTGCGATTTTCGCAGCTCCCCTTACCGAAGCATCGAGGGAAAGCGCGTGCGTGTCAAGGTTGTCTGGTCCAGTTGCTGGCTCGATGCCTCGAGATGTTCGCCTCAAGTGCGACCTGCCCCTATTGGAAAAGGATGCCGAAGATGTATTTGGTGATGGCGGAGCGGCGGATGACCCCCACGAGTTTGCCCTCGTCATCAACCACAGGAAGCTTCTTGAACTTCTTCTTCGCCAGCAGCGCGGCGACGCGGGCGATGCTCTGCTCGGGACGGGCACACACTACCTGGCGCGTCGCGAAATCCATGACGCAGCGATCCTTCAGGTCTTCGATGCGCTGCTCAAGGCTCTGATCGTCGAAGTACAGCATGGACGCGTCGCCGCCCGTGAAGATGGTGTGCGCGCGATGCTGCGCGATGGCTCCCATGACATCGCCGTCGGAGATGAACCCGACCACCTGGTTGCGCTCATCGATTACGGGCATGCTGCTCACCTCGTTTTCGGCGAGCATGCGCACCACGTCGGAAATCGTGCAATCCTGCGTGCAGGTGAACGGCTCTTCAATCATGATGCTCGAAACGGGCGTCCCCTCGAGCTCGAGCGGGATGCGCTCGGACAGAATCTCGGACATCGCTTATGCCTCCTTCGTTTTCGGTGCGGTTTTCTTGGTGCGCACGCTGAATATGGCGCAGATAAGGGAAACGAGGCCGATTGCCGCGCACACCTTGTAAGCGACGCCCGCGCCCACGGCGGTGGCTACTTGGATGCTCGCATCGACGCCGGCCGACGCGGTGACGCTTGTCATGACCGTGATGATGAGCGCCGTGCACAAACCGCCGGCGACCTGGCGGCCGGTGTTCGCGATGGCGTTGCCGTGGGCGATCATGTCATTTTTCAAGGCATTGACACCCCATGTGTTCACCGGCATGTTCGCGAGCGACTGGCCGGCGGACTGCAGCATGCAGAACAGCGCAACCACCAAGATGGGCGTGTTTACCGTCGAAAGCGAGAGCAGGAACAGGGCGCCGGTCATGAGGGCCAGGCCGACGATCGAGATGGCACGCGGACCGAACTTGTCGAACACCACGCCGGAGATAGGGCTGATGATGATGCCCACCGCCGCGGCGGGAAGCATGGCCATGCCGGTTTCGAAGGCCGAAGCGCCAAGCGAGGTTTGCAGCAGCAACGGCAACAGCGTGTTGGTGACCAGGCATGCGGCGTTGATGAGCGTGACGATGATGACGGCCACGCGGAACTCGCGCGTCTTGAGCGTGCCCAGTTGAAGCAGCGGGTCCTCGATTTTGCCCTGGCGTACGACGAACAGCACCAAGCACACGACACCCGCGACGATCGAGCCGAGCACCACGGGGTTGCCCCAACCCATCGACGAGGCGCTCGAGAACCCGTAGAGAAGTCCGCCGAAGGCGATGGTGGAGAGGACGACCGAGGGCAGGTCGAGCTTGGGGTTCTTCAGCTCGCCCACGTTTTTCAGCATGAACACGCCCAGCACCAGCACGAGAATTGCGAGGGGGACGATGGCGCCGATCATGGTGCGCCAGCCGTACGTGTCGATCACCGCACCGCCTACGACGGGGCCGACCGCGGGACCCGCCGACATGACGATGCCCGCCATGCCCATAGCCGTTCCTCGTTTCTCGACGGGGAACACCAGCATGGGAACCACCGAGACAAGCGGCATGAGCACGCCTGAGCCCGCCGCTTGCAACACGCGACCGATGATGAGGAACAGGAAATCAGGGGCTGCGGCGCACAGCAGCGTGCCCAGCGCGAACACCAGCGTCGCCCCGAAGAATAGCGCGCGGGTGCTGAACTTGTCGATAAGGAACGCCGAAACGGGGACCATGATGCCGCTCACCAGCGGGTATATGGACATGATCCACTGGGCAGTCGAGGCATCGATGGCGAAATCGGACATGATGACCGGCAGCGCAGGCGACATCACCGTTTGGTTCAGTAGCGCCAAGAAGGCACCCAGGACGACGACCGCGACGATGCGGATCTGGGTACCGGTAATGCGCCCATTGGCGGGCGCGACCGTACAATTATCAGACATAAGCTTCCTTCGTATCTATTCGATTCTTCGCCGAAGGCGCGCCGGCCCACGGGCGAAATAACATGCACGTGCTATGCGTGCATCAGATACGACAGGAAGAAAGCGGCTGCTCAGAGCGCACTTGGGGAACAACAGGAGAGGCCCCATATACCAGGGGCCGCCGAATTGCGATGTATGCTTTGGTCAAATCCTTCATAGCGGGGAGGTATTCTAGCAGCCGTCTTCGCCCCTTTCAAGGGATGTAACCCAGACGTTGATTTTCTTCACCGAGGCGCCATCGTTGACGGGTGGCGTGCTTCTCTATCGCCACACCGCGGGGCGAGGGAACGCCGCGGCGAGCTTGTACATCGGCTATGTGTGCAGCTGCGAGCGTGTCGCCGGCGCGCGCTGGGCGCCAGTCCGATCCGGCCGACTCTTGCCGACGGTCGGTCGCCGTCCTCCTCCATCTCCGCCTGCTCTGTTTTTGCTCGGCTCCCTTGTCGTATCATGGACGGACGAGAATTGAGCGAAGGCGGTACGTATGAACATCCAGATATTCGGCACGAAGAAAAGCTTCGATACTAAGAAGGCGCAGCGCTATTTCAAGGAACGTCGTGTGAAGTTCCAGTTCATCGACTTGAAGGAAAAGGGGATGAGCAAAGGCGAGCTCGAAAGCGTGGCGCGCGCCGTCGGCGGGATCGACGCTGTGATCGATCCAAAGGCGAAAGATGCCGACACGGTTGCGCTCGTACAGTATCTTGCTGCCGACCAGAAGTTCGAAAAGGTGCTCGATAACCAGCAGATTCTTCGTGAGCCCATCGTTCGCAACGGCCGCCAGGCAACCGTTGGCTACGAGCCTGACGTGTGGAAGGGCTGGGAATAAAG
>CATVZP010000102.1 GCA_958348565.1 uncultured Collinsella sp. | reverse complement strand
CGGTGCGGACGGCGCACATCTTGCCGCACATGGTGCAGGTGCCCTCGGTGGCGGCAGGGGATTCCTCGTAGCGCTTCTTGCCGGTGACCGGGTCGAGAGCACACTTCCACATGGCATCCCAGTCGAGTTTGCGGCGTGCCTGGCCCATCTTGTCGTCCATGTCGCGGGCGTGCGGCACCTTCTTGGCGATATCAGCGGCGTGCGCGGCAATCTTAGTGGCCATGAGGCCGTCGAGCACATCCTGGGCGTTAGGCAGGCATAGGTGCTCTGCCGGCGTCACGTAGCACAGGAAGTCGGCGCCGGAACTGGCGGAGATGGCGCCGCCGATGGCGGCGGTGATGTGGTCGTAACCCACGCCGATATCGGTCACCAGCGGCCCCAGCACATAGAACGGGGCGTTGTGGCACAGGCGCTTCTGCAGCTTCATGTTGGCGGCGATCTCGTCGAGCGCCATGTGGCCCGGTCCCTCGACCATAACCTGGACGCCGGCGGCCCATGCGCGCTTGCACAGCTTGCCCAGCTCGATCATCTCGGCGGTCTCGGTGGCGTCGTTGGAATCGTAGAGACAGCCCGGGCGGCAGGAGTCGCCGAGCGAGATGGTCACGTCGTACTCGTGGCAGATTTCGAGCACCTCGTCGTAGAACTCGTAGAACGGATTCTCGTTGCCGGTGACCTCCATCCATCCAAACAGCAGCGAGCCGCCGCGGCTGACGATGTTCATAAGGCGGCCGGTCTCCTTGAAGGTTTTGATGACCGATTTATTGATGCCGCAGTGGATGGTCATAAAGTCCACGCCGTCCTCGGCGTGCGCGCGCACGACCTCGAGCAGATCGTCCTTGGTAAGCTTGACCAGCGGCTTTTCCATGTAGCCGATGGCGTCGTACATGGGGACGGTGCCCACCATGAGCGGCGTCTCGTCGATGAGCTGCTGGCGGAACTGGCGCGTCTTGCCCGAGTTGGAGAGGTCCATGATGGCGTCGGCGCCAAAGTCCTCGGCGATCTTGACCTTCTTCCATTCCTCGGCGGCGTCAGCCTTGTCGCCCGAGATGCCCAAGTTCACGTTGACCTTGGTAGACAGGCCCTCGCCGACGCCAAAGGCGCGCATGCCCTTTTTGATATGCACGATGTTGGCGGGGATGGCGATGCGGCCGTCGGCCACGCGCTCGCGGATGTACTCGGGGTCGCGATGTTCGCGCTCGGCGACTTCTTTCATCTGCGGTGTGATCTGCCCGGCGCGGGCGAAGTCGATTTGCGTGACGAGCTTGGGCTCGGTCAGTGTGCTCATTGGCACGGCTCCCTTCGTTGGCATTACCCATATCAGGTTTGCGGGTCAGGGCGGGCGCGCCCAATCTCAGCCTGCCGTCCCGTCCTGCAAGCTCCCCGTTTATGTAATGGGCTCAAGTATAGCCTGAATGGGTACGATTGGGCCAACGAGCGTGCCTGTGGGGAGGCGAACATGGAAGACAAGCATCTATATCGAGAGACACAATGGGACGTATCGGCCGAGGAGGGCCGTGCGCACCATGGGTTGGTCGCGATTGGCTTTGCGGTGCTTGCCGTGCTGGTGATTGCCTTTTGTATTTGGACGTTTGGCGGTCGCGGCGGCGCTGCCTGGGAGTTTGAGGCCGACGAGGCCCTGCCGATCATGACGGTGAAGGTCGCGGGCAGCAATACCGTTGCCGCGCCGGGCGACTATTGGTATCCGCGCGATGAGTTTATGCAACTGCAGCTGAGCGGCGGGTCTATTCCTGGCGAGGAAATCGAACGCGTGACGTTTGATGCGGCGCTCAAAACACTTACGGTTAAACTCAAAGATCAAGGGGATGTGCCCACGACGATGGATATCGCGCTGACGGAATGGCACCTGGAGCCCCCGTCGGGCGTTGCGGTGTCCGAGGTTGAACACGTCAAAATTACCTATCAGGATGGCTCGACAAATGAAATTGCCAAAGCCGACGGCTTGGCGGAATAGACGCCGTGCCTAGGCAGCACATTCAAAAGTAGCGGTGGTCCTACAAGGCCTGTTCGTTCAGGAAGACCAAAGTGTTTTTATTTGAAAGCTCGGGAAAGTGACGATAACCAACGTCGAACGCGGTGAGTTCGCTTACATCCTCGAGCTTGTTTTCTGCCATCCAGCGCACCATGGAGCCGCGCGCCTTTTTGCTGGCGGTCGAGCGCTGGATGGGCTTGTCGTTGCGGACGCCTTCGCCGAAGAGACATGTGACGACCGTGGTGTCGGTGGTGAGGCAGGGTAGAACGGCTTTGGCGTATTCCGCGCTGGCAAGGTTAACGATCGTAGTGTTGGAGCCCGCCGGAGCGATAGCCCGTGCGAGCTTGTCGCCCCAAAACGAGTAGAGGTCTCGGGCACCGTCGACGGCAAGCTTTGTGCCCATCTCCAGCCGATACGGTTCAACGGCATGAAAGGGGCGCACGCATCCGTAGAGTCCCGAGAGTATCCATAGATGGTCTTGCAGCCATGCGAGCTGCGCGGAATCCATCACCTCGGGCGCCATGCTTTGGTATTGGATGCCGTGGTAGGACATGACGGCGGGGGAGAGGTGGCAGGCGAGTGCGGGATTGTCGAGATCGCCGTTTTTCAGGATGGGTCCGAACTCATGCAGGGTGTTGAGACAAGGCCCCAGCAGTTTGTCACTCACGTTCCATAGCGCCTGCAGGCCGCCGCTGCCTTCATCCCGCTCGATATCTAGCAGTGCGCGGTGGAGGCGAGCCGTCTCGTGCGCAAAAGGTGGGATGCCCAGGACTTCAAAAGCATCTTGGGCCGCGCGCATCTGCTTGGCGGGCGAAATGATGACCTGCAGCATGGACTCTCCTCTACCAAAAAAGAAGTTGCGGTGGAATACGGTCTGTTTTGGCCGTTTATGGGCCAGTTTAGTCCGTATTTCACCGCAACTGATGAAGGGTTGGTTAGGCGCGCTCGATGAAGGCCTTGTAGCCGCGATAGGCCTCGTAGATATCGGCCTTGTTGGCGACCTCCCACAGGGCATGCATGGACAGGACGGCAACACCGGAGTCGATGACGTTCATGCCGTACTTGGCCATGATGTAGGCGATGGTGCCGCCGCCGCCCGCGTTGACGCGACCGAGCTCGCAGGTCTGGAAGTCCACGCCGGCCTCGTCCATGATGTCGCGGACGAGGGCCACGTACTCGGCGTCGGCGTCGTTGGAGCCACCCTTGCCGCGGCTGCCCGTGTACTTGTTAAAGCACAGGCCGCGACCCATGAAGGCGGCGTTCTTGGTCTCGAACTTGCCGGCATAGCCCGGGTCGAAACCGGCGGACACGTCGGAGGAAAGCATGCGGCTGTGGGCGAGCGCGCGGCGCAGGGCCAGCGGACTATCCTCGCCGGCGAGCGTCATGATCTCGGCGACGGTGTTCTCGAAGAAGCGGCTCGTCATGCCGGTGGCACCTACGGAGCCGATCTCCTCCTTGTCGACGATGAGCGTGATGCTCGTGCGCTCCACGTTGGCGACGTCGATCTGGGCGAGCATGGAGGGATAGGCGCAGACGCGGTCGTCGTGGCCATAGCCCAGAATCATGGAGCGGTCGAGGCCCATGTCACGGGCCGGGCCGGCGGGCACGACCTCGATCTCGGCGGAGAGGAAGTCCTCCTCCTCGACGTCGTACTGCTCCTTGAGGATGTCAAGGAACATCTGCTTGACGGGCTCCTTGGGGGCGTCTTTGTCGTCCTCGTCAAACTTGACGGGGCGGCCGCCGACGATCACGTCGAGGATCTCGGCATCGACGGCGTCCTTGGCGGGCTTGGCCATCTGCTCGCTCGAGAGGTGGATCAGCAGGTCGGAGATGGTAAAGACCGGATCGTCCGCCTTGTCGCCGATGTTGATGTCGACGGTGGTGCCGTCCTTTTTGCAGATGACGCCTACGAGTGCGAGCGGGGAAGCGACCCAGTGGTAGCTCTTGACGCCGCCGTAGTAGTGCGTGTCGAGATAGGCCATGTCGCCGGCCTCGAAGGCGGGGTTTTGCTTGAGGTCCAGGCGCGGCGAGTCCACGTGGGCGCCCAGGATGTTAAAGCCCTGCTCGAGCGGGGCGGTGCCCAGGTTGACGAGCATGAGGTCCTTGCCGTGATTGGCGGCGTACACCTTGTCGCCGGCCTTGAGCGCGCGGCCCTCGGCGATCACGGTCTCCAGATTGACGTAGCCCGCCTCCTCGGCCATCTTGATACCGGTCTTGACGCACAGGCGCTCGGTCTTGTTCTCGCTCAAAAACTGCTTATAGCCGCGGCAAAGCTCCTCGAGCTCCTCGATCTGCTGTGGCGTGTACTTTTTCCATGCGCAGGGACGCTCCATAACGCAGGCTCCTTTCGGATTGATCGTGCTGGTTGATGTACCGTGAGCCATCGTATCACGCGCGGGCTCACGGTGGCGGGGGAGCTTGATGTGCGGTGGCCGTGGGGCGGGGAGCGTGTAAACTGGTGTGAGCAAACCGTGCCCAGCCCAAAGCGAGGTATTCAATATGTCTGACAAGCGCCGCACCTTTGCCGTTATCGACGGCAACTCGCTCATGCACCGCGCCTTCCACGCCGTGCCGCCCACCATGAACGCGCCGGACGGTCGTCCCACCAACGCGATCTTTGGCTTTTTGAATATGTTCCTCAAGATGATTGACGCCTTTAATCCCGACGGCGTTGTTGTGGCGTTTGACAAGGGCAAGCCGCGCGTGCGCATGGAGATGCTGCCGCAGTACAAGGCTCAGCGCCCGCCCATGGACCCCGATCTGCACGCGCAGTTTCCCATGATCAAGGAGCTGCTCGCCGCGCTCAACGTGCCGATTTTGCAGTCCGAGGGCTGGGAAGGCGATGACATCCTGGGCACTATGGCGCGCCTGGGCGAGCAGGCCGGCTGTGACATGCTGCTGGTGACCGGTGATCGCGATATGTATCAGCTCGTGACCGAGCACGTCAACGTGGTCTCGACCCGCAAGGGCCTGTCCGACGTGGCGATTATGACGCCCGAGAGCGTGGACGATCTGTATCACGGCATCACGCCGGCGCTCGTGCCCGACTTTTATGGCCTGAAGGGCGACACGTCCGATAACATCCCCGGCGTGCCGGGCATCGGCCCCAAAAAGGCGAGCGCGCTCATTGCGCAGTACGGAAGCCTGGACGAGGTCATCGCACACGCCGACGAGGTCAAGGGCAAGATGGGCGAAAACCTGCGAGCACACATCGACGATGCCCTGCTGAGCCGCAAGGTCGCGACCATCCGCACCGATGCACCCGTTGAGCTCGATTTTGAGACGACGTCCTTCCCGGCGTTTTCTGCCGATGAGGTTTCTGCGGCGCTGGGTACGCTTGGTATCACCGCCATGCAGAACCGTTTCTTGGCGCTGATCGGCGGCGAGGGCGGGGCTGCTGCTGCCTCCAGTGTGTTTGAGATGCCTGCGATGGTTCGCGCGGCCGCCGGCGATGCTGACGCGCTTGGTGCCGTTGCGGCTGAGGTCTCCCGTGCGATTGGTGCCGGTGAGTGGGTCGCCGCCGTGGTGGACGACGACAAGGAAGAGGGCGCGCTCTTTGGACTGACGCGCACGCTGTGGTTGGCGACGTCCAAGGGCCTGTTCGCGCTCGAGGAGGGCGACAGCGGTGCGGCGGCTGAGGTTGAGGGCTTCAACTTCGTCCACGGCGTGATTGCCGGCGTGCTCGCGCGTCTGTTTATGGAGGGCCGTGTGGCGAGCCCAGATATGAAGGCGCTGTTGCATGAGCTTTCGCCCATCGATTCCTCTGAGCCCGAGCTCATGGATCCGCTCGCTGCCGATTCCACGCGTATCTTCGATACCGTGGTCGCCGCCTACCTGCTGGATTCCGACCGCTCCGAGTTCGATGAGGCATATCTTGCCGATACGTATCTGCAAATGACGCTGCCTGCGGCGCGCGGCGCAGAGGGTGCTGGTGAGGACGCTCCTCCGCTCGCCGCTCGCACCGCCGCCCTGACGCTGGCGCTCGTGGCGCCGTTGCGCGACTGCATGGCCCGCGAGAACGCCGTCAACGTGTTCGATGGCATCGAGATGCCGCTCGTTCCGGTACTTGCCAAGATGGAGCGCGCGGGCATGCTCGTGGACCCCGACCGCCTGCACAGTCTGTCCGAGGGTCTGGCGACCCAGATTGCCGAGGTCGAGCGCAGCATTCGCGACCTGGCGGGTGACGAGACCTTTAATATTGGCAGTCCCATGCAGCTGTCGCACGTGCTCTTTGATGTGATGGGGCTTCCGACCAAGGGCCTCAAGAAGACTAAGCGCGGCTATTATTCGACCAACGCCAAGGTGTTGAGCGACCTTGCCCGCGACCACGAGATCGTGCGTCTGATCTTGGATTGGCGTGAGAAGTCCAAGATCAAGTCCACCTATCTGGACACGCTGGGCCCGCTGCGCCGTGGTGACGGTCGCGTGCACACCACGTACAACCAGACCATCACCGCAACGGGGCGTCTGTCTTCGAGCGACCCGAACCTGCAGAACATTCCGACGCGCTCGGAGCTGGGGCGTACCGTCAAGACGGCGTTCTCGGCGGGCGAGGGCAGCGTCTTTTTGGCGGTGGACTACTCGCAGATCGAGCTGCGCCTGCTCGCGCATCTCTCGGGTGACGAGCACCTGGTGCGCGCCTTTAACGAAGGCGAGGACTTCCACGCCGAGACGGCGGCGCGCGTGTTTGGCGTGCCGGTGTCCGAGGTGACTCCCGACCTACGCAGCCGCGCCAAGGCCGTGAACTTTGGCATCGTGTACGGCCAGCAGGCCTACGGTCTGTCGCAGTCGCTGCATATCTCGATGGCCGAGGCGCGCGACATGATCGACCGCT
>CATVZP010000101.1 GCA_958348565.1 uncultured Collinsella sp. | reverse complement strand
TACTTGCCGCTCGCCTTCCAATCGAAGTTACCGCCGTCGACGATCACACCGCCCAGCGAGGTGCCGTGGCCGCCGATGAACTTGGTTGCGGAGTGGGCGACGATATTGGCACCATGCTCCAGCGGACGGAACAGATACGGGGTGCCGAAGGTGTTGTCGACGACAACCGGCAGACCGTGCTTCTTGGCGATCTCGGAGATGGCGTCGATGTTGGGGATGTCGGAGTTGGGGTTGCCGAGCGTCTCGAGATAGATGACCGTGGTGTTGTCCTTGATGGCACCCTCGACCTCTTCAAGGTTATGGGCATCGACAAACGTGGTCTCGACGCCAAACTGGGAGAGCGTATGCTCCAGCAGGTTGTAGGAGCCACCGTAGATGGTCTTCTGAGCCACCACGTGGTCACCGGCCTGGGCAAGAGCCTGCAGGGTATAGGTGATGGCAGCAGCACCGGAGGCGACGGCAAGACCTGCCACGCCACCCTCGAGGGCGGCGATACGGTCCTCGAAGACGCCCTGGGTGGAGTTGGTCAGACGGCCGTAGATGTTACCGGCGTCGGCAAGACCAAAGCGGTCGGCGGCGTGCTGGGAGTTGCGGAACACATAGCTCGTGGTCTGGTAGATAGGCACGGCGCGGGAGTCGGATGCAGGATCGGCGCTCTCCTGGCCAACGTGCAGCTGCAGGGTATCGAAACCAAAGGTGTGCTCGGGGTTGTTGATGAACTGGCTCATGATGATCTCCTTGATCGAATAAAAGTAATAAGAGTAAGAGAAGTAAGTGGCTGTCTCCTGATCACGCCGACGGACGCAAACAGGAGCCCGGCATTCGTCTTGGTAAGCAATTCATATGCGGGCCTCCTTTCGCATCCCGGTTCCGTAGTTGGCTTAATTACCTACCGTCTTTGTGTGTTTTGAATAGTACGAGCATTGTTTTCCTCGGTCAATCACTTAAAAGCGCTAACCTGTTATCGGTTTTATAGATAACACTCGAAAGGACGGGCGCCGATGACCCTCCAACAGCTTCGCTTTTTGATCGCCGTGGCAGAGTCCGGTTCGATCAACGCCGCAGCCCAGCGCCTCTATACGGCACAGTCCAATATCTCCAATGCCGTCAAAAGCCTGGAACAGGAACTTCATATCGAAATCTTTACGCGCTCCAGCCGCGGTGTTGCACTCACCAACGACGGCACCGAGCTTTTGGGTTATGCACGCCAGGTCGTAGAGCAGGCCGACATGCTCGAGGCCCGCTACGAGGACGGCGGTACCCCGCAAGCCCGCCTCGCCATTTCCGCCCAACACTACGCCTTTTCGGTCGAGGCCTTTGTCAACGTAGTCGAGCGCTGCCGCGACAGCAAGTTCGAGTTCATCATGCGCGAGACCACCACAGCGCAGATTATCGACGACGTGCGCGCGTTTCGCAGCGATATCGGCATCCTCTATCTGGATGACTTTAATACCCGTGTCTTGCAGAAGGCCTTTACCGATGCCCGAGCGAGCTTTCATCCCCTCTTTGATGCAAAAGTCCACGTGTTCGTCAGCGAACGCCACCCGCTCGCACGCCGTTCGCAGCTGTCCCTTGCCGACCTCACGCCCTATACGCGCTACAGCTTTGAGCAAGGCACCTCGAACTCCTTCTATTACGCCGAGGAACCGTTTAGCTATATTCCCTGCAACCGCAATATCCGCGTATCCGACCGCGGGACGCTCACCAACCTGCTTATCACCTCGAACGGCTATGCGCTGTCGACCGGCGTACTCTCCAGCGAAATGCAGTGGGGCATGGCCTCGATCCCCCTGGCAGACGCCCCGACGATGCATGTGGGCTACATCATGCATGACGACCGCAAGCCCTCTCCCCTCTTGCAGCAATACCTCGACGAGCTCAACCGCATCATCCATGCCAACCAACTGTCGGAAGACGGGGTAGAAATCGTAGATTGCTAGCCCCCGGCGGGCATGGCGCTACAATGGTCACTCGCACGAAACATACCCAACGAAAGGAACCATGTGAAGGTCATCATCTATACCGACGGCTCGGCCCGATCAAATCCGGGACGCGGCGGCTACGGCGCCGTGCTCAAATACACCAACCCCGCCGGCAAGACCTTCACCTCCGAGCTTTCGCGCGGCTACGCCAAGACCACCAACAACCGCATGGAGCTCATGGCGGTCATCGTGGCACTCGAGGCGCTCAACCGCCCCTGCGACGTCGAAGTCCATTCCGATTCGCAGTACGTCGTCAACGCCTTCAACAAGCACTGGATTGACGGATGGAAAAAACGCGGCTGGAAGACCGCCAACAAGCAGCCTGTCAAGAACCGCGATCTGTGGGAGCGTCTGCTCACCGCAAAGAGCACGCACAAAGTGGAGTTCATCTGGGTTAAAGGCCACGCCGGTCACGAGCTCAACGAGCGCTGCGACGAGCTTGCCACCACGGCGGCCGACGGCAGCAACCTCGATATCGACACCGGCTTTAACGAGAGCGACCTGTAACGGCGTTTTCGCACGCTATTTCCCGCCCCCTCGCGCTACACTCATCCTGTAAACCGAACGGCACGAGGGGGATACATGCTGCGTATAGCGACCATCGGCACATCCATGATTACGGACGACTTTATCCAGGTCGTCAACGCCAACGACCAAGCCGCGTTTGTGGGCACGCTCTCGCGCGACGCAGATCGCGGCACCGCCTTCACCGCTAAGCACGGCGGCGAGCGTAACTTCACCGCACTTGACGAGCTTGCGTCCGCTGCCGACGTCGACGCCGTCTATATCGGCAGCCCCAACGCACTTCACTACGAGCAGGCCCTTGCCTGCATCGCCGGTGGCAAGCACGTCATCGTCGAGAAGCCCTTCTGCGCCACCGAGGCGCAGGCGCTGGAAGTCTTCCGCGCTGCCGAGGCAGCAGGTGTCGTGGCCCTCGAGGCCATGCGCCCGCTCCATGACCCCGCTTTCCACGCCATCGAGGACGCCCTGGGCGAGATTGCGCCCATTCGTCGTGCCTCATTGCGCTTTGGCAAGTATTCCTCGCGCTACAACGAGATTCTCGCGGGACGCTCCACCAATATCTTCGACTGCAATATGGCATCGGGTTCCCTCATGGACATTGGCGTCTACACCGTCGAGCCCATGGTCGAGATTTTCGGCATGCCCTCCGGCCTTACGAGCATGGCTACTCTGCTCGACCCCACCACGCGACAGCTCACGCACGGCCCCATCGACGGCTGCGGTTCTATCCTCGCCAGTTACGGCGGTGGCCGCATCTCCGTCGAGCTCGCGCACTCCAAAATTACGAATGACCTGCTGCCCTCGCAGATTGAAGGTGAGCGTGGCACTATCCAGATCGACCATCTGTCCACGCCCCGCAACGTCCGCATCGACTATCGCGGCGATGTCGTACGCGGCTCGGCGACCGAGGCACCGCGCGAACAGGGCGACAACGGCCGCGTGCTCGACCTGCCCAAATCGAGCAACACTATGGAATACGAACTCACAGACTTTATCACCGCCATCGGCGGCGTCGATAACGTTAGGGAAGAGATTTGGGAGACCCCGGCGGGACGCCACGAGCTTGGCCACTACCGCGATGTCACGCTCGTCTCACTGCGCATCATGGATGCCGTGCGCCAGCAGGCCGGCATTATCTTCCCGGCCGACGCAGGCAAGCAGGCCTAGCGATGGGCTTCTTCGATACGTTCTTCTCCAGCGTCACCGGCGGCAGTCGAGAGCCTCAAAAACCGTCAAACGTCGAGCTCGAGCTGCGCCGCAGGCTTACCGTGCTCGCAAGCGACGAGGCCACTCAAGACACTCCCCTGCGCTATTTCCTGCGCTGGGCGGGGCAAGTCCAAGGCGTTGGTTTTCGCTTTACCAACACCAACCTCGCGCAGGCACGCGCACTCACCGGCTGGGTGCGTAACATGGAAGACGGCTCAGTCGAGATGGAGATACAGGGAGCTCCGGCGGACATCCTATCTCATCTCGAGGCACTTCATGCCTCCTACGAGCGCATGGGAACGCGTTTTCGCCTCGTAGACGCCCAGGTCCGAGCCCCACTTGCCAATGAAGACGGTTTCACTCCTCATTATTAGTATTGTGTGCTAAATACGGTATCATTTACCTACGACCGTTAATAGAAAAGAGGCGAGGCGCATGGCGGTGCAAAGAAGGAATACCAAGCAGCGAAAGCTGGTTCTTGACGCCGTGCGCCAAAGCTATAGCCATCCCACCGCCGACGAAATCTACAACGTCGTGCGCGCGCAGGATGACAAAATCAGCCGCGGTACGGTCTACCGCAATCTCAATCTCTTGGCCGACGCCGGCGAGATCCTCTCCATCAAGACGCCGGGCGGGAGTCGCTTCGATCGCACCATCGAGCCGCATGCGCATATCATCTGCACCTCGTGCAGCCGCGTTATCGACGTACCGCTCCCCTTCGACGCCCAGCTCGACGCCAAAGCGTCCGAGCAAATCGGCTGGCATGTCACGTCGCACTACACCATCTTCGAGGGTCTCTGCCCCGACTGTCGGTAGATGTTTGGGACATGCCCGCAAATCTACTTGCCCATCCGCTACAGCAAACAGCACATTTCTAGGCATGTCCCAAATGTCTACTCAGCAAGTAGGCGATGCAGCTCTTCTTCGACCGTGCGCACGTAGCGGACGCGGTCGTTAATGCCACGCATAGAGGGGTTGCAGCTCTCCATCAGATAGGGATGGCCCACGACGTTGAGCATGTCGCGATCGTTCTCATTGTCGCCAAACGCCATCATCTCATCGGGCGAAATACCCAGGGCACGACCGTAATCGGCAAGCGCGGAGCCCTTGCCCGAACCGAAACCGATAAAGTCCGTCCATTCGGTTCCCGACGTCATCACGTCGACACGGTCGCTAAAGAGGCGCTCAAAATGCTCCAGCGCCGCCGGCTGATCCACCTCGGGCGTCTGGAAGGCAATCTTAATGACGTCCTCGTCGATGTCCTCGGGACGGTCGACCACCGCCACATCGCAGTGGACCTCATAGCGCAAATGGTCGACGAACGCATCGTTGCCGCTCATGGTGTAGAGGTGCCCCTCACACGAAAGGGTCACGTCGGCATGGGGATACGCAACCACGGCATTCGCGATATCCATAGCAAGACTGCGCTCCATGGAACGCTTGACAACGGCGCGCCCCTCGCTCATCACCAGGGCTCCGTTTTCGCATACATAGGCGAGCTCATCGGCCACCGGGGCAAACAGGTAGCGCAAGCTCGCATATTGACGGCCACTCGCCGGCATAAACACGATACCGCGACGATGCAGCTCATCGATAAGCTCAAAGGCCTCAGGACGCGGCTCGCGCTCCCCCGGATGCAGCAACGTGCCGTCCAAATCGCATGCAATCAGCTTGATTCCCTCAAGACCCATACGCTTCCCCAAAGCCTCCTATCAACAGCAAGACGGACCTTGATTGGTCGCCCCTCAAAGCCCGTCTTGCGCATACGCGCGCTTAGCCGCGCGTCTTTTTTACGATGGTAAAGTCCGGAGCCATGCTAACGACGACCTCCGCCGCACTCGACGCAAAGCGCCGGTCCGTATCGAGCTCACGGGTAACCACCGAGAGCCGAACACCCTCGATACCCCGGAGCATGCGGCCCAAAACAGGCTGCACCGGCGTATACATGCGCACGGTATGCTCGTCCGAGTCGCCCCGGAAGAGCGGCGCATGCATGTTGCCGATCTCCCAGCACGCATGCGCGAGCGCAATCGGATCCATGCGGTCGACTTCGACCAAATAAACCTCGGCGCTGCGCAGGCGCACGACAACCGCCACGGGCACCACGCCCGAACGGTCGATGGCGAGCACGTCGCCATCGGCAAGACGACCACCGTCGGTAGCATCCAGCCGAACATCGATCGTGCGCCCCAGCTCCGTCACGCCCGCAAACGCGCATACATCAGCCTGGTCCCAATCGAGCAGTAGCTCATCGACCTCAAAGACACCGCCCAGCTCCCGGCGAAGCAGGAGTTCATAGGACGGATCGTTGAGATTTCCCAAGCATGTCGTCGAAACCAAGCGTTCAGGCATGCTCTAGCCCTCGACCTCGACGAGCTCGATGTCAAAGTTGAGGTCCTTGCCGGCAAGCTCGTGGTTGGCGTCGAGCGTCACGGCCTCGGGCGTCACGTCGATGACCACGGCGGGGACGGGCATGCCGCTCGGCGTGGACAGGAAGAGCTTCATGCCCTTCTCGATCTGCTCGATATTGGGAACCTGCTCGGCCGGGAAGGTCAGGACCATCTCGGGATTGTGCTCGCCGTAGGCATCGGCAGCAGGAATGTGCACGGTCTTCTTCTCGCCCACCTGCATGTCGACAACAGCGGCGTCGAAGCCCTTGATCATCTGACCGGCGCCGCAGGTGAACTCCAGCGGCTCGCCGCGATCGTAGGAGCTATCGAACTGCGTGCCGTCATCGAGCGTGCCGCGATAATGGGTCTTGACCTTCTTGCCCTGGTTGGACATGGTAACCTCCGTAATAAGGGCGGCGCACAACGCGGGCCGCCATGAACATATGGCGCTAACTATACCCTAGTCATACAATTCAATGACAGTTTGCAAAGAAACGCTGCAACCGGAGGAACCATGGCATATCCCGTATTTGACCTACACTGCGACACCGCTGACCGCATCGGCTGGGCCACACTCGATCTCGACCTGCGCTTTACCGCCGGCACCGACGGTTATTTCCCCGGCGACGAAACGCATCCGCAAGATTTCGACCTCATCGAGGGCAACGCCTGCGCCATCTCGCTCACAAAGATCGGCAACACGCCGTGGGCACAGTGCTTCGCCACGTTTGTCCCCGACGAGATTCCCACCGCCCACGCCGCGCGCTTCCAGGCGCAGATCATGGCGCATATGAGCGGCCAGGCAATGCTCAACCACGACCGCATGGTCAACGT
>CATVZP010000100.1 GCA_958348565.1 uncultured Collinsella sp. | reverse complement strand
GGGTCGGGGCCAGGGGCTGGCGGGCGACGCCGTCGCCGTCGGTCACGCCCTGGAGCGTCTCGTTGCCATCTGCGAACACACCGCCGTTGGCGACGTAGAGAACGTCTTTCTCATTGTTAGCAAGCTCTACCCACTGAGCGTAGAACGTAACGTGCTGACCGCCACCCGGGATGGGCTTGGTGAAGTCGACAGGCTCGGTGCCAGCAGCATCGTAAGTCCAACCAGTAAAGGTATAGCCCTCGCGGGTCGGGGCCAGGGGCTGGCGGGCGACGCCGTTGCTGTCAGTGACACCCTCCATGGCCACATTGCCATCGGCGAAGGCGCCACCATTGGCAACATAGAGAACCGTCTTCTCGTTGTTCTGCTTCCACTGAGCATAAATAGTCGCGTGACCGCTGCCCGCAACGATGGCCTTCGTGAAGTCTACGGGGTCATTTCCGTCGCGATCGTACGACCAACCAAGGAAGTCATAGCCCTCGCGGGTCGGCTGAAGCGGCAGTCGTGCGTAACCGTCGGTATCGGTTACGCCCTGCATGGTATCGTTGCCGTCGAAGAACGTGCCACCGTTGGCAACGTAAAGAATATCGACAGTCTTGTCCTGCTTCGCAGGCGTCCAAGCGGCGAAAAGGGTCACATGCTTGCTGCCACCGACGATCGGCTGGTTGAAGTCAACCTGGTCGGTACCGTCGCTGTGATAATACCAACCGGCAAACACATAGCCGTCGCGCGTAGGAGCAAGCGGCTGACGAGCAATGCCATTGCTGTCAGTCTGGCCCAGCATGACGTCGTTGCCGTCGGCGAACTGACCGCCATTGGCGGAGTAGGTCACATCGAGCACCTTCGAGGGAGCCTCAGTCCACTTAGCGAACAGCATAAAGTTAGCTGCACCGCCCTGAAGGGGCTGTGAAAAATCTACAGCCTGGGTAAACGTGCTGTCATAATACCAGCCGTCAAAGACGTATCCATCGCGCACTGGAGAATCGGGCTGAGTAATCTTGCCGTTTTCATTCAGCTCTTCAGTCTGAAGGTTGCTTCCATTAGCAAAAGCGCCCCCATTAGCAAAGAAACTAACGTGCTTTTTGCCAGTGGTGGCAGCAGTCGCCTCCCCGCTTGTGCCCTGGGTAGTCTCCGCTGCGATAGCAGCAACCGGCGTGGAGCTGAGCACCATACTCAAGCTCAGACCGGCTGTGATAGCAGCGTTAAGCTTCCTATTCATGTGGTCGTCCTTTCCCGACTTGCTTCTTCGCGACCACTTCGCAGAAGAAGACATTTGAATTGCATCATTAATTCAAACCGAAAAAACACTCAAAAGGTTGCGCAACCAAGCTATATCTAAGGTTTGAGACTTTTTTGCAAAAAAGTTTGCAAAAAGCTATTGCACCACCCGTACGCTGGGGCAAAGGTCTGCCAGAGGGCACTCGTCGCACTTGGGTTTGCGGGCGTCGCAGATTTCGCGGCCAAAGGTGATCCACTGGTGGTTGACCGACTCCCAATACTCGTGCGGCAAAATCTTGAGCAGATCCTGCTCGGTCTTGAGCGGCTCCTTGGCATGCGTCTTGGGACTCAGCATCAGGCGGTGCGCGATGCGGTTGACATGCGTATCCACCGCGATGCCTTCCACGATGCCGTACCCTACGTTGAGCACGATGTTCGCTGTCTTGCGCCCAACGCCCGGCAGCTTGACAAGCTCCTTCATGTCGGCAGGTACCTCGCCGCCGTAGTCGGCGACGATCATCTGCGCGGCCTCCACGGCATGCTTGGCCTTACTCTTATAAAAGCCGAGTGACTTGATGGTATCGGCCACATCTGCCACACTCGCCCCCGCCATGGCCTCGGGCGTTGGCCACTGGGCAAACAGTTGGGGCGTCACCTTGTTGACCTGTGCGTCGGTCGTCTGAGCCGAGAGCAGCACCGCGATGAGCAGCCTAAAGGGATTCTCGTGGTCCAAGAAGCACTCGACCGGGCCATAGCGACGGTTAAGGCGCTCGCACACCTCGATGGCGCGCTCGCGTTTGGCGGCATTGGTCTCGCGTGGCATAACGACTCCTCGACTCAACGGCATAACAAACCTATGGTCACGATTGTCCCACGTATGGGGTCTTTACACCTCCAAAAAAGCGCCGGTCTGGCGGCTCCACAGGCTTGCGTATTCGCCGCCCGCCTCGACAAGCTGCGCATGCGTACCGTCCTCGACAATCTCACCGTCGGCCAACACCACGATGCGATCGAGCGCCGCCACGGTGGACAGGCGGTGCGCCACCACAATGGAGGTGCGGCCGCGCATCAGGTTCTCGAGCGCCTCCTGCACCAGAGCCTCGGACTCACTGTCCAGGGCAGACGTCGCCTCGTCGAGCACCAGAATCGGCGCGTCGGTGAGGATGGCACGGGCGATGGCCACGCGCTGGCGTTGGCCGCCCGAAAGCTTGACGCCGCGCTCGCCCACCATGGTGTCAAAGCCACGGGGCAGGCGATCGATAAATTCCAGGGCGTTGGCCAGGCGCGCGGCCTCGCGGATCTGCTCGTCGGTAGCGTCGGGGCGGCCGTAGGCGATATTCTCGCGAATGGAGCGGTGGAACAGCAGCGCCTCTTGCGGCACGTAGGCAACCTGGCGGCGCAGGCTCTGCTGCGTGCAGCGCGAGACGTCCTGGCCGTCCACGAGCACGCGGCCGCCCTGCACGTCGTCCAGGCGCAGCAACAGCTTGGTGAGCGTCGTCTTGCCCGAGCCTGATTTGCCCACCAGGCCCACGCGCTGGCCCGCCGCCACATGGAGCGTCAGGTCGTTGAACACGCTCTCGCCCGCCGCGGCGTCACGGTATGCAAAGCTCAAGTGCTCAAAATCAATCGCGCCCTCGGTCACTTTGAGCTCGGGGGCATTCACGTCGTCTGCCACCAGACGCGGCTCGTCCAGCACGCGCGTCATCTCGGCGGCGTCGCCCAGCGCGCGATTGATGCGCTGCATCATGGAGCTCACGTAGTTCAGACGCATGGTGAGGTTGTACGTATAGGTAAAGATCATGACGAGCGCGCCGGCCGAAATGCCAAACCACGCGTTGCCGCCCACGACGAACACACTCACCACGGCCATGGTAATGACGATAAGGCCCGAGGTCGTAAAGTTGCGCTGCATCATGGCGTGCATCGAAACCGTCTCGGCATCGCGCGCGGCACGGTCGGCGGTATCGAATAGGTCGCGCTCAAAGTCCTCGCGCCCACAGGTCTTGACGGCCAGGATATTCGTGACCGCGTCGGACAGCACGCCCGACAGCTTGTTCTGCGCGGCGGACGTCGCGGCCGAAAGCGGCATGATGCGCTTGTACATAAGCCAGACAAACGCAATGTAGACGACCATGATGCCCACCAGGATCACGGTAAACGTCGGCACCACCGGGGCGAGCGCCGCCACCGTGCAGACGACCGAGGTGATGGTGGGGATGAGCGAATACACCGTTACGTCCACCAGACCCGTGTAGCCGCTCATAAAACGGCTCGTCTGGCTCACAAGCGATCCGCCAAAGCGGCTGGTGTGGAACGTCATGGATTGATTGGAGAGCGTGTCAAAGCACAGGCGCGCCAGGTGATAGTTGCCCGCAATCTCGAGCTTGTAGACGGTGTAGTCCTGCAGCTTGGAGAGGATCTGGCCCACCAGGTTAACGAGCACGAGCGCCAAAATGTAAGGACCAAAGACCTCAAACACCTGGTCGCCTGCCACGGGGCCGGCCTGGACGCGGTCGACGATAAGCGCCATCACGTAGGTGTTGGCAAACGTAAGCAAAAAGATATAGCCCGCCGACGAGAATACCGAGAGAAAGACGATCAGCGGCTGCGTGCGCGTGACATCCCAAAAACGCTGCAACGTGCGGCGCACGGTGGAGCGCTTGAGCGGGCTGGTGCTTCTCTGAGACATGGGCTTCCTTTCACGTCTGATAGGGCGAAACGCCATTGTTGCACACTAAAGTGCACTTCAGGCAAGCACGATGCGAAAAGCGCCCGCGCCTCGCGCTTGCGCCGGCGCCCCGCCGTCCGTTGCGGCTAGCCCTCGTCTTCCTGGCCCGCGAGTAAGCCTGCGGACTCCAAGCCCAGAATCGTGTCGGCCTCCTCGGCATCCTCCAGCGCATCGATGTCCTTGAGCTTGCGCTCCATAACGTTGGTGCGCGTGGTGATAATGCCCTCGACCGTCTTGCCCGCGGTCTCGATCTGCTGCTGTGCGCGACGCAGCGCCGCCTGATAGCGCGGCAGCTCGGCCTTGACGGCGGAAAGCACGCGTAGCACGTCGTCGGTGCGTTTTTGCAGCCTAAACGTCTGGTAGCTCATCTGCAGGCTGTTAAGGATGGCGGCCATGGTGCTGGGGCCGGCAACGTTGACGTGATAGTCGCGACCCAGGGTCTCGATAAGCCCGGGGCGACTGACGACCTCGGCGTACAGACCCTCAAACGGCACGAACAGAATGCCAAAGTTGGTCGTCGCGGGCACGCTCAGGTACTTTTCGCAGATGTCCTTGGCCTCGCGTTTGACCATCATATCGAGCGTCTTGCGCGCTGCGGCAACGGTCTCCGCGTCGCCCGACTCCTGGGCGTCGAGCAGATGCTCGTACGCGTCGCCGGGAAACTTGGAGTCGATTGGCAGCAGCACGGGATCGCCCTCGTCTACCGGCAGCTTGACGGCAAACTCAACGCGCTCCGAGGCGCCGGGCTTGGTGGCGACGTTTTCCAGATACTGGTCGGGCGTAAGGATGTCCGCCAGGATTGCGCCCAGCTGCACCTCGCCCAAAATGCCACGCGCCTTCACATTGCCCAGCACGCGCTTAAGGTCGCCCACGCCGGTGGCGATAGACTGCATGTCGCCCAGACCCTTGTACACGGCCTCAAGCTGGTCGCTCACCTGCCTAAACGATGCGGACAGGCGGTCGTTGAGCGTACGGGAGAGCTTCTCGTCCACCGTCGCGCGCATCTGATCGAGCTGCACGTTGTTGTCCTTGCGGATGGCGCCCAGCTGGGCATCGACCGTCTCGCGCACCTTGTCCAGGCGGTGCTCGATGCCCTCGCGGTTGGCGCCGAGCTGTTGGGCCGTCTCGCGACGCAGGTCATCCATACGGTCGCCAGCCTGCGAGAACTCGCGCGCAATGGTCAGGTAGCGTTGCTGCTCCACGGCGGCGTCGGTCGTCTGCTGCTGCGCGATGGCATTTGCCGTGCGGCGGGTTTCTGCCAGCGCGACGTTGAGGGCATCGAGCGTGCTATTGGCCTGCTCGAGCGCGGCCAGCATCTCTGCCCCGCTATCGCCGCGCTCCCGCAGCTCGGCACGAAGGCCCTTGAGCTGCAGGGCACAAGCCACAGCAGCCCCCACCGCCACCAAGGCGATCACAGCAAGTACGATATCAATAGCAGACATAGACTCCGCCCAACAAACCCAATCGATTATCAATCAAAACCTCGATCAATCTTACCCCGCCACACGCACCGGGCGCTCCACGGCAGTCGGACAAATGGATTTTGGGCCACAGGCGTCAAAACGCTAGCTCTCCCAGCCGGCGCGAACGGTTGTCACGACATCGCCTAGGCGCTGGCCGAGAGCTGCCAAGTGCTGAAGCACCTCACTGGGCGAGGCGCCGTTGAGAATGCACGTGAGGGCATATGAGGCCAAGAAGATTGCCGCGAGTCCCAACGGGATCAGCACAATCATCGCCAACGTGCGCAGACGCTGGCCCACGCGGCGGTGACGTGTGCGGCGCTTGTCGAACGCAAGCTCCTGCGCATATGAATCTTGTTGTACGGAATAGTTCTCTGGCGCCGATCCACCCGCAGGCGAAACCGCGGGCGTGGCATTTTGCGCAGGGGGCTGGGCGGCTACCCCTTGCATTTGCATCTCCATGAGCCGTTGCTGCTGACGCAACATGCGCTCAGCTTGTTGCTGCGGAGTCTCAAGAAACAGGTCCATGCTGGCCTCCTCAATCGGAGCATTCGACGCTTGCGCCCAGCATCCCGCACCGCCAAGACCACGGCAACGCAATCCGTAGCAATAGCTGCAAAGTTTCTTGCTGACAAAAGCTGTCGAAAACCTCAACAACTCCCCCACCAGCACTTTCTTTGAGCTTTTTTCACCAGCAATCTTTTGCCCTTCCACCAACCCGACAACTAACCAAAAGCTGACCAAAAGCTTGACGGAAATTGTGAAGACCGGGACCCCA
This sequence comes from uncultured Collinsella sp., assembly GCA_958348565.1. GTDB lineage: Bacteria > Actinomycetota > Coriobacteriia > Coriobacteriales > Coriobacteriaceae > Collinsella. The sequence goes on along the minus strand of CATVZP010000100.1, from coordinate 959 downwards.
CACAAAAAGTGCCGCCCCAAAGGGGCGGCACGCAAACTTATTATCAGCTTTTCTGTAACGAGCATGCGACGACTCAACGCCGGAGCGCAGGGCGGGGAAACCTTTGCCTCGCGCGACCCTGCGAAGCCGTGAGCGAGAGGGAAAGGTTTCCCCGCCCTGCGCTCCGTGGTCGGTGGGGGCAGATTACATGCCCGAAAGACCGCGAGCAGCGGTGGCACACATAAATGCCAGGGCCAGGATCACGAGCGAGCCCGCGATGTCGACCAGCACGCCCATTGCGCGGCGCTCAAACAGCCAGCTCTCGAAGTGCGGGGCAACGTTGCGCCAGACACGCCACAACAAGATGCCCATGCCGATGACGCCGGGAATATTGAGCAACAAAATCTCGGAGCACAAGAGGCCGATCAGGTTGCCGGCGGCAAAGCCCGCATCGCCCTCGCAGTATTTGCGATAAATCATGTACAGCATGTACGCCACAAACGGCTGCAGACACGCCGAGATAAACGCAACCACCATCGAGGGGTCTTGAGAAAAGACATCGGTGAGCTTATCCACACTCGTGGCATCCTTAGAGGCCAGGAACAGACCGATGACCACCACGGGCACCACGCCCAAGATAACCTCGACCATCGTAAACAGCTTGGCGGTCAGGTCCTCACTCGCCGAATTCAAATGGGGCGCCCACTCAGGATGAGCATGCGCGCCGACCTTCTTGTCCTTCTCGGCACGATCGGCCTTTTTGCCCTCAGGGACCCGACGACCAGGATCCTTGCGAGTCCCCGCCGCAGCAACCCGAGCCCGAGACTTCTTACCCATACAAAAACACCCCATCAGGTAGTAGATAAACTAAAAGTCGCTACCCAGTGTACCCCACCCATGAACGGTGCCGTCCCAACCAGTCCCCAAATCAGAACCACCCTTAAAAAGGGTGGTTTGCTCTTAGGGTATAACCCACGGGC
>CATVZP010000099.1 GCA_958348565.1 uncultured Collinsella sp. | reverse complement strand
CCCGTGGGTTATACCCTAAGAGCAAACCACCCTTTTTAAGGGTGGTTCTGATTTTATGCCGCCAAACATGCCAGCAAATTTTGATCCAAGGTCTGTATGCGATGGTCTTCGTATCCCGTAGGGGTGCCGGCAGATTGCATACGTCCTGGCCGAGCGTGACCGCAACATGTTGGTCAAGCATAATCTTTTGGATTCTTTTGGCGTGAGTGGCTTGGTTTTAGTAGGATTTGTCAGTGGCTTGACTAAGGGGGTTTTATAGCTGCCATGCAGGTAGCCGTGTTGGTAACGTTTTACCGACTTGTCAAATACCCCTCATTTATAATGCGTCTGCAAAATGACTAATTGCTTTGACCTGCTGAAACACTATATGTTGTGTTTGACCTAAAAAAAGAATACAGGATATAGATGCATCTTTGTCGTATGATAGATGGCGGACAGAGAACGAAGACCTTAATTGCCTCTTTTGAACGTGTCCTTGAGCCGCTTGATCGGCTCCTGGGAATGTCCGCATAGAGGCTTATGGTTTATCGAGAACACAGATTGCGCGACGGCGCCGCAAGACAGGGGCAAGCCCTGCCGGGCATCGTTTGGCTCTGAAGCGCAATGAGGCTACGACGCGAAAGAGGCAAGAGGATGAAGATCATCAAGCGCAGCGGCACCGAGGTTGTCTTTGACATCGATAAGATTGTCAATGCCATCCGCGCCGCTAACTTGGAGGTCGAGGAGAGCTCTCGTCTAACCGACCGCCAGGTGGTTTATGCGGCGCAAAACGTCGCCGAGGCATGCGAGAACGCGGGCCACACCGTTTCGGTCGAGGAGATCCAGGATTTGGTCGAGGACGAGATCATGCGTCTCGACTGCTACGAGGTTGCCCGCCACTACATCATCTATCGCTATGTTCAGAGCCTGAAGCGCCAGAAGAACACGACCGATGACAAGATCCTGTCGCTGATCGAGTGCAATAACGAAGAGGTCAAGCAGGAGAACTCCAACAAGAACCCGACCGTCAACTCCGTTCAGCGCGACTATATGGCTGGCGAGATTTCCAAGGACCTGACCCAGCGCGTGCTGCTGCCTCAGGAGATCGTGGATGCCCATAATGAGGGTCTGATCCATTTCCACGATTCGGATTACTTTGCCCAGCATATGCACAACTGCGATCTGGTGAACCTGGAGGACATGCTCCAGAACGGCACTGTTATTTCGGGCACGCTGATTGAGAAGCCGCACAGCTTCTCGACCGCCTGCAATATTGCGACGCAGATTATCGCCCAGGTTGCTTCCTCCCAGTACGGCGGCCAGTCCATCTCGCTGACCCATCTTGCCCCCTTTGTTGAGGTGAGCCGTCAAAAGATTCGTGGCGAGGTCGCCCGCGAGCTCGAGGAGCTCGGCGTTTCCGCATCTCCCGAAAAGGTTCGCGAGGTCGTTGAGGATCGCCTGCGTGACGAGATCCGTCGCGGCGTCCAGACGATTCAGTATCAGGTCGTGACCCTTATGACCACCAATGGCCAGGCGCCGTTCGTGACGGTCTTTATGTATCTTAACGAGGCCCGTACGCCTCAGGAGAAGCACGACCTTGCCATGATCGTGGAGGAGACGCTTCGCCAGCGCTACGAGGGCGTTAAGAACGAGGCCGGCGTGTGGATTACCCCGGCATTCCCCAAGCTTATCTATGTACTCGAGGACGATAACGTTCACGAGGATTCCCCGTACTTCTACCTGACCCAGCTGGCTGCCAAGTGCACCGCCAAGCGCATGGTGCCCGATTACATCTCCGAGAAGAAGATGCGCGAGCTCAAGCTGTCTAAGGGCGAGACCGCCGGCAACGGCGATTGCTACACCTGCATGGGTTGCCGCAGTTTCCTGACGCCCGACCGTTCGGGCAACGGTTTTAACAACGTTGCCAACGCGCTGAACTACGACCCGAACAAGCCCAAGTACTATGGTCGCTTTAACCAGGGCGTTGTGACCATCAACCTGCCTGATGTCGCACTGAGCTCGCACCAGGATATGGACAAGTTCTGGAAGATCTTCGATGAGCGCCTTGAGCTGTGCCACCGTGCCCTGCTGTGCCGTCATGAGCGCCTGATGGGTACACTTTCTGACGCCGCGCCGATTCTTTGGCAATACGGCGCCCTGGCGCGTCTGAAGAAGGGCGAGACGATCGACAAGCTGCTCGTGGGCGGATACTCTACGATCAGCCTGGGCTATGCCGGCCTGTATGAGTGCGTTAAGTACATGACGGGTCACAGCCACACCGAGAAGGAGGGCACGCCGTTTGCCATGGCCGTCATGCAGCACATGAACGACAAGTGCGCCGAGTGGAAGGCCGAAAGCGATATCGACTTCTCGCTGTACGGCACCCCGCTTGAGTCGACGACCTACAAGTTTGCCAAGTGCCTGCAGCGCCGTTTTGGCATTATCCCGGGCGTGACGGACAAGGGCTACATTACCAACAGCTATCACGTCCATGTGTCCGAGGAGATCGACGCATTCGACAAGCTCAAGTTCGAGGGTATGTTCCAGCAGCTTTCGCCGGGCGGCGCCATCTCCTACGTCGAAGTTCCCAACATGCAGGACAACCTCAAGGCTGTCATCCGCGTGATGCAGTACATCTACGACAACATCATGTACGCCGAGCTCAACACCAAGAGCGACTACTGCCAGGTGTGCGGCTACGACGGTGAGATCAAGATTGTTGAGGACGATGGCAAGCTGGTATGGGAGTGCCCCAACTGCGGCAACCGCGACCAGGAGAAGATGAATGTCGCTCGTCGTACGTGCGGCTACATCGGTACCCAGTTCTGGAACCAGGGTCGAACCGAGGAGATCCGCGACCGCGTGCTGCATCTCTAATAACCATCCCAGGCTGCCCCGTAGCGAGGCCCCGGACCTTTACTCGCTATTTCGGACAGTCCTGGCTCACGACGGAGGCGCCACTGGCGCCTCCTGTTCGTGCGGAACTCATATCGAGCAAAGGTCCGGGGCCTCGCTACGGGCAGCCAAGTTGATGTAGCTGAGATGCGGCATGCGGTCTGCTCACTCCTCGAAGTTCTTAGCGGAAATAATTTGAGCTGCAGCTGCGATTTACTTGCGATGGCGGTTGAGCTGCAGCTGAGTATTTATTGGACCTCGAACCCTATGCTCGATGTTCGCTTCGTTCATTGAGTTACCCTTTGCATGAGGCCGGGACATATCGTCCCGCCCGCAGTTTCGCAGGCCGAAGGCCGAGAATGTTTGAGGACGGGAAGATATGTCCCGGCCTCCCGGGAGAGTTACTTATGAACTACGCGAACATTAAGTATTTCGATATTGCTGATGGTGAAGGCGTTCGTACTTCTCTGTTTGTGAGCGGGTGCCGTCGTGGGTGCAAGAATTGCTTTAACTCTGTCGCGTGGGACTTTGCTGCGGGCGAGCCGTTCGATCGCGCCGTCGAGGATAAGATTATCGAGAGTCTCGATCATCCCTTTATCGATGGCCTGACGATTCTGGGCGGCGAGCCTATGGAGCCCGAGAATCAGGCGGGGCTTGTTGACTTTATCGAGCGCGTGCGTGCGGCCTATCCTGCTGGGTCGGGCAAGACCATTTGGTGCTTTACCGGTGACGTGCTCGAGGAGCTTATGCCGGGTGGCCGTCATCATACCGAGGTGACGGACCGTATCCTGGCCTGCCTCGACATGTTGGTGGACGGCCCGTTCGTTCAGGATCTGTACGATATCTCGTTGCGCTTTAGGGGCTCGAGCAATCAGCGCGTGATCGACATGAACGCCACGCGCGCTCGTGCTGCACGTGAGGGCGTTGCGCTTTGCGATGCTGTGGAGCTTTGGCGGGACGATCCGGTCTATTCGACCCATACTATGTAGCTGGCAGAGGTTGCGTGCCGGCGTGGTACCATAGCGCGAACGCAAAATCGGAAAAGTGAGGCCCAGATGGTCGATCAGGAAAAAGTCGAGGCCGCCATTAAGCTGTTGCTTGAGGGCATAGGCGAGGACCCAACTCGTGAGGGCCTGCTGGAGACCCCGGCGCGCGTTGCCCGTATGTATGGCGAGATTGCCGGCGGTATGGACCAGAGTGCCGAGGAGCACCTGTCCAAAACTTTTGCCGTCGCTTCGAACGATTTGGTTATCGAGCGCGACATCACGTTCTACTCGCTGTGTGAACATCATCTGCTGCCGTTTTATGGCAAGGCCGCCATTGGTTATATCCCTAACGGTCGGGTGGCTGGGCTTTCCAAGCTCGCCCGCACGGTTGAGGTCTATGCCCGTCGTCTGCAGCTGCAGGAGCAGCTGTGTGCACAGGTTGCCGATGCTCTCATGGAGTATCTTGCTCCCCAGGGAGCGATTGTGTTGATGGAGGCCGAGCATATGTGCATGACGATGCGTGGCGTGCAAAAGCCCGGCACCAAGACCGTGACGCTCGCTCGCCGCGGCATCTTTGAGACCGATCCGTCGCTCGAGGAGCGATTCTTTAGGATGCTGGACCGCTAACCATGAGGGTCGTCAACGACTTTACATCGAAGACCGATGAGGGGACGTCGCGTCGCGGTTTTATGGCTTCGGGCCTGGCGCCTTTTGGCGTCATGCCTCGTATCGATTACATCTGTGCCAATGGCCTGTTCCGGCGGCACCTGGGCAACATTGCACAGTTGGAATCGGGGCGCATCTTTTGCCGCCACGGTATTGACCATCTGCTGGATGTCGCGCGCATTATGTGGATTAAGAATCTCGAGGAACAGCTCGAATTTGACCGCGAGATCATCTACGCCACGGCACTTCTTCACGATATCGGCAAAGATGAACAGTATGAATCGGGTATATCCCATGATGTTGCAAGCGAACGCGTCGCTGATGCGATTCTCGGCGGCATGCCCGATGACGTGGCGTTTGAGCCGGCCGATGCCGCAGCCATTAAGACGGCCATTCTGGGCCATCGAAAGCTGCGCGTGAACAGCCAACCGCTTGAGCGTCTGCTCTATGCAGCCGACAAAGCGTCGCGCGCCTGCTTTGCATGCCCCGCGCGCAATGCTTGCAACTGGAGCGATGATAAAAAGAACCTGTCGATTCGCGTGTAGTTATTTTACGCGGTCGGGGTTCTAAACGAAGGAGACGATCGCGATGAGCAACAAGAAACTGCCCGAGAATGCAACCAAGACTGAAGGCGCCGAGCTCGCCCGCCGTGGAAGGGGCGAAATATCCACCGCAACGGCGGTTCCCCACGTGAGCTATGACGATCTGCGCCATGCCGACCGTATTGTCATTGATGGGCTTGAGGTTTTTGCCAACCATGGCGTGTATCCCGAGGAGAACGCGCTGGGCCAGAAGTTCATCGTGTCCTTGGTGCTCTATGCCGATCTGCGTGCAGCGGGGGAGCACGATAACCTGGACGCCTCGATTGACTACGGCTCGGTGTGCCACGATGTCGACGGCTATCTGCGCGAACATACGTTTAAGCTCATCGAGGCGGCAGCCGAGGGGACAGCCCAGATGCTGCTGCGGCGTTATCCCTCGCTGCTTGGTGTGCGCATCAAGCTCGATAAGCCGTGGGCTCCTGTTGGCCTGCCCCTGGCAAGCTGTGGCGTCGAGATCGAGCGCGTGCGCTAGTCGACGCTAGAGCTTGTTGAGGGGTGGCTGCTTGAGCCGCTGCGACAGAGCTCTATTGTTGGGGCAGTACGTGTCGAGCAGAGCGTGAAACCGCTGATTGTGGCTTGGCTCGAGCAAGTGGACGAGCTCGTGGGCGACAACCATGTCGAGACACTCGATGGGATAGGCGGCAAGTTCGCGTGCGATGCGAATGGCTCCGGTCTTGGGCGTGCATGAGCCCCAGCGCGTTTTCATGCTGCGCACGGAGACGCGGGCCACGGTGACGCCCATTGCGATTTCGTACGCGTGCACAATGTCGCGTAGCGCTGCGGTGACCTCGGATGCATAGAGTTGGTCGATGCGGGTCTGGAGTTCTTTGGGCGTTAGACCGTCGAGGGCTGTGCGCTGCTTTGCCTGCGCGCGCTCACTTGGCTCGTCGGTACCCATAAAGCTTGCGAAGGTGGCCTGCTTGGGCCGCGGCGCGGGTGATGCAAAGTTGTGATCGAGTGCGTCCTGTACCGTGATGGGCTTGCCCCAAAGCGCAATGATGGACGAGGGGCTGAGCGGCTCTCGCGCTGTCGCCTGATGTTGCTCACGCTGGTCAAGTCGGCTGATAATCCAGGCGCTGTTGCGCTTCACAAACGCTTCGATACGCTCGCGGCTGGCGCCGAGCGGTGCGCTGGCGTGGGCCTCACCGCTCGATGTGATGCGTAGGTTGAAGTTCTTGACGCGCTTTTTGGTAACGACGACGGGGATGGATGTGCCATCCGGTCGGGATACGGTAATCGTAAATTGCTGCGTCAAAAGCGGTCCTTCAGGTTGGGGACGGGCCGGCATGTCGACCGTTCGGCATGCCGGCCCGCTCAAGGGACGTGAAATTAATAACGCTCAAAGAAGGCAAGCGCGTTATCGCTGCTGAGCTTCTGCATCACGGTCTTGCCAAAATGCTTGGAAAGCATGTTCTGGAACTCGGGCATCATGCTGGCATCGGAGAGGAAAGCGGGCACCGTGGCACCGTCCCAGTCGCCGCCGAGCGCGATGACGTCCTCGCCGCCCAGGTCGAGCCAGTGCTCGATATGTGCCGCCAGCTGGTCGAAGGTGACGTCTGCGGCGGTCTTGTCGGTTGCGTCGTTGGAAAGGAACTCACTGCAGTAGTTGAGGCCGACGATACCGCCCATGTCGCGAATGGTGCGGAACTGGTCGTCGGTGAGGTTGCGCTTGACGCCACAAACCGCACGGGAGTTGGAGTGGCTGGCGACGAAGGGGCGCGTGGCGTGGGCGACAACCTCGTCAAAGCACTCATCGTTGAGGTGGGAGACGTCGAGTACCATGCCGGCGTGCTCCATCTGCGTAAGTGCCTCGATGCCGGCAGCGGTGAGGCCGGCGTGGGTATCGTGCCCGCTCGCGAGCGGTCCCTGCGCGTTCCAGCTGAGTGACGACATAAGCACGCCCAAGCTCTTGAGCACTTCGATCAGCGCGGGGTCCTCGGCAAAAAACGTGGCGTTTTCGATGGTGTGGATGCAAGCGACCTTGCCGTCCTTGAGCGCGGGGCGAATGTCTGCGGCGCTGCGCACGTTGACCATGCGGTCGTGGTTGAGCATTGCCTGGCCGCTCATATGCGCCATGA
>CATVZP010000098.1 GCA_958348565.1 uncultured Collinsella sp. | reverse complement strand
TGAAAGGGTAGACCTTGGATATTATCCGCGTTGAGGGTGGCCACGCCATCGGAGGTTCCGTGCCTGTTTCGGGTGCCAAGAACTCCGCGCTCAAACTTATGGCGGCAACGCTTCTGGCGCCGGGCAAGACGACGCTGCAGAACGTGCCTGATATTTCCGATGTCCACGTGATGGGCAAGGTGCTCAAGGGCATGGGCGCCACGATCGATGTCCTCGACGAGCACACGCTCGAGATTGATACCTCTCAGGTCGATTCCTGGGAGGCTCCCTATGAGCTCGTTGCCAAGATGCGCGCTTCCACTGCCGTGATGGGTCCCCTGCTGGGCCGTTTCCATCGCGCCAAGATCGCCATGCCCGGCGGCTGCAACCTGGGCGCTCGCAAGATCGATATGCATATCTTGGGTCTTGAGGCCTTGGGCGTTGAGTTCGATACCGCCCACGGCTATATCAACGCCAACGCGCCCCAGGGCCTGCGCGGTACCACCGTCACGCTCGAGTTCGCCAGCGTCGGTGCGACCGAGAACCTCATCATGGCCTCCGTGCGTGCGCAGGGTACCACGGTTATCGATAATGCCGCCCGTGAGCCCGAGATCGTCGATCTCGCCAACATGCTTAACGAGATGGGCGCCAAGATCGTCGGTGCGGGTACACCCGTCGTGACCATCGAGGGCGTAGAAGAGCTGCATCCTGTTACTCATCGCGTGGTGGGCGACCGCATCGAGGCCGGTACCTTTATCGTTGCCGGTGCGTTGATGGCCGACGATCGCGGTGTCGACGTCACAGGCTTTTGCCCCATTCACTTGGGCATGGTGCTCAAGAAGATGGAGCTCATGGGCATCGACTGCGAGCGCGTCGAGGATGGCGTCCATGTGAGGCGTGCCGAGCGTATCAAGCCGGTCGACATCCAGACGCTTCCGTTCCCCGGTTTCCCCACGGACATGCAGGCGCAGATCATGGTGCTCTCCGCCCTGGCCGACGGCAGCTCCGTTATCACCGAGAACATCTTCGAGAATCGCTTTATGTTCGCATCCGAGCTGGTGCGAATGGGCGCCGATATTCGCATCGAGAGCCATCACGCTATGATTCACGGCGTCAAGGGCTTTTCCGGCGCTCAGGTAACCTCACCGGATCTTCGTGGTGGCGCGGCACTCGTCGTTGCCGGCCTAATTGCCGACGGCACGACCGAGGTCTCGGCCATCCATCACATTAAGCGCGGCTACGAGCAGTTTGTTGAAAAGCTGCAGGCGCTTGGCGCTCATGTCGAACACGCCACTGTTCCCGATCCCGTCATCTACTAATGCAGGTTGCCTATGTTTAAGAAAAAGCCCATTACGGAATCTCGAAGACCTTCGACCGGCGCTCAGGCAAAAATCTATAGCCGCGATAACGTTGCCCGCTATTCCGAGCGCGCTCGTCAGCGCCGTCGCGGTCATACGGTTCGCCGCGTCGCGCTCATTGCTGTGCTCGGTGTGCTGTTGAGCGCTACGACTGCCGCCGGCCTGTGGTTTGCCACCATTATGGGCAAGCTCGGCGATTCCAACGTCATTACCGACAACCTGCGCCAGATCCTGGTTGATACCGACGAGGCAAAGGACCCGTTCTACGTGCTACTCCTTGGCACTGACGGTCGCCCGGGCGAGGATACATACCGCGCCGACTCGATTATCCTGGCGCGTATCGATCCCACGCAAAAGCAGGCGACGCTCATCTCCATTCCGCGTGATACCAAGGTCGTCTACAACGGTTCGACCATGAAGATCAACGCCTGCCACACCTACGGCGGCGCCGAAGCCATGGTCCAGGCGGTCAACGAGCTGTGCGGCGTGCAGATTTCGCACTATGCCGAGGTCAGCTTCGATGGCATGCAGTCGCTCATCGACTCGGTCGGCGGCATCGACATCAACGCGACCGATGACGTTGATGACCCTGAGCACCTCGACATTAAGATCACCGCCGGTCAGCAGCACATGGATGGCGCAACCGCCCTTACCTATGCCCGCTGCCGCTACATCTATGCCGATGGCGACTACACGCGTATGCGCCACCAGCGTCAGGTACTTGGCGCCCTTGCCAACCAGATCCTCAACAACTTCGATGCTACCAAGGTCTTCGACCTCGTCAATTCGCTGTCCGACATGCTCGTGACCGATATGAGCGTTCAGGACATCGTCTCTACGGTCAATGCCATGCGCGGCATGGATGTTGACGGCATCTATTCGGCCAACTTGCCTTCGTATGCCGATGACAGCACCATGATTGATGGCGTGAGCTACGTCTTTGTCTACGAGGACGAGCTCAAGGAAATGATGGAGCGCGTCGACGCTGGTAAGGATCCCAAGGGCCCCAATACCATGGGCCAGTCCGATGGCTCCAGCTCTACAATCGGCGACCTGAACAACAACACGTCCGACGATTACGCTAACGGCACCGCAACCTCATCGGTCAGTTCTGACGATCCCGATGACTCAAGCGATTCGAGCGATTCGGACTACTACGAAGAGCCCACCGGCGACGGCAACGGCTACGAAGCCAACTACTAGAGTTACGCGGGCTTACCAGCCCGCGTAACGGCTCGACGCTGCGCGCCGTCCAAGGCGACAATTTGTCATTCAAAAGGCAGGGCATGACCAGAAGGTCAATGCCCTGCCTTTTTCATGCCAACTTGTCCGCCTTGGGCGACGCTCACTGACGTTGGCTCAACCTGCGATGCTGTGTAGTGGTAGTCATTGGGGACGTTCTTAAACGACTAGTCAAGGGGGACACTCTTGCGGCATTTGGCACTTGGGGACGTTCCCTTTGTGCCGGCAGTTGGGGACACTCCTTGCGTCAAGAGGCTGGCGCGCGTCAACCTGTCCTCATTGCAGCAAAAAATCGCCCCGTTCTCTGGTGAGGACGGGGCGATTCGTCTTTTGGGATTGTGCAGCCAGGCTTATGCGAAGCGGGCGACGAGTTCCTGGAGGACGTCGGTCATCTTGACGAGCGAGCTGACCGGGACAAACTCGTTAACGCCGTGGTAGCAGTAGCCGCCCGTGGAAAGGTTGGGGCAGGGCAGGCCGCGGAACGACAGCTGCGCACCGTCGGTACCACCGCGAATCGGCAGTACCTGGGGCTCAATGCCGCAGGCAAGGTAGGCTTCCTTGGCGACATCGATAAGCTCGGGGTAGTCACGCACGATCTCGGCCATGTTGCGGTACTGCTGCTTGATCTCGACCGTCACGCGTTCATCGCCCAGGCGCTGGTTGAGCAGGGCTGCGGCGGAATCAATCAGCGCGAGCTTCTGCTGGAACTTTGCCGCGTCGTGGTCGCGAACGATATAGCGCGCCGTAGCGTGGTCGACGGTTGCAGACACGCCCTCAAGATGATAGAAGCCCTCGTAGCCCTCGGTGTATTCCGGGCGCTGCGCATAAGGGAGCAGCGCGTTAAAGTCGCAGAACAGATTGCCCGCGTTGACCATGCGGCCCTTGGCGTCACCGGGATGGATGGATTGACCCTCAAAGCGAACGGTTGCCTCGGCGGCGTTAAAGCACTCCCATTCCAGCTCGCCAACGGGACCGCCGTCGACCGTGTAGGCGTACTTGCAGCCAAAGGCCTCGATGTCCAACAGCTCGGCGCCGTGACCGATCTCCTCGTCCGGGCAAAAACAAATGCCGAGTGCGGGGTGGGGCAGCGAGGGGTCCTGAGCGATACGCGCGACAAGCGCCATGATCTCGGCGACGCCGGCCTTGTCGTCGGCGCCCAGCAGTGTGGTGCCGTCACTGCAGACCAAGTCCTCACCCACAAGGTCGTTCAGGGCGGGAAGCTTGGCGGTGCTCATGGCCACAGGCTTGCCGTCAACGGTACCGCAGACCAGGTCGCCGCCTTCGTAGTGCACAATGTGCGGCTTCACACCGGCGCCCGGCGCAGCCTCGGTGGTGTCGAGGTGTGCGATCAGGCCCAGGGCGGGCTTGTTCTCCGCGCCCGCGCTCGCAGGAATATGCGCGCACACGTAAGCATGCTCGGTCACATGGGCATCGGTCGCGCCGAGCTCGCGCAGCTCCTCGGCCAGGATGTTGGCAAGGTCAAACTGAACGGTGCTCGAAGGCACCTGATCGCAGTTTGCATCCTCGGATTGCGTGTTGATTTGGACGTAGCGCAAAAAGCGCTCAAGGACGTCGGGGTTCGTGGCGTTGTTTTCCATAAAGACCGCTCCAATCTTGGTCGTCGTGTGCAACAAGAACTCTAGCACGGTATGCCACGGCATACCGCGACACTTGGATGGGGTAGAATCAGCCTTTGAAAGCAGAAGGGACGGAAGGTCATGGATACGACAAATAGCTCGCGCGAGCTGCACCTAACAGTGGCGAACGAAGACTACTTGGAGTGCATGGTTCGCATCGAAAACGAAGAAGGAGAGGCCAATGGCGTGCGATCGGTCGACATCGCGCAGCGTCTTGGTGTCTCCAAGGCATCGGTCAATAAGGCGGTTTCGGCGCTTAAGGCGTCCGAGCTTGTCGAGCAATCGCATTACGGCAAGGTCATCCTGACCGACCGTGGTCGCGAGGTCGGCACGGCTATCTGGTACCGTCATCGCCTTATCCGTACGTTTTTGGTCCAGGAGCTCGGCGTCGATTTTGAGCGGGCCGATTCCGAGGCGTGCATGATGGAACATGCGCTTTCCGAGGACACGATGAGCCGCTGGCTCGCCTATCTCGAAAAACAGGGAATCAGCGTCGAGGAATAGCGAAACACATATATGGATACGAGTTATTACAACCGTCCCGGCGGCGAGGAACTTATGCGCCGCATGTCGAGCGAGACCCTGTTGACGCAGGGCCCCATGGGCAGCGTGCTGATGAGTGAATACGATGCCGCCGACATCCCACCGGCGTTTTGGAACCTTGCCGAGCCGCAGACTGTTTCTCGTATCCATCGCCTGTATGTCGCCGCCGGTGCGCAGGTGCTCATTACCAATACCTTTCAGGCATCAAGCTATGCCCTCAAGCAAGATCAGATTACGCCGTCCGTGGCTGAGGTCAATCGCGGTGCCGTCGACGATGCACGCCAGGCGCACCCTCAGCTGCTGCTGGGCTCGATGGGCCCGATCGGCATTGAGTGGTTTGCCGAAGACTCTGCCGAGTATCGAGAAATCCGAGGCATTTCGCGAGAGCAGGCATACGCCCTGCTCAATGCTGGTGTTGACGGTCTGCTGATCGAGACGGTGACGTCTATCCGTAATTTGCAGCCCATACTTGCCGGCGCCCAGGATGCCGCCGACGGCATGCCTGTTTTGGTAAGTTTTGTCGTTGACGATAAAGGCGACCTGCTAGGCGATGGCCTCAACATCGAGGCTGCCGTTTTGTACGCCGAAAAGCACGGCGCAAACTCGGTTGGCGTTAACTGCTGTTCACTTGCGGCCGCGAACGTGGCAGTGCCCAGGATGGTTGCATCGGCGACTACGCCCGTCACGGTACGTCCCAACGTGGGCGATCCGGTCCAAACTCAGGATGGCCCTGTGTGGCGCGAGAATCCCGAAGCCTTCGCGCGTGCTTGCATCGAATGGAGGCATGCCGGTGCCGCAATGGTGGGCAGTTGCTGTGGGACCACGGCGATCACCACGGCGGCGATGGCCGAGGCGCTCGATATATAAAGGTCGAAACCGCTCCATACGGGGCGGTTTTTTATTGCCTGCACATCGTCGGTAGCATTTGCCCAAATGGTGAATGCCGGTTTTGGTAGGTTGCCGGGCAAGCGTTGCGGGTATACCCAATGCGTACCATGATCCAAACACTGTGAGGTGTCTGCGCGTGTGCGCGATAATTCATTTTGGAACTGATGGTTGGCGCGCCCGCGTCGACGACGACTTTACCGCCGACAACGTTGCCCGCATTGCCGATGCCGTCGGCGAGTTGTGGCAAAAGATCAATCCCGGCAAAACAGTATATATAGGGTTCGACACCCGGCCGCAGGCGCGCGAGTTCGCTGAGCTTGCGGCAGGCGTGCTTGCCGCTCACGGATTGGACGCAGTGCTCGCATCTCGGCCCGTCCCAACCCCCGCCCTTACGTGGGCGGCGGCGTATGACGGCGAGGCCTGCGGTGCGCTCATGGTGACGGGGTCCCATCATCCTCAGGGGTATCTGTGCCTTAAACTACGCATGGGAGATGGCTCGACGGCCAATCAGGATGTCATCGAAGAGCTCGAAGAGACCATGGCCCCCGAGCCGATGGGAATCGAGGAAAGCTATCGCACCGCGGATATTATTCCTGACTATATGCAGGCGGTGGCATCGTTTGTCGATGCCGAGGCCATTCGAGCCGCTCGTCTGCGTGTGGTGGTTGACCCCATGGGCGGCGCGGCCCAGGGATATCTTGCCGACCTGCTGCGGGAGCTAGGCGTCGAGGTGCACGAGATTCATGCCGGAGAGTCGTCCGATCAAGAGGACATTTGCCCCGACCCTGTTGAGCCATGGGTGGACGCCTGCGAGCGTGCGGTTGTCGAGGACGGGGCATGCGCGGGCCTGGTAACCGACGGCGATGCCGATCGTATCGGCGCGGTCGACGAACGCGGTAGGTATATACATCCGCATCAAATCATGGCGCTTGTTTTGGGCGACCTCGTTCAATTCCGCAATTTGGAGGGGCGTGTCGTCGTCAATCTCTCGTGCTCGACGCTCGTGCGCCGCATTGCCGAGGCGCTTGGCTGTCGCGTGACCGTTAAGCCGGTCGGTTTCAAATACATAGCTGCAGAGATGAAGAAGGGCGGCGTCCTCATGGGAGGCGAGGAGGCCGGCGGTATCGGCATCGCCGCGCATATGCCCGAGCGTGATGGAATCCTTGCTTGTCTGATTCTGTGTGAGCTTATGGCAAAGACGGGCGCGCCCTTGGGCGTTTTGGTCGATCAGCTCGAGGCCAGTTTTGGTAAGACGAGCTATGGGCGTCGCGATTTGCGCCTTGAGGCAGAAGACGCTGAATCGCTGCGAACGCTGCTTCCTGGCATGAATCCCAAATCGATTTGCGGCAAGGCGCCGCAGGCTGTAAGCCATATGGATGGTTTACGTTTGGCATTCGAGGATGACACCTGGCTGCTGATCCGCCCTAGCGGGACCGAACCGGTGGTTCGCGTATACGCCGAGGGGTTCTCGGTGGAGGAGCGCGATGAGTTACTCGATGCCGGCTGTGCCCTGGCTAAGGGAGCCTATCAGCTTTAGCCATATGACGCTTCACTATAAAGAGACCCTCGGTGAGCGGTAGAGAACGGCTGGCAAACGTAAGCTGGCTTTAAATATGTGTAGGAAATGTGTACGCCCAGATTCCCGACCGCGGGGGCCCTCCGGTCTGGCAATATATCTCCTTGCCGCGCGGC
>CATVZP010000097.1 GCA_958348565.1 uncultured Collinsella sp. | reverse complement strand
AGGTCTTCGACGAGGCCGAGAACCGCATGCACACCATCAAGGCTGTCATGTACGCTACGCTCAAGTAAGAGCATCTAGCATCTCGCTCGGGGTGTATTGCTGCACACCCCGAGCGGCTTTGTCTGGTAAATATCTCGCGTCGGGCGGTGGGCACGGCACGGAAGAGCCGCTTCGGGCGAGATCAGTAAATGATTTATGAAGGGGGGATGAGAACTATGACTGAGACCGCTAAGAAAAAGCGCGGTATGCCTTCATCGTTCACCATTCTTCTTGCTCTGCTGGCAATTGTTGCAGTTGTTACCGTTATCGTCTCCGGCACGTCCGGCGGCGCGGTTACTGCCGCCCGTCTGAGCGATTTCTGCACCGCCCCGATTAAGGGCTTCGCTGACGCTCTGCCTGTCTGCCTCTTCGTTATGATCCTGGGCGGCTTTCTCGGCATGATGACCGAGACCGGCGCTCTGGACAACGGCATCGCCGTTCTGGTGCAGAAGCTTAAGGGCAACGAGATCATGCTCATTCCCGTGCTGATGCTCATCTTCTCCCTCGGTGGTACTACCTATGGTATGTGCGAGGAGACCGTTCCCTTCTACGCCCTGCTCGCCGCTACCATGATGGCCGCTGGCTTCGACCCCATGGTCGGCGCCGCTACCGTTCTGCTCGGCGCTGGCTGCGGCTGCCTGGGCTCCACGGTTAACCCGTTCGCCGTCGGCGCTGCCGTCGACGCTCTGACCGGCGTTGGCATTGAGGTCAACCAGTCCATCATCATCGGCCTCGGTGCCGTCCTGTGGATTGTCACTACCGCTATGTCCATCGTCTTCGTGATGAACTATGCCAAGAAGGTCAAGGCTGACAAGGGTTCCACCATCCTGTCGATGCAGGAGCTCAAGGACGCCGAAGAGGCTCACGGCAAGGCTGCTTCCGAGGTCCACAAGGAGGTCAAGCTCACTGGTCGTCAGAAGGGTGTTCTGATCGCCTTCGCCTTCACCTTCGTCGTCATGATCGTCGGCTTCATCCCGCTGGCCGACCTCAACGAGGGCGTCGCCAACTTCTTCGACGCTGGCGCTGTCTACGACGCCGACGGTAACGCCGTCGTCCAGGGCTGGTCTGCCCTGATCACCGGCCTGCCCATTGGCCAGTGGTACTTCGACGAGGCTTCCACCTGGTTTTTCCTCATGGCCGTCCTGATCGGTATCATCGGTGGCCTGTCCGAGAAGCAGATCGTTAACACCTTCATCACCGGTGCTGCTGACATGATGTCCGTTGTTCTCGTCATCGCCCTCGCTCGTGGTATCTCCGTCCTCATGGCTAACACCGGCCTCGACGTCTTCGTCCTCGACGCTGCCGCCAATGCCCTGGCTGGCCTATCCGGCGTGATCTTCGCTCCCATGAGCTTCCTGGTCTACTTCGGCCTGTCCTTCCTGATCCCCTCGACCTCCGGTATGGCCACCGTCTCCATGCCCATCATGGGACCGCTGGCTGTTAAGCTTGGCTTCTCGCCTGAGGTTATGGTCATGATCTTCTCTGCCGCCATCGGTGTCGTGAACCTGTTCACCCCGACCTCCGGCGCCATCATGGGCGGTCTCGCCCTGGCCAAGATCGAGTGGACGACCTGGCTCAAGTTTGCCCTTAAGCTCATCGTTGCTCTCTCCGTCGTCTGCGCCGTCATCCTGACCGTCGCCTGCGTGCTGCTCTAAGTACCCAACGGGTACCCCACGGAAACCTTGACGATCCTGTAAAGGATCACCTGGTCATCGTCTGTCCGGTGGGGTAAACCCACCGGTAGACTCCTACCTTTAGCCCCCTCCCGTTCCGTGCGCGGGAGGGGGCGCACTTATGTTCCGGCGTTTTACCAAACGCCGGAACCGGTCGACGCTGCGCGCCGCCCAGAACGACAATTTGTCATTCAAAAGGCGAGGCATGACCAGAAGGTCTATGCCTTGCCTTTTTCATGCCAACTTGTACGTTCTGGACAGCGCTCGCTGACTTATGCTCAACCTGCGACGTTTCTGTTGTTGGTGCAAAGGGATCAGGTTACTTTGCGCCAAAAGGGGAAGTTGCGGTGGAATAGTTCCTGTTTGGCCGTCATGAGGGGTTAAACAGGAACTATTCCACCGCAACTTATCGGTGGCGTGTTTGGTTGGTGCCTGTTGATGGTCTGGGTATCGGGGAGGGCGGGCTCCGTTATAATCGCCTAGAACATTAAATGGAAACGGGACGGGAGCCATACATGCGCCAGGGTTTCGACAACGCGAAGTATATCGAGCTGCAGGCCGCTCATATTAAGGAGCGCATCTCGCAGTTTGGCGGCAAGCTGTATTTGGAGTTTGGCGGCAAGCTGTTTGATGACTATCACGCGAGTCGCGTGCTGCCGGGTTTTGAGCCGGACAGCAAGTTTCGCATGCTTAAGAGCATTGCCGACGACGTCGAGGTCATCATCGCCATTAACGCGAACCACATCGAGAAGAACAAGGCTCGCGGTGACCTGGGCATTACCTATGACGAGGACGTTTTGCGCCTGGTCGACCTGTTCCGCGGCAACGGTTTTGCTGTCGCGGCCGTGGTTATCACCCAGTACGCCGGCCAGCCCGCCGCCGATGTGTTCCGCAATCGCCTGAACGCGCTCGGCATTCCTGCCAAGCTGCACTATCCCATCGAGGGCTATCCGCACGACGTCGACCTGATCGTGTCCGACGACGGCTATGGCAAGAACGAGTTTGTCGAGACCACTCGTCCACTCGTTGTGGTCACCGCTCCCGGCCCTGGCTCGGGCAAGCTCGCCACCTGCCTGTCTCAGCTCTATCACGAGCACAAGCACGGCACCGCCGCCGGCTACGCCAAGTTCGAGACTTTCCCGGTCTGGAATCTGCCCCTCACGCATCCGGTCAACATCGCCTATGAGGCCGCCACGGCCGATCTCGACGATGCCAATATCATCGACTCCTTCCACTTGGAGGCCTACAACAAGACCACGGTCAACTACAACCGTGACGTCGAGGCTTTCCCGGTGGTCCGTGCTCTGATGGAAAAGATCCTGGGCAAGAGCCCCTACCAGAGCCCCACGGACATGGGCGTTAATATGGTCGGTTTTGCCATTACCGATGACGATGCCTGCCGCGACGCTTCCAAGATGGAGATCGTCCGCCGCTACTTTACCGCGGTCGAAAATGTGCGCCGTACCGGCGTGGGCGATGAGCAAGTCGACCGTCTCAAGATCATTATGAAGAAGGCCGGTATCGACAAGAACTACTCGCCGGCACGCTCGGCCGCCCTTACCAGGGAGCAGCTGACGGGTGGCCCCGTAGGCGCCATGGTCATGCCCGATGGCTCCGTGGTGACCGGCAAGACTTCTACGCGCCTGGGCGCCGCGAGCTCGCTCATCATGAATGCACTTAAGCATGTCTCGGGCGTTGACCTTGAGCTCGAGGTCATTAGCGATGAGGCGATCGAGCCTATCAGCAAGCTCAAGACGCATTTCCTGGGTAGCAAGAACCCGCGCCTGCACACCGACGAGACGCTTATGGCGCTCTCGATCACCTCGGCAACGAGCGAGACGGCGGCCCGCGTCCTTTCGGGCCTGGAGCAGCTGCGTGGCTGCGATGCCTTCTTTAGCGTAATCATCTCGCCGACGGACGAGACGGTGCTGCGCAAGCTGGGCATCAACGTGTGCTGCGAGCCCAAGTTCGAGCGCCGTGGCTTCTTCCACCGCTAAGCCTGGATAAATTGGTCTGAAAGGGGCGCATCGGATATACATTCGGTGTGCCCCTTTTATCAACAAAGCTACCGTTTAACCTAAAATTAGCCCGTTTACCTGCCTATAAGCGATTTGGGCGGTATACAATAACCCTAATTGTTTCATCCTTTTGCGGGGATGCCGCATGATGGATGTTGCCGGCCATCATGGGGTGTGCCGGTCGCGCACGGTGCAAGTGATGCCCGTGCCCGGTTTGAGGAGGCTGCCATGGCTGGCAAGGGTCGTGCGAGTGTCAACGATATGAAGCGTGTCGAGGTGCAGGTGCTGATGGAGATTGCACAGCAGTCCGAAGACAACGGCGGATTTTATGGCTTTTCGCGAAAGACGCTTGCCGAGCGTGTGGGGGTGTCTCCGTATCGCGCCCGCGCGGCAATTGAACGCTTGGAATCCGAAGACATCATTGAGGTCGTCTCGCGCTACAGCGACGACGGCGGCCAGCTCGCAAATGGTATTTGTCTTACGGAGCGTGGCGAATGGTATCTAGAGGGCATCCGTGCCGGTATGCTCGTGCAGGACTTGATCAAGGACGAAGTCGCCGATCGATAACGGCGCGCATTCATAGTGGAAACGACGCCGCCTGGGCAACTGGGCGGCGTTTTGTTTCGAGATGGAGAAATGCGATTGCGCGTAAGAAAAATTGTGTGCGGCGCGCGTCGCGAGTATTACAATGAAGACCCGTAAGATGTGTATGGACAACTTCTACGGGAAGCGCAGGTAACTCAATATGACCAAGCATGTGTTCGTGACCGGCGGCGTGGTTTCGTCTCTGGGCAAGGGTATTACCGCGGCCTCGCTGGGCCGTCTGCTCAAGTCGCGCGGCTACAAGGTAACGATGCAAAAGGCCGACCCGTATCTGAACGTCGACCCCGGCACCATGAGCCCGTTCCAGCATGGCGAGGTCTTTGTGACCGAGGACGGCTACGAGTCCGATCTGGACCTGGGCCACTACGAGCGCTTTATTGATGAGAACCTGACCCGCGATTCCAACTTTACGACTGGTGCCATCTATAAGAGCCTGATCGCCCGTGAACGTCGCGGTGACTTTTTGGGCGGCACCGTGCAGGTGATTCCGCACGTCACGAACGCCATTAAGGATAAGTTCCGTCGTATTGAGGAGCAGACCGGCTCCGACGTGGTCATCACTGAGTTGGGCGGCACCATCGGTGACATCGAGTCGCAGCCGTTTGTCGAGGCCATCCGCCAGTATCGCAAGGAGGCCGGCCCCGAGAACGTCTGCTACATCCACGTGTCGCTCGTTCCCTATATCGCCGCCGCCCACGAGGTCAAGACCAAGCCGACGCAGCACTCCGTCAAGGAGCTCCGCAGCTTTGGTATCCAGCCCGATATTATCGTTCTGCGCTCCGATCACCATATCGACGATGCCATCCGCGGCAAGATCGCAAGCTTCTGCGACGTCGACACCGACTGCGTCTTTACCAACGAGGACTGCGCGAGCATCTACGATGTTCCGCAGCTGCTCGCCGAGCAGGACTTTGATCTGCGCATTTGCGAGCGTCTGGGTCTGGACCCGCGTGAGCGCGACATGAGTCAGTGGAACGAGTTCCTGCGCAAGCAGAACCATGCCAACCAGCACGCCGACAAGGTGAAGATCGCCGTCGTGGGCAAGTATACGCAGCTGCCCGATGCCTACCTGTCGGTTATCGAGGCCCTGCACCATGCGGGCGTGTTCTACGATCGCCACGTTGACGTGCAGCTGGTCGATGGCGAGAGCCTCGACGAGCAGAACGTCTCCGAGGTCCTGGGTGACGCCTCGGGCATCTTGGTCCCTGGCGGCTTTGGCAAGCGCGCCCTGGAGGGCAAGATCCTCGCGGCCGAGTTCGCCCGCGAGCACAAGATTCCGTATCTGGGCATTTGCCTGGGTATGCAGGTGGCCGTGTGCGAATTTGCCCGCAACGTGGTCGGCCTTGCCGGCGCCAGCTCTTCCGAGTTCGATCCTGATGGCCCGTATAGTGTCATCGACCTGATGAGCTCGCAGGAGGACGTGACCGAGAAGGGTGGCACCATGCGTCTGGGTGCCTATCCGTGCAAGCTTGCTGCCAATTCCCTCGCGCGCGAGGCCTATGGCGAGGAGCTCGTCTACGAGCGTCACCGTCACCGTTTTGAGTTCAACAACGCCTTCCGTGACCAGCTCGAGGACGCCGGTCTGGTTATCTCGGGCCTTTCGCCCGACGAGCGTCTAGTCGAGATGGTCGAGCTGCCGCGCGACGTACATCCGTGGTATGTGGCCACCCAGGCTCATCCCGAGTTCAAGAGCCGTCCGACCAACCCGCAGCCGCTGTTCCGCGAGTTCGTGCGCGCCTCGATTGGCCAGCATGAGGGTGTCGACCGTCTGCAGGTGACGCCCAAGAACCTCGCTACGGACTAAGGGTGCCGGAGAACCAGGAACATACCGAAGCTACTCCCTCGTCGCTTGCTGTGGTGGCGGGGGAGTATCTCGATTACCTTGCGGTCGAGCGGGGTTTGGCGCGCAATACGATTGCGGCCTACCGTCGTGACCTGACGACGTACTGCGCCTATCTGGAGCGGGCTGACATTGCGTCTTTTGAAGATGTGAGCCGTCAGGTCGTGGAGAGCTTTGTTGCCGATCGCCGCGACGGAGGCTATTCCGACGCCTCGGTGGAGCGCGCGCTTGCTGCCGTGAAGGGCCTGCATGCCTTTTTGGTGCGCGATGGGGCCGTGGCCCAAAACCCGACGGCGGCGTTGCGCCTGCCCAAAAAGGCAGATCGCCTGCCGGAATACCTTTCGGTGGAGGATGTCTCGGCACTGCTCGATCAAGACTTTCCCGAGGGCGAGATGGGGCTGCGCGATCATGCCATCTTGGAAGTGCTTTACGGTTGCGGCTTGCGCGTGAGTGAGCTGGTTGGGCTCGATGTGGGCGATATCCATATCGATGACGGGTTTGTCCTGGTGCGCGGTAAGGGCTCC
Source organism: uncultured Collinsella sp. (assembly GCA_958348565.1). GTDB lineage: Bacteria > Actinomycetota > Coriobacteriia > Coriobacteriales > Coriobacteriaceae > Collinsella. The sequence continues at coordinate 722 of CATVZP010000097.1, read as the reverse complement.
AAGGAGCGTCTGGCCCCGTTGGTGGGAAGCGCGGCTCGCGCCCTGACACACTATATAGGTGACGGGCGCACTCTCCTGGCCGCCCATGCTCACGGGACGGAGACCTCGGCGGTCTTTTTAAATAAGAACGGACGTCGCCTGTCGCGCCAGGCCGTGCATGCGATATGCGAGCGGTACGGGCGCCAGGTGGGGCTGGTGGGGCTCCACCCCCACACCCTGCGCCACTCCTTTGCCACCCACATGCTCGCGGGCGGTGCCGACTTGCGTGTACTGCAGGAGATTTTGGGCCATGCCGATATTTCGACCACGCAGGTCTACACGCATGTCGACCGCACGCAACTGACCGAGGTCTATCTGGCGGCGCATCCGCTGGCACATCGCTAGCACCTCGCTGACCTGCATATTTATAAATATTAAAGGGGATGGGCCCCAGATTGCCGAGACGCACTTTTGCGCGCATGGGCAATCTGGGGCCCGTCCCATTTTTCGCCAGACACCGACGCGGTGGTGGGCCGTGTGTACCGTGGGTGGGAGGAGTTTGGGGGCGATGTGAACGGCGTGTAAAGGGACGTAAAAATCGCCTCAAGGTCAACTTGAAGGTTGAGGTTCGCGGGCGTGGTTCTACAGGTGGCATCCCACCTTTGCTGCAAACACAACATATTGTGTTTTCGAACATATGCTCGGGGGTGTTTTACAACATATTGGGGGTGGAGTGGTGGGGC
>CATVZP010000096.1 GCA_958348565.1 uncultured Collinsella sp. | reverse complement strand
TCTTCGCTGATAATTGCTTTGTTGGAAGAGCTGCTTTTATTGCGGCTCTTTCTTTTGTTTTGGGTATATTTGTTCTTGTTGAATTGTTATTGCGGATGGGCTGGGTACTTGGCTTTCCGCTGTTATTTGTAGCCGTCTCGGCTTTGGTTGAGGGGAGACGTTCTTTATGCGTATTGTGTTTATGGGTACGCCTGATTTTGCTGTGCCTTCGTTGACTTCGCTTGTTGAGGCTGGGAACGAGATTGCGCTTGTTATTACTCGTCCCGATGCTGTTCGTGGGCGTGGTAAGAAGCTTGAGCCTTCTCCTGTTAAGGCCAAGGCGCTTGAGCTGGGGTTGCCGGTCGTTGAGGCAAATCGTATGACGCCTGAGGTTGTTGAGACGCTCCAGGCTGCGCAGGCTGATATTTTCTGTGTGGCTGCCTATGGCTGCATTTTGCCTGATGAGGTGCTGCATATGGCGCCGCTTGGTATTGTGAATGTTCATGCTTCGCTGCTGCCTCGTTGGCGTGGCGCTGCTCCCATTCAGCGTGCCATTCTTGCTGGTGACGAGGTTGCCGGCGTTTCCATTATGCGCATTGGGCATGGCGTGGATACGGGCGCTTATTGCGCCCAGGCCTCGACCTCGGTTGCCGGTAAGCATGCTGAGGCTCTGACCATGGAACTTGGTGAGCTTGGTGGCAAGTTGCTTGCCGATACGCTTCCCTCGCTTGCCGACGGCTCGGCTGTTTGGACTGAGCAGGATGAGTCACTCGTCACTCATGCTGCCAAGATTTCCAAGCAGGAGATGCGTCTGGATCCGCAGATGGCAGCGCTCGATTGCGTGCGTCATGTGCTCGCTTCGTCCGATACCGCGCCTGCCCGTTGTGTGATTGCTGGCAAGTCGGTTCGCGTGCTCGATGCCACGCCGGCCGATGTGTTGCTTGGCGAGGGCGCTGTTGCCGTCAAGAGTAAGCGTGTTTACCTGGGCCTTTCCGATGGCGCGGTTGAACTGCTCGAGGTTAAGCCCGATGGCAAGCGTGCCATGGCTGCTTCTGCCTGGGCTGTCGGCCTGCAGGGTGCCGAACTTAGGTGGGGTGTACTGTCATGAGCAAGTTGTCTCCCGCGCGCAAGCTTGCGCTCGATGTGTTGATGGAGGCCGATCGCCGCGGTATGTACGCACGCGACGTGTTGTCTTCCCGTGCTTCCGCCAAGGCCATTGACCAGCGCGATTCCGCTTTTGCCGCTCGTTTGGCGCTCGGTGTTGCCGCCACACAGGGAATTTTGGATGAGTTGCTCGATCAGTTTTTGGATAAGCCCAAAAAGGTCGCGCCACGCGTTCGCATGGCGCTTCGCATCTCGGCCTTCGAGATGCTCTACCTGCATACGCCGGGCTGCGTTGCCGTAAGTCAGGGTGTTGAGCTGGTGCGCAGCGGTGCTAAGTCTGCCGCGGGCCTGGCTAACGCGGTGCTGCATAAGGTTGCGGACAACGTTGAGGACTTTGCCACGGCATCCGACGTGGATGAGTCTGAGCGCCGCCTGATTCGCCTGTCTCGCTTGATGGGTCTTCCTCGCTGGCTGTGCGCTCGTATTATGGCCTCGTTCGATACGCCCGAGGGCGCGCTCAACTTTGCCGGCAATCTGGCTCCTGCACCGCTTGCACTGCACGAGAATGCGTATGCGACAAAGCCCGATCCGTTTATCTCGCAGCTCGTTGCACCCGTCTTTCCGGGCTGCCATGCTCCGGTCGATGCGCAGGTCACGGTTGCATCGGGCGTGTTTGAGCGTGCTGCCGCGGTTGCCTCGGACCTTAACGCCCAGCTCATCGCCACTGCGGCGACACGCCCCGGTCGTTGCCTGGAGATTGGCGCCGGTCGCGGCACCAAGACCTATGTGATGATGTGCCAGGCCAAGCGTGCCGGGTACGAGCGTCAGCATACCGCGCTCGATCTGCATGATCGCAAGTGCGATCAGAATCTCGCGCGCCTGCATAAGGCGGGTATCTCAGGTGTTCGTACGGTGTCGGGCGATGCCCGCGAGCTCAATGAGGTGCTCACGTCGTTTGATGCCATGCTCGGCGAGCCCGCCCTGTTCGACACGGTCTTTATCGATGCGCCGTGCTCTGGCACCGGCACCATGCGCCGTCATCCCGAGATTCCGTGGCGCCTGACCGAGAACGACGTTACGACCGAGCTGCCCCGCCTGCAGCTGACGATGCTCAAGGAAGCAGCCGCGCGCGTGGCTGCCGGTGGTGAGCTTATCTATGCCACCTGCTCGGTTTTTGATGAAGAGAACACGCAGGTCGTGGATGCCTTCTTGGCCTCTCCCGAGGGCGCCGGCTTTACTGTGGCGCCGCTCTCCGAAGCCCAGATTCTGCAGCTCCCCGAGTTTGCCCAGGCCAAGAAGCTCGTTTCCGTACGCCAAAACGACCGTGGGCTATTCCAGAGCGTCCCCGTAAACGCAGATTCCTACGACGGCCACTTCTGCGCCCGCCTGGTCCACAAGTAACTACTAAGTTGCGGTGAAATAGGGATTGAATATCGGCTTCTACCCGCCAAACAGTCCTTATTTCACCGCAGCTCAGGATGTCCTGCGAGTGGAGATCGCAATAGCGGTAAAGAGTGGTAAAAATAGCCCTGTCTCATGCTTGCTGTTATCAAAAGTAGGGCGGATTACGGGGCTAGATTGGTGATGCCCGACCACAGCAAAAATGGCTTAAATAAAACCGCAGGTAGATGGCTTGTTGAAATTTGCAAATTACCGGAATGGATAGAGGTTGTCAATTCAGCCCCGTAATCCGGCAGAGTTTTGGAATGTTACAAACTTAGCATCAGCCCGAAATCCGATCTATAGATAAGTTGCGGTGAAATAGTTCCTGTTTGGCCGTTAGATGGGCTGATTCAGGAACTATTTCACCGCAACTCATAACGAAACCTGGGTGGCGGGACCGCTTGTCGCTAGTGGTTATGCGGGCAGTTGGCGCAGCAGCCGTTGGTGGCGCTGGTGCTGGAACCGCCGCTTCGCTGGTCGGTGTTGTAGAAGCCGCTGCCCTCAAACTTGATGCCGCTGGCCGAGAACGTTTTTGTCGCCGGAGCGCCGCAGCTCGGGCACACGACCTCGGGGGTCTCGGACATGGGATGCTCAACCTCAAACACGTTGCCGCAGCTCGTGCACTTGTAATCGTAGCGTGCCATAATACTTCCTTTTCAGCACAAAGCGGGCAGATCGCTCTGCCCGCATAAATTCAAACGTTTGTAACTGTACCCTATATCGGGGGTTTTATCACGCTTCGCCCCAGAATCTATGGGTGTTGCGCAGGAGCTGTGCAGTTTTGACCTCGGCGGCCGCAACGTCGGCCTCATCGGCCTGCCAGGTCCAGTTGCCCGTGGCGACACCCGGCACGTTCATGCGCGCATCGTCGCCTAGTCCTAGGACATCCTGCAGCGGCATCATCACTAGGGGAGCGTCGCTTGCCAGCGCGTCGCCCATAAGCTTGGCCGCCACCTCAACACCGCTCGGCTCGTCGCCGCCCGCGAAGGAGCGCGTGCACCAACCGGCGAGCGTCGACGTGTCGTGCGTCGAGGTGTACAGGATCTTGCCCGGCGTGGGATACACGCCGTTGCGGACGTCGTAATCGCTAAACTCCAGCACGTCCATACCGGGGAAGCCGCAGGTCGAAGCCATGGCGCGAACGCCAGGCGTCAGGTAGCCTAGGTCCTCGGCGATAAAGTTGAGCGGCCCCAGCTCGTCGTAGGCAGTCTGGAACAGGTCCTTGCCCGGACCCGCCAGCCAGCGGCCGTCAGCGCAGGCCTTACCTGCGGGAATGCTAAAGTAGCTGTGGAATCCCAGGAAGTGGTCCAGGCGCACACGGTCGTACAGCGAGAATGCGCGGCGCAGACGGTCCATCCACCAGCGGTAGCCGTTCTCCTTCATGTGATCCCAGCGGAAGGTGGGGTTGCCCCACACCTGGCCCTCGGGCGCAAAATTGTCGGGCGGCGCGCCAGAAATCTCAATCGCCTTGCCGGTATCGGACAGCCAGAAGTTCTCGGGCTCGCTCCACGCATCGGCCGAATCGTCCGAAACATACATGGGAATATCTCCGATGACCTCGATGCCTTTCTTGTGCGCGTAGTTCATGAGCTCGCACCAAGCCAGGTCAAAGCGGTACTGCATGTATGCCTGCAGCTCTGCCTCGTCGTGGAAACGCTTGTCGTCAATCAGATGCTCGTTGTAGCGCGCGACATCGGCCGGCCAATCGTGACGCGATTCGCCCTCAAAGTATTTCTTGACGGCCATATAGACGCAGTACTTCTCGAGCCAATCGGCGTTGCGATGCTTAAACGCCGTGTAGAGCGGGTCTGCATCCTCGCCGCCACGGGCCTTCCAAGTCTCAAAGTCGGCCGCCAGTTCCTTTTGGCTTTCGGGCAGCAGGTCAATATTGCCCGCAAAGGCCGAAGGCCCAGCGTAAGGGGAGCGGAAGAAGTCCGTCGGGTTGACAGGCAGAACCTGCCAGTAGCGCATGCCCATAGCGGCCAGATGGTCGATAAAGCGACGCGTGGGTGCTCCGATCGTGCCGGGCTTGCCGTCGTCGGTGGGCACTGAGGTGATATGGCACACGACGCCCGCGCCGTGATCGAGCGGCTCCTGCAGGCGCTGCTCGGCATGGTGATAGATGATCGACGAGCCCAGCGGATACAGATCGAGCGTTACCGTACCGTTGTGGATTTCGCACTCGTGACCGCTGATCACGTCACTCGCACATTCGCCAAGCGCCGGAATCGTCACGCGGTGCGAATTGCGCAGGCTGCGGTTGATGATAACCGTCGCGGACTCGCCATCCTTGCCCGTGCGGTTGTATGCCAGCACCTCGTCGTTGAGCGCGAAGGCCTTGATCTCGCCGTCGATCATAAATGGCAGTGCGCGGCGTACGGCGGAGGCGTTCTTGACAATAGCCAGCGTGTCGAAGTCGTGCAGTTGGTCCTTTGTCGGCAGGGTGCGGCGGTTGCCCGGATCGGTAAGGCCCTCCAGGCCGTACTCGTCGCCGTAGTAGATCGAAGGCACGCCGGGGAAGGTCATCTGCATGAGCGTTGCAAGCCAAAAACGGCTCTTGGCCAGGCCCATCGAGTTCTCGTCCAGGCGCCATTTGCTGCGCTCGCACTCGGGCAGCTGCGACTCGTCGGGGCCGCCCCCGAGCACCGAGATGATGCGTGGACGGTCGTGGCTCGAAAGCAGATTGAGCGCGCAGGACAATGCCTCGCTCGGGTAGTTCTCGCGCAGGGTCTCGATATCCTCGGCAGCTTGGTAGGCGTTCTTGTAGCCCATCAAAAAGCCGATGACCATGTCACGAAAGGGGTAATCCATAGCAGAGTCCAGCTCGGAGCCCTGCAGGTAGCGGCGCAGATGGCCGTAGCTAATCTTGTTGGAGGCGTCTTCCCAGACTTCGCCGAGCAGCAGTGCGTCAGGCTTTTCGGCAAGTACGGCCTTCTTGATCTCGGCCAGGAAGTCGTCGGAAAGCTCGTCGGCGACGTCCAAGCGCCAACCATGGGCACCGGCGCGCAGCCATTTGCGGATCACGCCGTCCTTGCCCAGGAGCCTCTCGCGCACCAGCTCGGACTTCTCGTTGATGGCCGGCATATTGCCCACGCCCCACCAGCAGTCGTACGAGCCGTCCTCGTGGAAGGTAAACGCATCACGCCACGGTGAATCCTCGCTCTGCCAGGCACCCACGCCCGGGTAGTTGCCGTAGCGGTTGAAATAAATCGAGTCGTCGCCCGTGTGGTTGAAGACGCCATCCAGGATGATGGAGATGCCCAGCTTCTCGGCTGCCTGGCACAGCTCGGTAAAGTCCTGCTCGGTGCCCAGGATCGGGTCGATCTTGGTGTAGTCGGCCGTGTCGTAGCGGTGGTTGCTCGCGGCTTCAAAGATGGGGTTGAGGTAGATGGCCGTAAAGCCCAGCTCGGCGATGCGGGGCAGGTCTTCCTGGATGCCCTTGAGCGAGCCGCCGTAGAAGTCCCAGGTCTTGATGGAGCCGTCCTCGGCGCGCTCGTACACGGGCGGCTCGTTCCAGTCCTCGACCATCCGGCGCTGAATGCCCTTGCGCGGTTTTTCGAGTTGGGCCATTGTGCGATCGCGCCAATGCTCGTCACGGGCGTAGCGGTCGGGGAAGATTTGGTAGACCATACCACGCTCGTACCAGGTGGGTCGGTTCTCGCGGTGTTTGTAGACGGTAATCTGGAAGGACGGCACCTCGGCGTAGTCGTAGGTTACGCCCTCGCCGCCGGTGCGGCCCTGGGGCGCGCCCAGGCGAACCTCGGGCTGGCCCTCGATATTGCATATAAAGCTGTACCACACAAGACACGGTTCAGTGCATTTGAGCTCGCCGGTAAAAATGCCATCGCCTTCGTGCTCCATCGGAATCAGGGTCTCGCCGACTTCATCGACCCAGGTACGCAGGGTGAGTGTTGCCTGGTTGGGATCGGCATCCTCCAAAATAACCGAGAGTGCAACGGTAGTTCCTGTGGTCACAGCGCCAAACGGAGTGCGAAACTGCGGCAGACGGCTGTTGTGTATCAATCTCATAGTACGGTCCAGTTCAATAGAATCACGGCCTGCGGGCCATGGGCTTTACGCACAAAATGTAAGTATATCTGTTGTACACAGGGTGTATAAACAACATCCGTTTACCATCGGCGAACGGTTGTCCTAGAAAATCGTTTTACCAACTATCTACAGAGAAGGGGCGCCCGGTTGGAGCGCCCCTTGTTTAGGGTTTTGATTAGGTTTTAGATCGTCTGCGGGCTAGCGGCGCTTGCGGGTGGCCGTTGCCTTGCGGACGGAGGTCTTCTTGGTCGGGGCCTTTTCCTCAGTGGGAGCGGCGGGGGAGACCGGGGTCTCCTTGGCGGGCTCGGTCTTTGCTGTAGCCTTCGGAGCGGCTGTCTTGGTCGTGGTCTTCTTGGCCGTCGTCGTGCGCTTTCGCGTGGTGGTCTTGGCGGCCGGTTTGGCCTCGACGGTTGCTTCGGCCTTGGACTCTGCGGGCGTCTCCTCGACTTTGGCGGCCGGCTTTGCGGCTGCCTTGGTCGTGGCTGCTTTCGTGGTCGTCTTCGCGGCGGCCTTCGTAGCGGCAGCCTTGGTCGTCGTCGACTTTGCGGCCGTTGCTTTCTTGGCGGTCGCGGTCGACTTCTTGGCAGTGGTCTTGGCCGATGCCTTGACGGCGGCCTCAGCCTTTATCTCGGGAGCAGCCTCGGCCTCGGCGGCCTTCTTGGCAGCGGCGGTCGTGCGCTTGCGCGTCGTCGTTGCCTTGGTGGCAGTCGTCTTTGCTGCGGCGGTCTTGGTGGCAGCGGCCTTGGTTGTCGTAGCCTTCTTGGCCGTCGTCTTGCGCGTCGTGGTCTTCTTGGCGGCAGGCTTTGCAGCTGGCTTAGCCTCAGCCTTCACCTCAGCCTTGGGCTCCTCAGCAGCAGCGGGTGCCTCAACAACCGGCTCGGCCTTGGGCTCGGGCTCGGCCTCAGCCTCCTCAGCCACAACCACAGGCTCGTCGACAACCGCCGCCGGCCTCTCGATCTCCGGATGCATAAAGAAGTACAGGTCCAGATACTTGTCGGCCGAGCGCGTCCAGCTAAAGT
>CATVZP010000095.1 GCA_958348565.1 uncultured Collinsella sp. | reverse complement strand
TCAAGCGAGGTTGCGGCCTGGCGCTCTTCAACGTGCTTCAGCGCATCCATTTCTTTTACGGAGAAGATTCTGGCATGCGCGTGAAGTCCCAGGAGGGCGTGGGAACACAGGTCATCGTTGAGTTGAACGGCGAGCCGCATGAGCCGGCGCCGCTAACGGTGTAGCACGCGGTTGGATCGAGAGAAAAAGAGGGGAAGCGCATATGTCCGAAGGCTGGAACATCCTGGTGGTTGATGACGAGCCTCCAATTAGGGCTGACCTACGCTATCTGTTGGAAAAGGATACGCGTGTGGGTCAGATTGCCGAGGCGGGCAATGTCACCGAAGCCGTGGAGTCGATTCTGTCGAACAAGCCCGACGTGCTGTTTTTAGACATTACCATGCCCGGTCGCTCGGGAATTGAGCTTGCCGAGACGCTGCAGAACCTAAAGACGCCGCCGGTTGTGGTGTTTGTGACGGCATTTGCCGAGTATGCGGCCGATGCCTATAACCTCGATGCTGTCGATTACATCGTCAAGCCGGTCGAGGATGCCCGCCTGTCAAAGGCGCTCGACAAGATCGAGACTGCCCTGGGCGCTCGCCGTGTCGTCCATGCTCCGCGCCAGCCTTTGCGCCTGACGGTGGATCGCGGGGGCAAAAAGGTGTTCATTCCCGTGGCGGATGTCTGCTACTTTGAGGCGCGCGCCGATTTTTGCAACGCCGTCTGCGCCGAGGGGACGTATCTGATCAATGAGTCGATTTCCTCGCTCGAGCGTCGCCTGGCCTCCGAGGGCTTTATCCGCGTCCATCGCAGCTATCTGGTTAATTTGGAAGACGTGCATAATGTCGAGATCGGCTCCACGGGCCTGATGGAGCTCAGGCTCGATCGCGTAACCTCGACGGTGCCCGTGTCCCGCCGTCGCGCTGCCGAGGTCAAATCGCACTTGGGGCTTGCGTAAGGGTCGGTGCGCCATCGTTTGCCGTTGCAGGTTTGGCATGACTGTGCGGTGGGCATAATGGATTGCATCGAATGAAATCGAAAGGATTATTATGCCCGCGCTCATTACGCATCATCTGTTTGGCGAGGAAAGCATCGACCGTCTTCCGCAGGGCGTTATTACGTCCGACGAGGAGCGCATCGCCTTTATCCTGGGAAACCAAGGTCCCGACCCGTTTTTCTTCCACATGCTCACGCCGCGCATTTCCGACTGTATGTCGCTTGCTCAGGTCATGCATCGCTCGCGCATGTCGCGCCAGTTCTCGTGCCTGCGCGACGGCGTGTCGCACCTGCAGCCGCGCGATGCCAATCTGGGTCGTGCCTTTGCGCTGGGCCTGCTGTCGCACTATGTGCTCGATCGCAATGCCCACCCCTTTGTCTACGAGCAGCAGTTTGGCATTGTCGAGTCCGATCCCGAGCTCGAGGCTTCGGGCAGTCAAGTTCATGCCGTGCTCGAAAGCGACCTGGACGTGCTGATGCTGCAGCTCAAGCGCGATGGGGCAACGGTCGAGGATTATCCGCCGGCGGGCGAGATCGTCACTACCGACCGCATCAATCGCGTTGCCGGCGTGCTGATGAGCTATGTTGCCGGACGCGTGTACGGCATCGATATCCCGGTGGGGGAGTACGGCGGCGCCGTCTCGGACATGCAGATGCTCTACCGCACTATCGAGCCGGCCGGTTCGGCCAAGACGCGCGCGATTGCCCTGCTCGAGGGCTTGGTGCACGATTATTCGCTGCTCGACGGCCTTGCGCACCGCGTGACGACCGAGTTGCCCGAGCGTACCGGCAACCTGGGCCACTTGGCATGGAAGAACCCCTTTACCGATGAAGTCTCGACCGAGAGCTTCCCCGAGGTCTTTGACCGCGCGCTGCTCGATTACGAGTGCACGGTCGCCCGATTCATCGAGACCGGCGATATGGAGGCCGTGACCAACCACGTCAATTACAGCGGTCGCGTGCTCGGCGCCGACGAAGAGTTCGACCGCGAGGAGTAGGGCTCGTGCGTGCCCCTTTGCCGAATCCTTACCGGCGCCTCTGGACAATTGGGGTACGATGAACTAACTGCATATCGGGCGAAATACGAAGGGGCCCTGTCCATGAAATACACCAAGCTCGAGCGTAACTGGGTTATGTACGATGTGGGCAACTCGGCCCTCGTGCTGCTCAATACCTCGGTGGTGCCCATCTACTTTAACGCCATCAATACCGGTGCTTCCTCGGCAGACCTGGTGGTCGCCTGGGGCAACGCGCAGACGATTGCCTCGCTGGTCATTGCCATGCTCATGCCCATTCTGGGCGCGCTTGCCGATTACGCCGGCAACAAGATCAAGTTCTTCTTGGGCTTCTTCCTCACGGGCCTGGTTCTTTGCCTGGCGCAGGCTATCCCCATGTCCGCCATGGCATTTTTGACCGTGTACGTGCTGTGCACCATCGGCCTTAACTCTTCCATGACGTTCTACGACGCTATGCTGCCCGACATTACCACCGACGAGCGCATGGACGCCGTGTCCAGCTCGGGCTATGCCTGGGGCTACATCGGTTCCACCGTGCCGTTCATCATCTGCCTGGCGCTTATCATGGGTGGCCCCGCTCTTGGCGTCCCCACCATGCTGGCAACGCGTCTGTCGTTTGTCATCACCGGTGCCTGGTGGCTCATCTTTACCCTGCCGCTCATTCGCACCTATAAGCAAAAGTACGGTCGCGAGCGCGGTCCCGAGGACACCATCGGCCACATCGTGGGCGGCGTGTTCTCCGAGGTCGGACACACCATGCGCGAGATCGCCCACAACAAGACCGTGCTGGTCTACATGATCGCGTTCTTCTTCTACATCGACGGTGTGCACACGGTCATTTCCATGGCAACCAGCTACGGATCGGCTCTGGGCATCGACTCGACCCAACTGGTGCTGGCGCTGCTCGTTACGCAGTTCGTCGCTTTCCCGTCCGCCATCATCTACGGCAAGCTCGCCGGTCGCGTGGGCACGCTCAACATGATCATGGTGGCCGTCGCCGCCTATATGGGCATCGTGCTCTTTGCCGCGTTTTTCTTGAAGACCGCCTTTGAGTTTTGGGTGCTCGCTATTTTGGTCGGCCTGTTCCAAGGCGGCGTGCAGGCGCTGAGCCGCAGCTACTTCGGTCGTATTATCCCTAAGGAAAAGTCCAACGAGTACTACGGCTTCTTCGATATCTTTGGCCGTTACGCAAGCGTTATGGGCACCTTCCTGGTGTCGGTTGTCACCTCGCTGACCGGCAACCCGTCGCTGGGCGTCCTTTCTATTGGTGTTCTGCTGGTTGTTGGCTTTGTGCTGCTGGTCCGTCTGTCCCGCATGGCTCAGGCGGCGGCGTAAGGCAATCGGGCTCAGTGCAGCAATTGTGCCTATCTGCAGTACTCTTTTGGAAGTAGCCGCATAAATCATTCTGACTTCCGAGCAATGTTTAGCCCAAGTGGGTATGATGGAATCAGCTAGGTCGCGGGGCGTCGCCTGTGTTTGGCGGCGCCCCGTTTTTGTGTTGCAAGGAGGGTAAAGGTATGAACGCCACGGTTGTGATCCCAACATATTGGGCGGGCGATGATACCCAAGCAAACGCTCCCGGCACCTACGATCACTCGACGTCGCTCAATGCCGCCAACCCGGAGCTCGATCGCTGCCTGACTTCGCTCGAACAGGTGCGCGACATTCCGCGCATCATTCTCTTGGTGGTCTGTCCGGTTTCCGCCACGGCCGACGTATCCCATCGCGTGCACGAAATCGTTAATGCGCATCCCACACTTAAGGTCACCATCGTTACCAATACTCAGGCTTCGCGTGTTGCCGACCGCGTGGCACAGATCGCGCCCAAAGGCTCGGGCGAGTGCGTGAGCCTGCGCGGCTACGGCGCCATCCGCAACATGGGTCTTGCCTGTGCGGCGGTGCTGGGGCACGACGCGGTTGTGTTTTTGGATGACGACGAGACCGTCATCGATGCCGACTTTATGAAGCGTGCGACCTATGCACTGGGCCAACAGACGCGTCAGGGCCTGCCGATTTTAGTCAAGAGCGGATACTTTTACGATCGCGACGGGTCGCCGCTGGCTCCCACGGACAAAGTGGGCATTTGCCATCGCTGGTGGACCAAGCGTATCGAGTTCAATCGCTGGATGAAAAAGGCGCTCTCGGGCACCCGCATCTCGCGTTCCAATTACGTGTGCGGCGGCCTGATGGCCCTGCACGCCCGCGCCTTTACGCGCGTGGCCTTCGACCCGTTTATCACCCGCGGCGAGGATCTGGACTACCTGTTTAACATGCGCATGCTCGGCTATGACGTGTGGTTCGATAACGAGTGGACCGTGCGCCACCTGCCGCCCGAGTCCGAGAAGCGCTCGCCGCGCTTTATGCAGGACGTGTACCGTTGGTACTACGAGCGGGCCAAGCTGACGTTCGCTGCGCACCAAAAGGAGCTCATTCCGGTTACGGCCGCATCACTCATGCCCTATCCGGGTCCGTGGATCTCGCGCGAGCTCGACGACCGCGTGCGCAAGACCGCCATGGTTCGCAGCATGTTTACCCGCGAGCACGAGGGGTATCTGCGCATCTGGCGTCATGGTATTGACGAGGCCAAGACCTATGCCCGCCAAAACGCCGCAAGCTACCTGCGTTTTCAGAGTTTCTGGCCCAAGATCATGGATGAACTTTGGCGCGACGCACAACTGATTAGCATCCTGGAGGGGGCTGAATGATCGACCGCCGCGCCCAGCGCGATAATTCAATTTCAATCTTTCGCATCATCGCCGTTGTCTGCGCCGTTTGCGTGTTGGTGTACTTTATCTTTGCCCTGGCGACTGGCATTGAGCCGATTGCCACGGTGATCGCCTGTGCGCTGCTGTGCATCTTCCTGTGCATCTTTATCTTTTTGACGCTCAATCCCGATTCGGTACGCTCCCAGTACACCGAGGAGACGCTTTCGGTTGCCTCGGCCATGCTCGAGGACATTAAGGGCGGCCTGACGCAGGAATCGGCGCTTTTGGTGTGCCGGCGTATTCTGCCCGAGACACGTGCCATGACCGTTGCCATCACCGATGAGGGCAACGTGCTGGCCTGCGTGGGCGAGTTCGAGGAAAAGCTGCTGCCCGATTCGCCCATCCATACGCTTGCCACGCGCTACGTCATTGAGCACGGCATCGTGCAGTCGTTCAACCGCGTGGTGGACGTGGTGGGTGCGGATGGCTCGCACAACCATGTTCCCGCCGGCATCATCGCGCCCATCAAGGTGGGCGACCGCACCGTCGGCACGCTCAAGTTCTACTACAAGACCCCGCGTGCCGTCGACCGTACCCAGTATGCGCTCGCCTCGGGTTTTGCCGAGATCCTGTCCACGCAGCTCGCCATCCACGAGCTCGAGGTGCAAAAGGAACTCACGGCCCGTGCCGAGGTGCGTGCCCTGCAGGCGCAGATCAATCCGCACTTTCTGTTTAACACGCTCAACACCATCGCGTCGTTTACGCGTACCGACCCGCTGCGTGCCCGCGAGCTGCTGCGCGAGTTCTCCTCGTTCTATCGCGCCACGCTCGACAACTCGGGGTCGCTTATCCCGGTCTCGCGCGAGGTTGCCCAGACCAAGCGCTACCTGACGTTTGAGAAGGCGCGCTTTGGCGAGGACCGCGTACTGGCGACCTTCGATGTCTCCGAGGATGTCGAGGACACGTTGGTCCCGGCCTTTGTAATCCAGCCCATTGTCGAGAACGCCGTGCGGCATGGCATGGGCGATGGCGATGCCCTGCAGATCGATGTGACCGTCCATCAAGACGGCGACGACGCAATCCTGATTGCCGTGGCCGACAACGGCGTGGGCATGGACGAGGGCACCGCCGCCAGGCTGTTTGATGAGCGCTCCGCCCGCCCCGATGCCAGTTCCCCGCAAGGCGGCGGCGCCGGCGTGGCCATGCACAATATTTCTGAGCGCATCCATCGCTTTTATGGACCGCACTCTTATACGCGCGTCGAATCGGCGCCGGGCAAGGGCACCAAAGTGCTCCTGCATCTTGATTTGTCAGAGAGCATCTTTGACATTCAAGAGTAAAATAAAAGGCTATGGGCTCAACGCCAAGCGGCGGATGCCCAGCGTAGTTTGTTGACGAAAGGTTTAATCCCTATGCTGCGTGCGATGATTGTGGATGATGAGGCCCCGGCCCGTTCGGAACTTCGCTTCTTGCTCGAGCAGACGGGCAAGATCGGCACGATCACTGAGGCGTCGAGCGTCCGCTCCGCCATTGAGATGCTGATGGAAAGCCGCGTCGATGTCGTCTTTCTCGATATCTCGATGCCCGGCGCTTCTGGTCTGCAGCTTGCCGAGGCGCTACATAAGCTTAAGAATCCGCCGGCGATTGTGTTTGTGACCGCGTATAGCGATCATGCCGTCGAGGCGTTCGACGTAGATGCCGTCGATTACCTAATGAAGCCGGTTGAGGAGGCACGCCTGGATCGCGCGATCGAGAAGGTCATGCAGCACGCCAAGCCCGTCACGGACAGCAAAGCCACCATCGAGCGCATTCCGGTGGAAAAGGGCGGCCGTAAGGTCCTCATTCCCGTGGATGACATTCGCTTCATCATGGCCAAGGACGATTACTCCTGTATCTATACCGTCGATGATCGTTTTCTATCGACGACTTCGCTGGCACAGTTCGAGGCCAAGCTTTGCGACTTTGGCTTCTTTCGCGTTCATCGCCGCTATATCGTCAACTTGGCGTGCGTCACAGATGTCGAGACGGTGCCCTCGGGCGCTATCCAACTGGGCATTACGGGCGTCGACGAACGCGTGCCGGTCTCGCGCCGCCGCGTTGTGCCGCTCAAGAAGGCCCTGAGCCTCTAGCACGCTGGCCCCGCAGCCCTGTAGACAATTGTCTGCGGAGCCGTGGGGCTTTTTGTATATACGTCGAATTGGTTTTGAAGAAGGGATCCCATGAACAGTGCAAGCGCCAAGCGCATCGACATCATCTCGGACACCCACGGCTATCTTTCGCCCGCGCTTCTGGACGAGCTCAAGGGCGCAGATTTGATCATCCACGCGGGAGACCTCACCTCAGAGATGGATTACGAGCATCTATGCACCATCGCCCCCGTGCGAGCGGTCCTAGGAAACAACGACTACTACCGCGACTACGGCCCGGATGTAGACCGTCTGGCCCTTTTCACCTACGAAGGACTCAAATTCGCCGTAGCCCACTACCGCGAAGATCTCCCCGTGGGATCCGTAGACGTAGCCATCAACGGTCACACCCACGTAACCAAAGAGGCCCAAGTGGGCCACTGCTTGGTCCTCAACCCAGGCAGCGCCAGCTACCCCAGAGGCACCAGAGGCCCCACCATGGCCAGAATGCTTGTCAAAGACGGCAAGATCCTGAGCACCAAGTTTATTGACCTAGAGTAAACGCAACAAAAACGGGGGATGCAGATCGCATCTCCCGTTTTTCTTTGAGCCAAAGGCCGAAGTTCAACAACAACCATCAGGCAACCCCGCTGAGGAGAACGGGGACCTCGAGCCGCGGAAGCGGCGAGGAACAACAACGACTCGAACAAAGTGACGGCAGGGAGGGTCTCCGGGGCTGGGGGCGGGGGTTAAGTTTGTCGCGAGTTCCGCACGCAAAGGAAAGCACTTAATGTG
>CATVZP010000094.1 GCA_958348565.1 uncultured Collinsella sp. | reverse complement strand
TGACGCAGCTCATCACGTCGGTGACGCAGATTATCGGCGTGCTCGTCATGATGCTGTCGATCAGCCTGCCGCTCACCGGCGTCACCGTGCTCACGCTGCCGGCAGCCGCGATTATCCTGACCGTAATGATTCACTTCTCGCAGCCGTACTTCCGAGAGCAGCAGCAGGTTCTGGGCACCGTCAACGGCATTATCGAAGAGGACTTTGCCGGCCAGAACGTCATTCAGGTGTTCGACCGCGCCGAGGCCTCAATCGAGGAGTTCGACCGTCAAAACGACCGACTCTTTATTAGCGGCTGGCGTTCGCAGTTCCTGTCGGGCCTGATGATGCCGCTTATGAGCCTGGTGGGCAACATGGGTTACGTGGGCGTTGTCGTGGTGGGCGCGCAGCTCGCGCTGACCGGCAATGCCACGCCCGGCGACATCCAGAGCTTTATCCAGTACGTGCGCAACTTTACGCAACCCGTGCAGCAGCTGGGCAACGTGAGCAACACGATGCAGTCGATGGCAGCTGCCACCGAGCGTGTGTTTGAGTTTTTAGCCGCACCCGAGGAGGAGCAGAAGGCCGACGCGCAGATCCCTGAGAAGCGCCCCGGCCACGTGGAGTTTGACCATGTGAAGTTTGGCTATACGCCCGACAAGACCATCATCCACGACTTTAGCTGCGAGGCGCAGCCCGGCCAGACCATCGCCATCGTCGGCCCCACCGGCGCCGGCAAGACCACGCTCATTAAGCTGCTGCAGCGCTTTTACGACGTGGACGGCGGTTCGCTGCGCGTCGAGGGCGTCGACGTGCGCGACTGGGACCGTGCGGCACTGCGCGGCGAGTTTGCCATGGTACTGCAGGATACCTGGCTGTTTAACGGCACCATCCGCGAGAACATCCGCTACGGACGCCCCGATGCAAGCGATGACGAGGTCGAGGCCGCTGCACGCGCCGCACGCTGCGATCACTTTATCCATACGCTCGCCGGCGGCTACGACTTTATGATCAACGAGGAGGGCACCAACCTGTCGCAGGGTCAGCGCCAGCTCGTGACCATCGCCCGTGCCATTTTGGCCGACCGCCCGGCGCTGATTCTGGACGAGGCGACCTCCAACGTGGATACCCGCACCGAGGAGCTTATTCAGCGTGCCATGGATGCGCTGATGCAGGGCCGTACCAGCTTTGTTATCGCGCACCGCCTGTCCACGATCCGCAACGCCGACGTGATCTTGGTGATCCGCGACGGCGACATCGTCGAGAAGGGCACGCACGACGAGCTGCTCGCCCAGGGCGGCTTCTACGCCGACCTGTACAACTCGCAGTTCGACGAAGCGGCGTAAATTCTGCCGCAGGGAACGAATAACGCCCGAGAACGGGGGCGCAGGACAACCTGCGCCCCCGTTTTTGTTCTGCGGCCCTTGAGCCGCCTCCCCTGGGACCTGATTGACAGCCCCTTCGAGGCCCCGTGGGCAAAAAAGGGCAAATATGAGTACTGTTACCTTTTTAATAACAGCCAAAACCGCCTCAAACGACCTCTTTGCGGGCTCTATACGCCTTCAAATTAATCAAAACGCCCGTTAGCAGGCTTCTGCGTGCCAACGTTAATGAACATATTTATCACTTTGTCTATTATCTCGCTAGACGGATATGTTACTAGGTTAGCAACAGTACTCATATTTGGCATTTTTTGCCCGCAGGGTGTTTCCTGGGGAACCGACAATAGCCTTAGGGTCCCGCGCGACGCCACTCCCTCCCGGTATCCGCCGACGTTCCCCTATATAAAACCTGCCAAAATAAACCTGTCCCTTTTGGCAGGTTTCGGGGTGGCAAGGGCTTGCACTTTAGCGTGCGACAGCGGATAATGCCGAACACTCGACAATACGCTTATTGCTCTTTTTATAGATTGAGGAGGCCCCTATGGCCATGGAATTCAAACGCAGGCTGCCGATCCCCATGGAGATCCGCGAGGAAATGCCGCTTTCTGCCGAGCTTACCGCCAAAAAGCAGGCATTTGACGCCGAGGTCGCCAAAGTCTTTACCGGCGAGGACGCACGCAAGGTGCTCATCATCGGCCCGTGCTCTGCCGACCGCGAGGATTCGGTCCTCGAGTACATGAACCGACTGGCCAAGACCGCCGAGGAGGTCAAGGACAAGCTCATCATCATTCCGCGCGTCTACACCAATAAGCCGCGCACCAAGGGCACCGGCTACAAGGGCCTGCTGCACAACCCCAACCCCGAGGCTCCCGACGACCTGCTCGAGGGCGTCAAGGCCATCCGCCATATGCACCTGCGCGTTATTAAGGAAACAGGCTTCTTCACCGCCGACGAGATGCTCTATCCGTCCAACTACCAGTACCTCGTTGACCTGCTGAGCTATGTTGCCGTGGGCGCACGCTCGGTCGAGAACCAGGAGCATCGCCTGGTGTCGAGCGGTATTTCGGTACCCGTCGGCATGAAGAATCCCACTGCCGGCTCTACCACCGTTATGCTCAACTCCATTTACGCCGCGCAGGCGCACCAGAGCTTCATCTTCCGCAACTGGGAGGTCGAGTGCGACGGCAATCCGCTCGCGCACGCCGTTATGCGTGGCTACATCGGTCTCGACGGTCGCACCTACCCCAACTACCACTACGAGCACCTGGAGCGCCTGGCCGAACGCTACACCGAGCACGCCGGCTATGCCAATCCGGCAGCGGTCATCGACTGCAACCACGACAACTCGGGTAAGCGCCCGCTTGAGCAGTATCGCATTTGCAAGGAGGTGCTCGACAGCTGCCGCCGCAACGAGTCCATCTCCAAGCTGGTCAAGGGCTTTATGATCGAGTCCTACCTGGAGGACGGCAACCAGCCGGTCGACGGCGGCGTCTTTGGCAAGTCGATCACCGATCCGTGCCTGGGCTGGGAAAAGACCGACTACCTCATCCACGAGATCGCGGAGCGGGTGTAGGTTACGGCGTTTTACCAAACGCCGTAACCGGCCGACGCTGCGCGGGTCGCATTTGGACAATCTGACGTTCAACTTCAAGGGCGCGACCAGGAGGTCAGCGCCCTTTCGTTTGATGTGGCAGTTAGGGACGCTCCTTTTCTGCCGGCAGTTTGGGACACTCCTTGGGTAGCCGTTGGGGACGTCCCCAACGGCTATCTGGGCAAACGTCCAAACCGCCGTAAGGGAGTTGCCTTCCCTCGCGGCGGTCTTCTAGCAGAAAAACCAAGTGAGTAGGCTTTTTGCAGGAGTCTAAGCACACCCTAAAACGCCACGGCTCTGACCTGCGGTTTTATTGAGCATTTGTCGCGATGTGCTCGGCAGGTTCAAAAAAGTCTACTCACTTGTATCTGAGACGCACCAGATTGGCAAAAACCGCCGCGAAAGGGCCCCTGGTCCCTTCGCGGCGGTAATACGCCTCTGATTTTGCGACCGTTTTGCCCGCTTGTTACTCGCTGTAGCGGGTGGCGATAGCAGCTTGCACCATGCCGGCGCTCATGAGGTAGGTCACCAGGAAGTAGCCACCGTATGCTGCCAGGAAGATTGCACAGGTGAGGCCCACGGTGCCGCCGATGCTCATATTTCCGAATATGCTCACCAGCTCGATGATCACCTTAAGTGCCACAAAGGAGTGCGCCAAGCCCACCGCCAGCGGGAACAGGAAGAATACCGCTTGCTGCGCCATCACCGAATGGCGGATCTGGCGGTCGTCGCAGCCGATCTGCGCCAGCACGCGATAGCTGCGGCTGCCGTCGGCCACGTTGGAGAGTTGCTGGATCGACAGAA
The DNA here is from genome assembly GCA_958348565.1 of uncultured Collinsella sp. Lineage (GTDB taxonomy): Bacteria > Actinomycetota > Coriobacteriia > Coriobacteriales > Coriobacteriaceae > Collinsella. The sequence continues at coordinate 3,978 of CATVZP010000094.1, read as the reverse complement.
TCGCCGCGCATGCAACGACCAATACAAAGCCGATGTAGATGGCTAGGTAGCTAATAAGACCGTTCATTTGCGCTGCTTGCGTGTACATCTCGGAGCGTGTGATGAAGATTCCCCACGACCCCGGCTCCTTGCCGTCAACGAGCAGATTGTCGAGCACAGTGTTTTTAATGCTCTCGTCTGCCTCAGTCGTATCCATCCCCTGTTTGTAGTTAACGAGCAGGCTACTGGAATACGGCTGCAGATTAAGTTGGGACAACAGCTCGTCGGCAACGACGACGGTACCCGGATTACTGCCCATCGCCGAGTTGGCGATGGCCGCCGTATCTTCGTCCGACTTATCGGTTGCGGGCTTGAGCTCATGCCCACCCAAGGTGAGGGTATGGCCGCCGGCCATGTATTTGGTGTACAGGTCGACCAGCTCGCCGCCCATATCACACGTGAGCAAGTACTGGTCGCGGCCAATGTGCACCGGCTCCTCGCCCATCATCTGACGCAGTTTGTTGTACTGGCTCGCCGGCGTCACAAACAGACCCATCGTATCGGCATTGCTACCCCCGAACGCCTTGGGAAGCTTTTCGCCCATAATCTTGCACATCTCACTTGGGGTCACCGAAGGATTCGAGCCGCCAAATGGGTAACTCAGATACGAATCGATCTGCACATGCTCACCGGCAACATCGGCGATATCGACCTTCTTGCCGGTCTCGTCGTTGTTGTTCGCCGACTTGCCCTTGCCGTGCCATGCAGGGTACAAATCGACCGTTGTATCGGCCAACACCATGCGATCGGCCTCAGACGGATTGACATACCCTTTGTACCCTTTGTAGTAGTCGAGCGTATCGGGCGTGTAATAGACATACGTCTGAGACACGTCAACAGGGTTATAGCGCTCCAGGTTTTCGTTCATCACATTGGCAATCGACATACCGCACGTCACCGAGGTGATGGCCAAAAACAGGAGCATCGCGATGACGCCCATCGAAAAGCACACGGTGTTGACCTTGGCCGCAAGCTGGCGCACGGTAAACATGTTGAGGCCACGCCAATACACGCCGCGCAGGCTCTGCAGCAGCTTGATGAGCATGCCCGAGAGTCCCCAGAACAGGGCAAAGGTGCCCACGGTAACCATAGCGGTCGTAATACCAAACTGGTTCATGGCCTCTTGCAGCTTGCTGTCCGTCGCGGTTAGCGGGAACCCATCACGTAGCAGACGGTAATAGGCCACGCCCACAAGCACCGCACCCACGGCAAAGATGGCAATCGCGATCCAGGGGTTGCGTGTCTTGATGCTCTCGTTGCGACGCTCGGCACCCATAAGCTCGATGAGTTTGGTACGACGCACGGCGCGGAGGTTCAGCAGTAGCGTGAGCACAAACATTACGAGCATGCAGGCAAGGGTCAGATTGAACGCATGCATCGAGAAAAAGAAGTGGAAATTGGCGATCTGTGTCTTAAAGAGCGAGGCCGTAAAGAACGTCATGAGCTGGGAGAGTCCCACACCCAGCACAATACCGGCGACAAAGGCCACCACCGAGACAATCACCGTCTCGAGCGCCATGATCGTGGCGACGCGCCCGCGCCCCATGCCGAGCACCTGGTACAGGCCAAACTCCTTTTTGCGGCGTTTCATGATGAAGTTATTGGCGTACACCATCAAAAAAGCCATGACACCGGCCAAAAAGTACGTCAGGTCGCCGAGCATGCTGCCCATAACCTGCGCCAAGCCCTCTTCATCGATTCCGGCGATGTCGACCTGCATCGAGATGGTGTTAAAGGCATAGAAGACCGTGACGCCCAGGGTGAGCGTCAGCAAGTAGACGAGGTAGTCGCGGCCGGCGCGGCGGACGTTGCCCCAAGCGAGTTTACAGAGCATCGGAGCCCTCACCGCCCATCATGGCAACGACCTCCATAATGCGGTCGAAGAACTCTCGGCGGTCGGTGTCGCCGCGGCGCAGCTCGGTGAAGATCTTGCCGTCGCGAATAAACAGCACACGGCTCGTGTAACTGGCGGCAAAGCTGTCGTGCGTGACCATGAGCACGGTGGCGCGCAGGCGGCGATTGAGGGCCTCCAGGCTCTCGAGCAGCAGGCGAGCGCTCTTGGAATCGAGGGCACCGGTGGGCTCGTCGGCCATGATCATGGTGGGGTCGGTGACGAGCGCGCGGCAGGCGGCGACGCGCTGCTGCTGACCGCCGGACATCTGGTAGGGATACTTGTCGAGCACCTGGCTCACGGACAGGCGCGCTGCCACATCCTGCACGCGGGTCGAGATCTCTGCCGAGTTTGTGCGGGCGATGGTGAGCGGCAGGGCGATGTTCTCGCGTGCTGTGAGCGTATCGAGCAGGTTGGAGTCCTGGAAGATAAAGCCGAGCTCCTCGCGGCGGAACTGCGAGAGCTTGGCCTGCTTCATGCGCGTCACGTCCTGACCATTAATGCGGATCGTGCCGCTCGTGGCGCTATCGATGGTCGACACGCAGTTGAGCAACGTCGACTTGCCCGAGCCCGAAGCGCCCATGATGCCAACAAATTCGCCGCGGTTGACCGTGAAGCTGACGTCGTTGAGCGCGCGGGTCACGTTGCCCAGCGCTCCATATACCTTTTCGAGATGCGCGACCTCCAGTACCGGGGTCGCCATGTGCGTGGTTTGCATACCGAGTCCTTTCTTGCAATTAGTCTACGGCATCTATAGTCGCAAGAAGACGAGTCGGCTACCATCGATATGGCTTACGCTTGCCTTACCGTTGTGTAAGGTACGGGTAGCCACCCTGCCACGTGTTGATGTTGAGAGAGGACTCCTGTTGAAGACTGTTCATGTTGCCGCTGGGATCATTCGCAAGGAAGGATCTGACGAGCTGCTTGCCGTGCAGCGCGGCTATGGCGACATGCTGGGACTTTGGGAGTTCCCCGGTGGCAAGCTCATGCGCGGCGAGACGCCCGAGGACGCCGTACGCCGCGAGCTCATGGAAGAGCTGCAGGTAAAAGTCACCAACCTGCGCGATTTCTATACCGTCGAGTACGACTACCCCGATTTCCATCTCTCCATGGAGTGCTACTACTGCTCGCTCGCCGATGAATCCGATGAACCTCAGAAGCACGACCGCCAGCTCGATATCCGCTGGATTCCGCGTACCTCGCTTGCCATGGTGGAATGGATGCCCGCCGACAAGGGGCTCATTGATGCCCTGATTGAGCTGAAGGAAGATCGGCTTGAGGCCAACGGCACTGCCAACGACGCCGAGGCCACCACGACCGACGAGCCCGCTTCCAAGCCCAAGAGCACACCTAAGCGCCGTAGCAAAAAGCACCCCAAACCAGGTCTGCTCGACGGCATCGATACCTCGGACCTCTCCGCTGACGAGCGCGAACTGGTCCGCCGTCGCGCCGCCATCAAAAAGTCCATGAAGGGCAACAAGCGCGCCAACACCAAGCCCGAGTTGCTCGTTCGCCAGCGCCTGCGCGCCGCGGGCCTTACGGGCTATCGTTTGGAATGGAAGGTACCCGGCAAGCCCGATATCGCCTTCCCCGGACGCAAGATCGCCATCTTCGTCAACGGCTGCTTTTGGCACCGCTGCCCCAAGTGCAATCCGAGCCAGCCCAAGCGCAACGTTGAGTTTTGGGAGGCAAAGTTCCGTCGCAACGTCGAACGCGATCGCGCCGCCGTGGCAGCGCTCACTCAAATGGGCTGGACGCCCATAACCATCTGGGAATGCGAGCTCAAAAAAGACCGCATCGACACCACGATGGAAAAGGTCATCGAGCAGGTGCGCGCCGCAGAGCCGCAGCGCTAACAGCGAGCATTCACACGCTCCGCACGTCCGCGCCACATCCACGTCACAAACCTTAGAAAGCCCTTAAGCTCAAAACCTTTCAAGAGTGTTACTCGATAGCTTTTACCTGCGGTTTCATCGCAACGTCAAACCTCATTAAGCCTTGGCTTAACAGTGATAAGGAACTAATTTACTTATCAACTGTTAGCTGAC
>CATVZP010000093.1 GCA_958348565.1 uncultured Collinsella sp. | reverse complement strand
CCTCCGATGGCGTGGCCACCCTCAACGCGGATAATATCCAAGGTCTACCCTTTCAAAAAGCATGCCCGGGGTGGCTGGGCCATCCCGGGCATGATGTGTTCGCAAATGGTCGAACGTTAAAACGTCTGACTATTGGGCAAGCTTGAGCTTACACCATGCGATTTCATTATAGAGGTAGGCGCGGCGTGCATCATCCTCCGACAAATTACCCAGCTTCTCTTCAAAACCTTGAATATCAGCTTTAACCTTGTCGGCGTCGACGGTCGCCAAATCGCAAGCGCGCTCGGCGAGGACGGTCACGACATCGTCCGCAACCTGGGCATAGCCGCCGGCCACGGCAAACGTGTGGTCGACAGTGCCCATGGCCTTATCGGAAACGCGAACGTAACCGCGGTCGATTGTGCAGATTTCGCTGGAGTGAGCAGGCAGAACGCCAAACTCGCCATCCGTGGACGGAATCGACACAAACGCAGCGTCGCCCTCATAGGCGCAGCTCACGGGGCACACGATGCGGATACGCATAACCTACTTCTCCCCCATCTTGCGGGCGCGCTCGCGCACGTCCTCAATCGTGGAAGCATAGCGGAATGCCTGCTCGGGCAGGTCATCGGCCTTGCCGTCGACAATCTCGGCGAAGGAGCGAACGGTATCCTCGACGCGGACGTAGACACCGGGGTTGCCGGTGAACTTCTCGGCGACGTGGAAGGACTGGGAGAGGAACTGCTGAATCTTACGGGCACGGTTGACCGTAAGGCGCTGCTCCTCGGACAGCTCATCCATACCCAGAATGGCGATGATGTCCTGAAGGTCGGAGTACTCCTGCAGGAGCTCCTGGACCTTGACGGCGACACGGTAGTGCTCCTCGCCGACGATCGAGGGATCGAGAGCGTCGGAGGAAGACGCGAGCGGGTCGATAGCCGGGAACAGACCGAGCGACGAAATGCTACGCGAAAGAACCGTGGTGGCGTCGAGGTGCGTAAACGTCGTGGCAGGCGCCGGGTCGGTCAGGTCGTCTGCAGGGACATAGACAGCCTGGACGGAGGTAATGGAACCCGTCTTGGTCGAGGTAATGCGCTCCTGGAGGTCGCCCATCTCGGTAGCCAGCGTAGGCTGGTAACCGACAGCGGACGGCATACGACCCAGCAGTGCGGAAACCTCGGAACCGGCCTGGGAGAAACGGAAGATGTTGTCGATGAACAGCAGAACGTCCTGGCCGCGATCGCGGAAGTACTCAGCGGTGGTAAGGCCAGCCAGACCGATGCGCAGACGCGCTCCAGGCGGCTCGTTCATCTGACCATAGACCAAGCAGGTCTTGTCGATAACGCCAGACTCGCTCATCTCGAGGAACAGGTCGGTGCCCTCGCGGGTACGCTCGCCGACGCCGGTGAACACCGAAGTGCCGCCGTGCTCCTGGGCGAGGTTGTTGATGAGCTCCTGAATCAAAACGGTCTTGCCGACGCCGGCGCCGCCGAACAGACCCGTTTTGCCGCCACGGATGTAGGGCTCGAGCAGGTCAACGGCCTTGATGCCGGTTTCGAAGATCTCGGTCTTGGTGGTGAGCTCGTCGAAGCGGGGCGCTGCGTGGTGGATGGGATAGAACTCCTCCACCTCGGGCATGGGCTTACCGTCGACAGGCTTGCCCATGACGTTCCAAATGCGGCCGAGCGTCTTGGGGCCAACGGGCATCTTCATGGGCTCACCGGTATCGGTGGCGATGAGACCACGCTGCAGGCCGTCGGTCGAGGACATGGCGACCGTGCGGACGACGCCGCCCGGAAGCTGGCTCTCGACCTCGAGGATCGTGCTCAGGTGACCGATCGGGGTCTCGGCCTCGACCGTGAGCGCGTTGTAGATCGGGGGCACCGCGCCGTCAAACTTGACGTCGACGACAGGGCCGATGATACGCACGATGCGGCCATCACCGGCAGTCGTCTTCTTGGTGGCTTCCTCGACCGCAAGCTTTACGGTGTTATTAGCCATTACTGTTCCTCCAATGCTGAGGCTCCGCCGACGATCTCGTTGATCTCGGTCGTGATCGAAGCCTGGCGCACGCGACTATACGTGCGGGTAAGGGTCGAGATGATCGCGGTGGCGTTTTCCGTCGCGGAGTGCATGGCCTTGCGGCGCGCACCCTGCTCGGCGGCCGCCGAATCGATCAGGGCCTGGTAGATGACCGTCAGGATATAAGACGGTACAAGCTTGCCGAGAACATGCTCGGGAGAGGGCACGAACTCGAACGTGGACGAGATGCGCTTAGGGGCGTCGGTCTCGTTCTTACGCGGACCGTGGGCCATAGCGATCATCTCGGGGTCGAGCGGCAACAAATGCTCGACGCGAAGCTCCTGATCCACGCGGTTCTTGGCGTGGTGGTAGACAAGCTCGACACGGTCAAGCTCACCGGAACGATACGCATCGCAGATATGAGAGGAGATCATGCGGGCCTGATTAAAATCGGGCTCGGAGGAGTTGCCCTCAAAGTGCATGGTGACGTTTGCGCGGTCACGGAAATACGTGGCCGGCTTACGCCCGCACGCGATGATCTCGCACTCGATGCCGTCGTTCGCCCAAGAAGCGGCGAGCTTTTCGGCCGTGCGCTCCACCGTCGTATTGAAACCGCCGGCAAGGCCGCGGTCCGAGGCAATAACGACAATCAGGCCATGCTTGACGCTCTCATGCTTCTGCAGCATGGGATCGGTGCCCGAACAGGAGGCGTCGCCGGCGACCGTCAACATGACGTCGGTCAGCGCCTCCTTATAGGGTTCGGCCTGCTTGGAGCGATCGAGGGCACGACGAATCTTGGCCGTAGAGACCATTTCCATCGTGCGCGTGATCTGCTTGGTCGTGGTAACCGAGGAGATTCGCTTCTTAATGTCGCGAAGGTTGGCCATAGGGCTTAGTTCTCCTCTGATCCAGTCGTGTCGGCATGGTGCTTGGCCATGAACTGCTGCTTGAAGTCACCGATGACACGCAAGAGCTCGGCCTTGGTGTCGTCGTCAATCTTCTTGGCGCGAACCTTGTCGAGCAGCGAGCCAAAGCCGTTGTCCATGTACTCGATGAGCTCGGCACGGAAAGGCAGCACGTCGGCGATCTCCAGGTCATCCAGGAAGCCCTCGTTGCCAGCGAACAGCGTAACGATCTGCTCGCCAACCTCAAACGGCTGGTAGCGCGGCTGCTTCAGGAGCTCGGTCATGCGGGCACCATGGGTCAGCTGCTTCTGAGTAGCCTCGTCGAGGTCGGAGCCAAACTGGGTAAAGCCAGCGAGCTCCTGATAGGAAGCGAGGTCCAGACGGAGGTTGCCGGCGACCTGCTTCATAGCCTTGGTCTGTGCATCGCCACCGACGCGGGACACGGAGATACCGACGTCAACTGCCGGGCGCTGACCCTGGAAGAAGAGCTCGGACTGCAGGTAGATCTGACCATCGGTAATGGAAATGACGTTGGTCGGAATGTAGGCCGAGACGTCGCCGTCCTGGGTCTCGATGATCGGCAGTGCCGTCATGGAGCCGTAGCCGTTCTTCTTGGACATCTTGACGGCACGCTCGAGCAGACGAGAGTGCAGGTAGAAGATGTCGCCAGGATAGGCCTCGCGTCCGGGCGGACGATGCAGCGTCAGCGACATCTGACGGTAGGCCACGGCCTGCTTGGACAGGTCGTCGTAGATGACGAGCACGTGACCGCCGGGGTTGGTCTCGCTGGCGGGCTTACCGTCCTCGCCGTTGTACATAAAGAACTCGCCGATAGCGGCACCGGCCATAGGCGCGATGTACTGCATAGGGGCGGAATCGGCAGCGGTGGCCGAAACGATGATGGTGTAGTCGAGCGCACCGTGCTGAGCGAGGGTCTCGCGGATGTTGGCAACCGTGGAGGCCTTCTGGCCGATGGCGACATAGATGCAGACCATGCCCTTGCCGCGCTGATTGAGGATAGCGTCGATGGCGATGGCGGTCTTACCGGTCTTACGGTCGCCGATGATGAGCTCACGCTGACCACGGCCGATGGGCACCATAGAGTCGATAGCCAGCAGGCCGGTCTGAACCGGCTCGCACACCGGGGTACGGTCGATGACACCGGGGGCCTTGAACTCGATGGGGCGACGATGCGTGGCGACGATGTCACCCAGGCCGTCGATAGGCTGGCCGAGCGGATTGACGACGCGGCCGAGCATGGCGCGGCTCACGGGGATATCCATAATGCGGCCAGTGGTGCGGCACTCGTCGCCTTCCTTGATGGAGTCGACGGCACCGAACAGAACGGCGCCGACCTCGTCACGGTCAAGGTTCTGGGCAAGGCCGAAGACGGTCTCACCGGTATCGGAGCTCTTGAACTCCAGAAGCTCGCCTGCCATGGCGCTCTTGAGGCCGGAGACGCGCGCGATGCCGTCGCCTACCTCGTCGACCGTTGAAACCTCATGCGTATCGACCGTCGCGGAGAGGCTCGTGAGCTGCTCCTGCAGTTTCTTGGCGATATCCTGGGCATTGAGGGTTTCGGACATTAGGCTTCACCTCCGTACGAATTAGCAGAGTTTGCGAGGGTCTCCTGCGCGATGCGCAGCTGCGTCTTGACGGAAATGTCACGACGCTCGCCGCGGGCCTCGAGCACCAGGCCGCCCACGATAGACGGGTCGACCAGCTCGATAAGGAATACCTTGCGGCCGAAGTCCTGCTCGCATTTCTTAGTGATGGTTTGACGCAGCTCGTCGTCGAGCGGGATCGCCGTGGTGACGGTCACGCCCACTACATCCTCGTCTTCCTCGGCAACATACTTAAAGGCAGCTGCCACCTTGGGAAGAAGGTCGAGCTGGTCGCGCTTGGACATGGTGTCGAGCACGGCGATGATCTCGGGGCTGGCGCTAGCCAGACGCTCGATCATCTCGAGGTCCTCGAACACATGGTTCTCGGCCTTGGCGGCTTCCAGAAGGGAGCGCGCGTAGGTCTCGAGCACCTTGTCCTGATAGCGGCTAGTCGGCATTCAGGCTACCTGCTTCCTGGATGTAGCGCTCGATGAGCTTCTTCTGCTCGGACTCGTCCTCGAGTGCCTCGCCCACGATCTTGGTGGCGACGGCAACGGACAGGTCGGCGATGGAGCTCGCGACACCGGCGTAGATGGACTTGCGCTCGTCCTCGACGGTCGTATGGGCCTTGGCGATGATCTCCTCGGCCTCCTTGTGGGCAGCCTCGATGATACGGGCACGCTCGGACTCGGCGTCCTTACGGGCCTCGAGAACGATGTCGGCAGCCTGACGACGGGCGTCGGTGACGATCGAGTCGGACTCAGCGCGCTTGGCGATGGCCTCCTGCTTGGTCTTCTCGGCCTCATCGAGGCTCTCCTCGATCTTCTTGCCGCGCTCCTCCATGGTTTTCATGATGCCCGGCAGGGCAACCTTGGCCAGCACGATCCAGATGATCAGGAAGGCGATAAGCGCCGGGATGAACTCCGCCATCTTAGGGATGAGGATGTCCGCACCGGCAGCGCCGTCCTCGGCGAACGCGGAAACCGGCATGAGCAGCGCGGCCGCGGACGCGGAGAGTGCGATCGCGCTCTTCTGGGATGAAAGATTCATACTTGACGCTCCGTGCTATTTAACGATCAGCGCGACAACGAAGCCGATCAGAGCCAGAGCCTCGCCGAAGGCGGAGCCCATGATGAAGACGGTGAACACGCGGCCCTGGACCTCAGGCTGACGGGCCATAGCGCCCGTAGCACCCAGAGCAGACAGGCCGATAGCAAGACCAGCGCCGATAACACCGAGACCGTAACCGATAACTCCCACGATTCCTCCTTTGTCGTGCGTGTCTTATTTCACGCAGGATAACCTTTTTATAACTGCCGAGCTCCATGGGTACGGGCACCGGCGGTTTAACGAATTGCCTTACCTTTAAGGCGCGAACGGAAGATTACTCCTCCTCCGCGACCTCCTCTGCCTCGGAGACATACACGGCGGTAAGGACCGTGAAGACGTAAGCCTGGATGGCGCCGACCACAAGCTCGATCGCATAGATCAGGATGAGGATGGCAAGCCAGGCTAGCGAAGGCAGGGCGCCGACGGCGTGGGCCGCGGAAACCTGCTGAAGCAGCGGCTGCATGAACATGCTCGCCATGATGGCGAACGAGCCCATGACCACGTGTCCTGCGAACATGTTGCAGAACAGACGGACGGCGAGCGTGATGAGGCGCAGGAAGGTCGAGAAAAGCTCGACGACCCACACAAGCACGTTCATCGGGAAGCTCACGCCCTGCGGGGCGAGGCTCTTGATGTAGCCGATCACGCCGTGAGCCTTGCATCCGTAGTAGATGAAGTACACGAAGGCGAAGATGGCGAGCGCGGCGGTGGAGCCGATTGCGCCGGTGCCGGGCTTCATTCCCGGGATCAGGCCGATCATGTTATTGATCAGGATGAACAGGAAAAGCGAGCACAGGAACGGGAAGTGCTTCTTCCAGTTCTCACCCACGACGCCCTTGCCGATATCGTTCTCGACGTACTCGATGATGTACTCGAAACCGTTGACGAAGAAGCCCTTGGGAACCAGGGTCTGCTTCTTCTTGAACACGGCCAGGACGATCAGGAGCACGATCGTGGAGACGATCAGCCAAAACGAGTACTGCGTGATGCCGCAGCTCAGATCGCCCACGACAGGGGTGGAGCTGAACTCGCTGACCAGATGATTAATCTCATCAGGCAGCTTTTCAAAAATTTCCACGACTTACCTTTCGACCTCATGAGGATCTCGCAGCGCCTTGGCGACGCGAACCGTGCAGGCGGCCATAAAGACCACGAAGCCGATCGCCTCGCCCAGGAGGAACATGCGAAATGCCTCTCCGAACAACGCAAACACAACCAAGGTAAAGACGAGCAGGGCGACTGCCGAGACCGCCAGACTCACCATACCCTTGAGCATGTCCGCATTCTGCTTATCGTCAAGAACCGGCTTGAGCGTAAAGACAAAGGGAAGGAAGGCAATTGCGCCCGCGATGGCGCCTGCAACGATAGCGAGCAGATCGGCTATCTGAAACACTGGCTCCCTCGCTTTCCTTTTTAACGCCTCACAGCACAGTCCCAGCCAAACATTGGTGACTATTGTACGAGCCAATCGCTAAAGTACAACCGTAAAACAAACGGTTAATACGCACCTGTACGTTTTCTTAAGGCCTTCTTTATGCCGCAGGTACGGTAATACGTTTTTTCGAACCCCTCAGGGCAAAACGTCCGTTAACAGAAGTGCGCGTGGACGACTTTTGCTCGCCCGCGCGCACCATTTCTTCGTATTTGTGACCGTAGCCGACAAGGCCCAACGACTAGAGCGTGCCGTAGATGCGGTCTCCGGCGTCGCCCAGGCCGGGAACGATGTAGGCGGCCTCGTTGAGATGGTCGTCGATGGCGCACGTATAAATATGTACGTCGGGGTCCTTTTCGGTCAGTGACTTGAGGCCCTCGGGCGCGGCGACGATACACAGCATGCGGATATCCTTGACACCGCGCTCGCGCAGGTAGCTGATGGCCATCTCGGCCGAACCGCCCGTGGCGAGCATGGGGTCGACAACCAGGCAGATGCGCTGATCGATATCCTTGGGCATCTTGCAGTAATACTCATGCGGCTCGTGGGTAACCTCGTCGCGCTCCATACCGATGTGGCCCACGCGAGCGGAGGGTACCAAGTCGAGGATGCCATCGACCATGCCAAGGCCTGCACGCAGGATGGGAACGATGGCGAGCTTTTTGCCGGCGAGCTGCTTAAACGTTGCGGTGGTGATGGGGGTCTCGACCTCGACGTCTTCCATGGGCAGGTCGCGCATGGCCTCGTAGCCGTCAAAAAG
>CATVZP010000092.1 GCA_958348565.1 uncultured Collinsella sp. | reverse complement strand
GTGGCATCCTGGTAGATAGCCGGCAAAAACGTAAACCGCGGCGGGTCCAAAATCGTATCCGTGATGGTAAACACATCGGGATCAAAGGCATCCTGCGGGTTTTTCTTCTTGAACAGCCCCATATCAGCCTCCCGTACTAGCATTAAACAACTCAAGCTGAATATAGCACCAATTTCAAGCCGCCACTTTACCGTATCGGTACGCGGCGTCTATGGCTCGCCCAGCGGAAGAGTTTACGGACGAGAACCGGGGTGCCTGCCTTGTTTTGAGAAGTGGGCTCCGCGAACTTCTCAAAACAAGGCAGGCACCCCGGCCCCGCCGGTAAATAGCGGACACTCCGCATGCAATCTATGCAAACAAACAAGTACGCTTAGCTACATTCGGTAAGATCGAGCACGCTGCCCTTCACGATAAGCGCCGGCTCCAGAACGACTTCTTCGGCACGTCTACCGCCCCTACCGGCAAGACGCTTGGACATGCAGCCAAAAGCATGCTCCGCGAGGATACCTGGATCCTGCTCAATCGCAGTCAGCGCCGGCTCAAAGAGAACGTCGGCGGCCGAGTTGTCGTAACTCACCACCGAGATGTCGCCCGGGATGCTCTTCCCCATCTCGTGCAAGCGCTTGAGCAGACCGAGGGCGATGTTATCCGAGCTTGCGAACACAGCGGTAGCATCAGTTGCGAGCACCGACTCCGAGGCCTCGTAGGCACTCGGGATGTAGTACTCGCTCTCAAACTCTAAACGTGCGTCGATAGGCAAGCCAACCTCGCGCAGTGCGCGCTCATAGCCGGCAAGTCGTTTGCGACCCGTATTGGAGCGGCGTGCGTTAACCAGACAGGCAATACGGCGGTGGCCTTGCTCGATCAGATAGCGGGTGGCCATGTAGCCGCCCATCTCGTGGTCGAACATCACCTTGTCGCACTCGAGCCCCTCAATGGCACGGTCGACCATCACGGCCGGGATGGGCAGGTGGCTGACTTCTTCGCGCAGGGCACGGTCGTCGGAGAACTCGTCGCCCACGACCAGGAAGACGCCATCAACGCCGCGCGTCACCAGCTGGCGCAGCAGCTCCAGATCGTCATCGGCGCTTCCACCCGAGCTGGTAATGAAGAGCGCATAGCCATCCTCGCGGCAGCGCTTTTCCAGGCTACCGGCGAGCGAGGCAAAAAAGCGGCTCTCGATGTTAGGGACGATAAGGCCCAGCGTGCGCGACTCGCGCATGACCAAACTACGCGCAATCTGGTTAGGAACATAGTGGTTGCGCGCCGCGACCTCCTTGATGAGTTTGCGGTTTTCTTCCGAGATGCGACAGGGCCGATTATTGAGCACAAGCGAGACCGACGAGGGGGAAAGCCCCACCTCCTGGGCGATCTGCTTGAGGGTGACTTTGTTGGCCATCTCGCTCCTTCCGGGTTTACGCGCAATCTCTTGAAAGTATAGCGACTACCCCTCTACCTCGGTGATAAACACTTTACCAATCCGGTAGACGGCTGTTTTATCGCCGCCAGCGCACCAAATCCGTCCGGGTGGGGTATATTGCAATCGATTGATGACAACAACCACCAAAAGGCGGATATTCGTATGCACGAGAACGACTTTTTTAACGAGGACCTGCTGTGCGCGCTTGCTGGCGTTGCCGGCGAGGACAACGTGCTGATGAGCGAGCCCATGCGCGAGCACACCACGTTTAAGATCGGCGGCCCGGCCGACGTCTTTGTCACGCCCGATACCGAGCAGGGCCTCGTCGCCACGCTCGACACCTGTTATCGCTGCGACCTACCGCTCACCATCGTGGGCAACGGCTCCGACCTGCTCGTCGGCGACAAGGGTATCCGCGGCGTTGTCGTGGCGCTGGGCGAAGGTCTCTCCAACATCACCGTCGACGGCACGCACGTCACGGCGGCAGCCGGCGCGCTGCTTTCCGATGTCGCCGCGGCGGCAGCCGAGGCCGGCCTCACCGGCATGGAGCCCATCTCGGGCATCCCCGGATCGGTCGGCGGCGCCTGCTACATGAACGCCGGTGCCTACGGTGCCTGCATGGCCGATGTGCTGGAGTCCGTGCGCGTCTACAAACCCGCTCGCCAGCTCGACGACGGCACCCGCGGCAGCGGCAATATCATTGAGTTCGATGTCGATGAGCTCAACCTGGGCTATCGCAAGAGCCGCATTGCCGACGACGGCTTCATCGTGCTTTCGGCCACCTTCAATCTCGCTCCGGGCAACGCCGCGATGATCAAGGCCGACATGGACGACTACCGCCAGCGCCGCGAGGACAAGCAGCCGCTCGACATGCCGAGTGCCGGCTCCACTTTCAAGCGCCCCGAGGGCTACTTTGCCGGCAAGCTCATCATGGACGCCGGCCTGCGAGGACACGCCGTTGGCGGCGCGCAGGTGAGCGAGAAGCACTGCGGCTTCATCGTCAACGCCGACCACGCCACCGCCGCCGACGTCGACGAACTCATCCGCCACATCCAGACAACCGTCAAAGACCAATTCAACGTAGACCTAGAACCCGAAGTCCACCGAGTAGGCGAATTCCTCTAAAAGAGAAGGCCCCGAAAGGGGCCTTCGCCATATTTATTCAGATAACCCAGTCCGGTGTGTGGCGTATTGGATCCGAGAGGTCCGTGGCTGCCCGGAAGGCATTAGGTTGATCGCGAGTTCCGCACGAGCCGGAGAGCACTTAATGTGCTCTCCGTGCGAGCAGGACTGTCCGAGCAGGCAACCTAATGCCTTCCGGGCAGCCACGGACCAACTTACTTCAAGCCGCAGCTACGACAGCGCAATACCGCCGAGCCAGCCCCAACGCACGCCAGAGCCAGTGCCATAGAAGCTAATAAACGAGTCAAGCGACTTAGACGTAATGGCACCCTCGTTGCTCATAACGATGCCGCCGCCAACGTAGATACCCACATGACCGTAGATAAGGCCCGGAGCACCCGTGCCGCTGTGCGAGGAATCGGCCACGATCATGCCCACCTGCAGCGCCGAGCGGTCGGAGCTATAGCACCAGGCGTTAAACATGTCGCACGCATTGCCTCCAAAGTAGCCAACGCCGGCGTTACGGAAGACATTGGTGACCCACGCCGCGCACCAGTTCTGACCCGGCGAAGGCGTGGAGTAGCACGCGTTGACGACAGCCTGCTGCTTGCCCGAGCCGGCATTCTGCTGCGGAGTTCCGGGCGCGTACGATCCACCACCCGAGCTCGAACCACCCGAGTAGGAATTGTTCTTGTTCGCGGCAGCCGCGGCAGCGGCAGCCTTCCTAGCGGCCTCCTCAGCCTGGGCAGCAGCGAGGATCTCGGAATCGCGCTGAGCCATGAGCTCCTTGACGTCGTCGGAAAGACCGTTCAGCACGGTCTGGACTTCTTGCTGCTTGGCCTGCATGTCCTGCATCTGGGCAGTCTGCTGGTCCTTGAGCTTCTCTAAGTCGGCCTTCTGCGACTCGAGCTCGGTCTTTTGCGCATCGAGCTCTTCCTGGATGGTCTGAATGTCCTCGATGGCGTCGCGGTCGCTCTTGTTGATCTTCTCAACGTAATGCGCGTTGGCGACGAGTTCCTCAAACGAGCCAGAGGCCAGCAGCAGCGACAGGATGTTCGTGCCGCCGGACTTGTAGCTGGCGGCCACGCGATCGGAAAGGTCGTTGCGCTTCTTCTTGAGCTCGGCCTTCTTTTCATCGATCTGGGCCTGCGTGTCGTCAATCTTGCCCTGGACATTCTCGATGTCGTTGAGGGTCTGGGCATTCTTGTTGGCCAGCGCCGCATACTCATTTGCGATGCTGTCGAGCTGGGCCTGAACCTCGTCGAGCTGGGCCTGGGCGGCATTCAGTTTATCGGTGGTTTCTTTGGAAGCCTCCGCCGCATGGGCGCGAGCAGGCAGGCCAAAAAGAACTGCCGCAGAAGCGGCGCCGAACAGGGCCTTGAGGGCAGTGCGGCGCGAGAGCTCCTGGGAAAGGATGGAATCGCTGTTTGGTGACATATGTACTCCGTTACATGCTTATTTATATGTCGCTCAACTCATACATATTAGCGTACATATGGCGCGTCCCAACGATTTCCACGAACGGCAGGAAACTGCAAGGTCAGCGGCTCGTAAGCAAATGCCAAAGATCAGGTTATGCGTACGCAAGCTCTTCTATGAGTACGTTAGCACAATCCTCTGCTTTTCCTACAGCGCACGATTTGGGCGTCCCTGCCTGCGCTATACTCCCCTGAAGAAGTGTTCCTGATTCGATAGGAGACTACATGTCCAAAGCACTCGACCCCAAAGACACCTGCGTCCTCGTTACCGGTGGCGCCGGCTTTATCGGCTCGCACACCGTCGTTCAGCTGCTCGAGGGTGGTTACCAGGTCGTCATCGTCGATGATCTCTCCAACTCCAGCGCCGTCGCCGTCGACCGCGTCAAGACCATCGTGGGCGACGAGGCCGCCAAGAACCTCACCTTCTACGAGGCCAACGTGCTCGACCGCGATGCGATGAACAAGATCTTCGATACCCATCAGATCGACCGCGTCATCCACTTTGCCGGCTTTAAGGCCGTCGGCGAGTCGGTGAGCAAGCCCGTCGAGTACTATCACAACAACATCGAGAACACCCTGGTGCTCATCGACGTCATGCGCAACCATGGCTGCAAGTCCATCATCTTCTCGAGCTCCTCGACCGTCTACGGCGACCCGGACAACCCGCCCGTCACCGAGGAGGATCCTAAGAAGCCCGCGACTAACCCCTATGGTTGGACCAAGTGGATGATCGAGCAGATCCTTATGGACGTCCACACCGCCGACCCCGAGTGGGACGTCGTGCTGCTCCGTTACTTCAACCCCATCGGCGCTCATCCGTCGGGTCTGATCGGCGAGGACCCCAAGGGCATCCCCAACAACCTGGTGCCTTATGTCGCCCAGGTCGCCGTGGGCAAGCTCGAGGCCGTTCAGGTCTTTGGCAACGACTACCCCACCCCCGACGGCACCGGCGTGCGCGACTACATCCACGTGTGCGATCTGGCCTCTGGTCACGTTGCCGCCCTTAACTGGATGAACGGCAAGACCGGCGTCGAGATCTTTAACTTGGGCACCGGCACCGGCACCTCGGTACTCGAGGTCGTCGCCGCCTTCTCCAAGGCTTGTGGTAAGGAGCTGCCCTACGTGATCCGCGAGCGCCGCGCCGGCGACATCGCTGCCAACTGGTGCGATGCCTCCAAGGCCGAGCGCATGATGGGCTGGAAGGCCCAGTACGACATCGCGGACATGTGCCGCGATAGCTGGAACTGGCAGAGCCACAACCCCAACGGCTTCGCCGACGCCGAGTAGCAAAAACCTACATACCGCTCTTGCCCCGATCTCACGTTGTGAGGTCGGGGCTTTTTCATGGCATGTAACCATTCGCCGAAAATCGACCAACTTTTTTATCTTGCCTGTACATGTTTAAACAACATGTTTTACAATAGGCGTATCGAATCAGAACATCGGAGGCGGACTGCACACCCATCGGCAGGCCGACCCCACAACAAGAAGGTTGGTGAGCGCATTCATGGAGCGTGCAAGCGGCGTCCTCATGCCCGTCTCATCTCTGCCCGGACCATACGGAATCGGCGGCTTTGGTTGGAATGCCTACGACTTCGTCGATTTTCTCGCCTCGTGCAAACAACATTACTGGCAGATTCTGCCCCTTACGACGACCAGCTATGGCGATTCGCCCTATCAGTCGTTCTCGGCCCGCGCAGGCAACCCCAACTTTATCGACTTTGCCGAGCTTATCGAGGCAGGGTATCTGGAGCAGCGCGATATCGATGGCGTGTACCTGGGTTCTGACCCCAGTAATGTCGACTACGGTGCTATCTTTGGCGGCCGCCGTCAGATTCTCGACCGAGCCGCCGAGCGCTTTGCCGCCGACAAGCCGGCCGATTTCGATGACTTTATCCAGGCCAACGAGGACTGGCTCATCCCCTACAGTGAGTTCATGACCGTCAAAGAGGAGTGCGGTCTCAAGGCGTTTTGGGAGTGGCCCGCGGAGCTTCGCACCCGCGGCGAGGCTTCCGCCAAGGTCTGCGCCGACCATCCGGCGCGTATGCTCTACCACCAGATGACGCAGTACTTCTTCGATCGCCAGTGGAGCCGCCTCAAGGCCTATGCCAACGAGCGCGACATTCTCATCATCGGCGACCTGCCCATCTATGTCTCGCGTGACTCCGTCGAGATGTGGGCGACGCCTGAGCTCTTTAAGATCGACGCCGCCGGCAATCCGGTGAGCGTCGCCGGCACGCCGCCCGACCAGTTCTCGGCCACCGGCCAGTACTGGGGCAACCCCATCTACGACTGGGACGCCATGGAGTCCGACGGCTTCTCCTGGTGGGAGGGCCGCATTCGCGCCGCCCTCGACATGTACGACGTCATCCGCCTGGATCACTTCCGCGGCTTCGAGGCCTATTGGGAGGTGCCGTTCTCCTCACCCGATTCGTCCTACGGTTCGTGGACGCAGGGTCCCGGCCTCAAGTTCTTCAAGACGCTCGAGGAAAAGCTCGGCACGCTGCCCATCATCGCCGAGGACCTGGGCTTCCTCACCCCCGGCGTCATCGACATGCGCGACAACTCGGGCTTCCCCGGCATGAAGATCCTGCAGTTTGCCTTTGAGGGCACCAACTCGTACTACCTGCCGCATAACTACATCGCCAACACCGTCGCCTATGTGGGCACCCACGACAACGAGACGGCGCGCGGTTGGTTTGAGGGAACGGCCACCCCGCGTCAGCGCGAGCAGGCAGCCCTGTACACCCATCAGCAGGCCGGCGAACCCATGGCAGATGCACTCAACCGCACCATCGCCGCCAGCGTGAGCGACACGTGCATCTACACCATGCAGGACCTGCTCAACTTGGGCAACGAGGCGCGCATCAACACCCCTGCCACGCTGGGCGGCAACTGGACCTGGCGCATGCTCGACGGCGCCATCACCCGCGAGCTCGAGCACAAACTCACCGACTGGACCGAGACCTACTTCCGCATCCCGTCGGAAGCCGAAATCGAGCTTCCTCAATAGGAGCTACCGCGCCCGACCCCTCCCCACCGTGCGGACGCGCTTGCTTTTCCCGCGCGAGGCCACCCCAATCCCCTCGCGCGGGCTTCTTATGAATTGCAGACATGAAACAACCCATCACAGGAGAAAACATGCCCCAAATTAACCTCATGGAACTCGCCGAGCAGTCTTTTGGCACCTCGCTCGAGCAGCTCGACGACCGTCGCATTTACAAGCTGCTGGTCAAACTCGTGCAGGAGCGCTCCGCCGCCTGCCCGCTCAACAACGGCAAGAAAAAGCTCTATTACATTTCCGCCGAATTTTTGATCGGCAAGCTGCTCATCAACAACATGATCGACCTCGGCATCTACGACGAGGTTAAGGACCAGCTCACCGCCGCAGGTCACGACCTCAACAAGATCGAGGAATTCGAGGTCGAGCCGTCACTCGGCAACGGCGGCCTGGGCCGCTTGGCCGCATGCTTCCTGGATTCCATCGCCACGCTGGGCTTGACCGGCGATGGCGTGGGCCTCAACTATCACTACGGTCTGTTCCGTCAGCGCTTTGTCGACAACCAGCAGAAGGCCGTCCCCGACGAGTGGCTCGGTGAGCAGGACATCCTAGTCGACGATGACCGCTCCTACACCGTCGAGTTCGGCGATTTTGCCGTTACCTCCAAGCTCGTCAACATCGATGTGCCCGGTTACGGCCAGCCCACCAAGAACCGCCTGCGCCTGTTCGACCTGGCGAGCGTCGACGACGGCCTGGTCCCCGGCAGCTCCATCGACTTCGACAAGACCGAGATCGCCAAGAACCTCACCTTGTTCCTCTACCCCGACGATTCCGACGAGCAGGGCCGCCTACTTCGCATCTA